>NZ_JBNJLI010000003.1:0-479161 GCF_051195275.1 Christiangramia sp. 3-2217-3z | reverse complement strand
CTGAGAATAACCGTTCCTGGTATTTCCAGATCCAGACTTTTGGTTCTTGTCGTAATCCAGATGGCCATCAAGTTCACCTTCAAGCATTTTCTCTAATCCTCGTTTTTGAAGTTGCTTGAGAAAGCTGCTAAGTTCTTCTCCGGATTTAAACTGTTTTAAAAACTCATCATCGAATAGATCTTCTTTTTTCATCAATGTGTAAATATTAGTGCCTGGATTTTGCAGGCAAGGTTAAAAAAATAACGGGGCTAACAAACCCCGTTATTCAATACTTACACAGTTTTTAATATAGTGCCGCGAATTACGAGTCCGCAAATTCCCGAACTCCTAAGTACCAGTAAATAATACAAAGACTTCAAGATCCTGAAGTTAACTATGGACACACTAGAGGTTGTATTCAGGCATAATCAATACGGAAATAAGAGTAGATTGATCAAAGATATTCTTGTTCGGGAAGATCTGGATATCGGTGACCGATATTTTCACCATTAAAAAACCGGATACCTGCTTTTGCAGATACCCGGTCGTTATATCTAAACTTGAAAGGTTCTATTCTATTTCAGAAACTCTTAGCGTATTCACCATTCCCTTAGCGGTAATTGGCATTGCGGCAAGGTTAATCGTAAAGTCTCCAATTTCCACGAATTTATATTGTTTCGCCATATCGTTAATATCGTCAATAGTTTCATCTGTACTCACGAACTTATCGTAGAAGAAAGCTTTCACACCCCACAAGAGGCTCAGTTGGTTAAGAATCCTTCTGTTCGATGTAAATACAAGAATATGAGCTTCTGGTCTCCATGCAGAGATCTGGAATGCCGTATAACCACTATTAGTTAACGTACAGATTGCTTTAGCCTTGATCTCGTTAGCCATGTGCGCTGCATGATAACAAACAGCTTTAGTAATATATCTTTTCGTTCTTACGTGCGGTGGTTCGTGTGGCACCTTAATAAGTGGAGAATTCTCTACACTTTCCAGGATCTGCGCCATTTTCTGAATGACCTGTACCGGATATTGTCCTACGGAAGTTTCTCCGGAAAGCATCACCGCATCTGCTCCATCCATTACCGAATTCGCAACATCGTTCACTTCTGCTCTGGTAGGCGTAAGGCTCGTGATCATGGTTTCCATCATTTGAGTTGCGATGATCACCGGGATTCGTGCTTTTTTAGCTGTAAGTACCAGTTTCTTCTGAATTAAAGGGACTTCCTGAGCAGGAATTTCCACACCAAGATCACCACGCGCAACCATCAATCCGTCACAATAAGCAACGATTTTATCTATATTTTCAACACCTTCAGGTTTTTCGATCTTCGCAACGATCGGAATTTTGAATTCTGAATGCTCATTGATCAATTTCTGAAGTTCCATAAGATCTTCAGCATGTCTAACAAAAGAAAGTGCCATCCAGTCCACAGCAAGTTCGCAGGCAAATTTGGCATCCTTGACATCTTTCTCTGTAAGCGCAGGCAAAGAGATATTTGTATTTGGAAGGTTTACACCTTTTTTTGATTTTAATGGTCCACCCTGGATAACCTTGGTAGTAACCTCATCTTTCTTGTTGGTTTTAACCACTTCGAAGATCAGTTTTCCATCATCCAGCAGTATTCTTTCCCCAGCTTTAACATCCTGCGGAAAAGTTTCGTAGTTCATGTACACCCGTTCAGAAGTGCCTTTGAAAGGTTTTCCAGTTACAAACGTGATCTGGTCACCTTCAGAAACCACTACTTCCTCCTTCATGACTCCTACTCGAAGTTTTGGACCCTGAAGATCGGCAAGGATCGCGGCATTGAAACCTTCTTCCTCGTTAAGTTCTCTAATCATCTGCACCCGTTCTTTCACATCTTCATAATCTGCATGTGAAAAGTTGATACGAAATACGTTGACACCTTCCTGCAACATTCTCTTTAAAGTATCTTTGCTACTGGTTGCAGGGCCCAGTGTGGCAACTATTTTGGTTTTCTTGTTGGTCGGCATTATTCGAAAATTAGATTTTGTTTGTTCTTCAGCTTATCCACTTCTATAGCGTAAGCTGCCTGTACTCCTGGAATTTGATTAATCTTGTTCAGAATCCTGATGAATTCTTTAGGTAGAATTTCCTCGCTTATCTTAAGAAAAAAATCAACTTTACTATATTCAGATATAAGGTTAATTTCTTTTGAACTGAACTTTTCCTCATTAAAAAGGGAACCTGTACTTAGAATCCTTTTCGGTTCTCCCTTGAACTTATTGGTAACCAGTTCAACGCTGTAGTAAGCTTTTGGATCTTTGAAAGAGTAAAGAGCATAAAAGGCGTGATATTCAGAATGATTAAAATCAATGTCTGTTGCCTCTCTCTCCAGCTTTGTTCGCAAATTCTTATTGATTAAATAAGCCATTCTATACCCCTCTAAAGAAGAGTAGATCGCGATCAATTGAAAGCTCTCATCTTCAAACTCAAGCAGTTCCTTATGCATAAGCACAAATTCGGAATTTAGGTTAAAGATAATATATCATTGCTGAAATGAAGATATTAGGGGTCTAAAATTCATAATTTTCTACGAAAACGTTATAGTTTACGTTAATTTCGCAAATTATTTTATTTTAGTTTGAAGTGCGTAGTAAGCGCGTTTCGATGCTTTCTCTTCAGCTTTCTTTTTTGAAGTTGCCCTGGCCTTAGCTACCACCCGATTTTCAATTCGGAGTTTTACCGCGAAATGTTTAAGTTCATCATTCCCGGTATCCTCGTAGACTTCGAAATCAAATTCCTTCTTTTCCTTCTGGCACCATTCTATTACCAGGCTTTTATAGCTAATTACTTTTCCTTCCAGTTGTTCTATATCCACATATGGATCTATCACTCGCTCGTAAATGAAGCGTTCACAATATTTATAACCTCTATCAAGATAAATAGCACCAACGAGAGCTTCAAACAGGTTTCCATGAATATTCACTCCAAATTGAGTGACAGGGATATTGGTTTGAACATGTTCGATAAGACCCAGGTCTTTCCCTAGTTCATTCAGGTGCTTACGACTCACCACCTTGGAACGCATTTTAGTAAGATAGCCTTCATTACCGCCGGGAACTGCTCTAAACAAATGAGAAGCGACCACCGCACTCAGCATGGCATCGCCAAGAAATTCCAGTCGTTCAAAGTTGATGGCATTACCATCTTCATCTCTTCGATTAAGAGAGCGATGGGTAAATGCCTTTTTATATGGAGAAAGTGTCTTTGGTTTAAAACCCAGGATTTGAGTTAGGATATTAAAAAAATTCCCGCCTTTATAAGAGCGGGAATTTAATATGTTACGAATGACGCTCATGGTCTATTCGTCTAATTTTTTAAATACTACACAGGCATTATGACCTCCAAAACCAAACGTGTTACTCATAGCGATCTTGACTTCTCTTTCCTGAGCTTTGTTCAGGGTTAGATTAAGTTCAGGATCAATATTTTCATCAATGTTCTCATGGTTGATGGTAGGCGGGATCAAACTATATTTCATTGAAAGTATCGACGCAATTGCTTCAATGGCTCCAGCAGCACCAAGAAGGTGACCGGTCATTGATTTCGTTGAATTAATATTCATGTTCTTAGCATGATCTCCAAATACCTTGGAAATAGCCTTTAGTTCAGCTACATCCCCAAGTGGCGTAGAAGTACCATGTGTATTGATCACATCTACGTCCTCTGGTTTTAAACCTGCATTCTTAAGGCAGTTTTTCATTACAGCAACAACTCCATCTCCTTCCGGATGCGGAGCAGTCATGTGATAAGCGTCTGAAGAAAGACCACCGCCAAGCAATTCAGCATAAATCTTAGCTCCTCTTGCTTTAGCGTGCTCATATTCTTCTAGAATAAGAGCTCCAGCTCCTTCGCCAAGAACAAATCCGTCCCTTGTGGAATCGAATGGTCTTGATGCTGTCTCCGGGCTTTCGTTTCGGGTAGAAAGGGCATGCATTGCGTTAAATCCACCCATTCCTGCCAGTGTCACAGCAGCTTCAGATCCTCCTGAAACAATTACATCACTGTATCCCAACCTAATGTTGTTAAGTGCGTCTATCATTGCGTTTGCAGACGATGCACATGCCGATACTGTAGTATAATTTGCTCCCATAAATCCGTGCTTGATAGAAATATTACCCGGGGCAATATCTGCTATCATCTTCGGAATAAAGAAAGGATTGAATCTTGGAGTACCATCACCTTCAGCGAAGTTAATGACTTCATTCTGGAAAGTTTCCAGTCCACCTATGCCGGCACCCCAAATAACGCCAACGCGATATTTGTCTACCGTTTCAAGGTCTATACCAGAATCCTCGATAGCTTCGTCTGCAGATACCATTGCATACTGAGCGAACCTATCAAGTTTTCGGGCCTCCTTGCGATCAAAATGATCTAAAGGATTAAAATTTTTGAGTTCACATGCGAATTTAGTCTTGAACTTTTCAGTATCAAAATAAGTGATAGGCGCGCTACCACTTTTTCCACTTTTAAGTCCTTCCCAATATTCCTCTAAATTGTTACCAATTGGGGTTAAGGCTCCAAGGCCTGTAACTACTACTCGCTTCAACTCCATATGGTGTCTATGATTTATTTTTTAGCGTCTTCGATATATGAAATTGCCTGACCTACAGTTGCAATGTTTTCTGCCTGATCGTCTGGAATCTGAATGTCGAATTCTTTTTCGAATTCCATGATCAATTCAACTGTGTCTAGTGAATCAGCACCCAAGTCGTTGGTGAAGCTGGCTTCGTTTACAACTTCATTCTCGTCAACTCCTAATTTGTCAACGATTATAGCTTTTACTCTTGATGCAATGTCTGACATAATTTTTTATTTTAATTTTGATTAGGTGGCAAAAATAAAAACTTTTATTTTAAAACCGATTTTTACTCCAAAAATGTGATGGTAATTTACATAAATTCACTCAAAGCAGTTAATTTTACATCCTAATAATTGTTAACAGCCTTATTTTGAGTGACAAAAGAAATACGACCAGAAAGAAGATTGTCATTTTTGCTTCAGGCTCCGGTACGAACGCCGAGAATATTATCAGGTACTTTCAGGAATCCAGTGATACCAGCGTATTAGCGGTATTCTCCAATAAAAAATACGCCGGCGCTTTAAAAAGAGCGTATGACCTACAGGTAAAAGCCTTGCATTTTGACAGAAATTCATTCTACCAGACCAATGAAGTACTTCATATTCTGGTAGATATGAATCCAGATCTTATTGTTCTGGCAGGTTTTCTATGGCTGTTCCCATCCAAGATTATTGCTGAATTCCCAGATCGTATCATCAATATTCATCCCGCGCTACTACCTAAATTTGGTGGCAAAGGTATGTATGGAAATAAAGTTCATGAGGCAGTCATAGAGAAAAAAGAAAAAGAAAGTGGCATTAGTATTCACTATGTAAATGAACGTTATGATGAAGGAAATATCATTTTCCAAGCCACCACTCCAATTACTGCGGAAGATACCCCAGAAAGTCTTGCCACAAAAATTCATGCGCTGGAATACAAGCACTTCCCGGAAGTGATCCAGCAACTCCTGCAAAAATAAATGAAGTGATTACACCAAAGGTGCATATTTATACAGATGGTGCTGCTAGGGGCAATCCAGGTCCCGGTGGTTTCGGTATCGTGATGGAATGGGTAGGCAAACCGTACCAGAAAGAATTCGCTCAGGGTTTTAAACTTACTACCAACAACAGGATGGAACTTATGGCTGTGATCGTCGCCTTGAGCAAATTAAAAACACCCGGAACACCCGCTAAAGTTTTTACAGATTCCCGCTATGTTTCAGATGCCGTGAACAAAGGCTGGATCTTCGGCTGGGAAAAGAAAAATTTTGTAAATCGAAAAAATGCTGATCTCTGGAAAGCTTTTCTTAAGGTCTTCCGAAGACATAAAGTTGAGTTCCAGTGGATCAAAGGACATAATGATCATCCACAGAATGAGCGTTGTGATGCACTGGCAGTAATGGCCTCCAAAGGAAAGGACCTTCCTGCAGACGATGGTTATAAAGCTTAACAATTGAACCTGGCAATCAGGTTTACAGCTTGGAAAACAAACTGTATATTTGCAGCGACAATTTAAAACCCGTTATGAGTAAATTACTTATTGTAGGAACTGTAGCTTTTGATGCTATTGAAACTCCTTTTGGAAAAACAGATAAAATTTTAGGTGGAGCAGGAACTTATATAGGCCTGTCTGCAGCCAATTTCGATATAGACAGCGCAGTGGTATCTGTGGTGGGAGATGATTTCCCCCAGGAATACCTTGACCTTATGAAAAACAATAAGATCGATATTGAAGGGATCGAAGTTGTAAAAGGCGGTAAAACATTCTTCTGGAGTGGTCGTTACCATAATGACTTAAATAGCAGGGATACCCTGGACACGCAATTGAATGTACTGGCAGATTTTCAGCCAGTAGTTCCTGAAAATTATAAGGACGCTGAATACGTAATGCTCGGGAATCTACATCCGCTAGTGCAATTAAGTGTTTTAGAACAGATTGAAAATCCTAAGTTGGTGGTTCTTGATACCATGAATTTCTGGATGGATAACACTCCTGAAGAGCTTGATAAAGTTATTGCTAAAGTAGATGTGATCACCATCAATGATGAAGAAGCAAGACAACTTTCAGGCGAATACTCTCTGGTGAAAGCTGCCAGAAAGATCGCTGAAATGGGTCCTAAATATATTGTGATCAAAAAAGGAGAACATGGAGCGCTGCTTTTTCATGAAGATCAGATCTTCCATGCTCCTGCCCTTCCCCTGGAAGAAGTCTTTGATCCAACTGGCGCTGGTGACACCTTTGCTGGTGGTTTTATTGGGTATCTTGCCAGAACGAATGACATTTCTTTTGAGAACATGAAGAATGCAGTTATCTATGGATCCAATCTCGCCTCCTTCTGCGTTGAAAAATTTGGTACTGAGCGAATGCAGAAATTAACTCGCGAGGAAGTGAATGAAAGGCTTCACGATTTCAAGAAGTTAACACACTTTGAAACAAAATTAGACTAGTAAAACACGCCCTGTAATTTCAGGGCTTTTTTTGTGACATAAACAACAACACAACAAATTCCAGATAAGACCCTATGAGTGACGCTATCAAACACGAATGTGGAATTGCACAGATAAGGCTTCTTAAACCATTAGATTACTATAAAAAGAAGTATGGTACCGCCTTCTATGGTGTAAACAAAATGTACCTGCTTATGGAGAAACAGCACAACCGTGGTCAGGATGGTGCAGGTTTTGCCAGTATCAAATTGAATACAGCACCGGGTGAGCGTTACATTAGTCGCGTAAGGTCTAATGCTGCACAGCCAATTCAGGATATTTTTGAACAGATCAATCAAAGGATCAATGATGAGATCCTGGCAAATCCTGAGTATGCAGAAAACACTGAACTTCAGAAGAAATATATACCTTACCTGGGTGAGGTTTTCCTGGGTCATGTTCGCTACGGAACCTTCGGAAAGAATAGTATAGAAAGCGTACACCCATTCCTGAGACAGAACAACTGGATGCACCGTAATCTTATAGTTGCCGGGAATTTTAACATGACTAATGTAAACCAGTTGTTCGATAATCTTGTAGAACTTGGACAACATCCAAAAGAACGTGCAGACACTGTGACGGTGATGGAAAAGATTGGTCACTTCCTGGATTCAGAAGTAAGAAAATTATACAAGAAACTTAAGAAAGAAGGTTTTTCCAAGAAGCAGGCTTCTCCACATATCGCAGAGCAGCTTGACGTGGCGAAGATCCTGAGAAAGTCTTCAAAGAACTGGGATGGTGGTTATGCCATGGCAGGGATGATTGGTCACGGTGATTCCTTCGTACTTCGGGATCCTGCAGGGATTCGTCCCGCATATTATTATAAGGATGATGAAGTGGTTGTGGTAGCTTCAGAAAGACCTGTGATTCAAACAGTTTTCAATGTAGATTTTGATGATGTTCACGAATTACCTCCTGGGAACGCGATCATCACTAAAAAAAGCGGAGAGGTAAATATTACCGAGATCCTTAAACCTCTGGAACGAAAGGCCTGTTCTTTTGAAAGGATCTATTTTTCCCGTGGTAGTGATGCTGAAATTTATGAAGAGCGTAAAATGCTTGGTAGATTACTCATGCCAGATGTATTGAAAAGTATTGAACATGATACCTTAAAAACTGTTTTCTCATTTATCCCTAATACTGCGGAAACTTCTTTCTACGGAATGGTGGAAGCGGCTCAGGATGAGCTCAACAAACAGAAGAATGAAGCCATCCTCGAGGAAAAGGAAAGTCTAACTGACGCCAGGCTGCAGGGAATTTTATCGCACAGGTTAAGAACTGAAAAGATCGCGATCAAGGATGTAAAATTACGAACCTTTATTACTGAAGACAGCAGCAGAGATGACCTCGTGGCCCATGTTTATGATGTGACTTACGGCGTGGTAAAACCCGACGATAACCTGGTTATCATCGATGATAGTATTGTTCGCGGAACTACGCTGAAGAAAAGCATCATTAAAATGATGGACAGGCTTAAACCGAAGAAGATCGTTGTGGTTTCTTCTGCTCCTCAAATACGATATCCAGATTGTTATGGAATTGACATGGCCAGGCTGGAAGATCTTGTTGCCTTTAGAGCCGCATTGGAGCTGTTGAAGGAATCTGACCAATATGAGATCGTAGAAAAGGTTTATGTGAAATGTAAGCAGCAGGTAGATCTGGATGATGCTGAAGTGCAGAACTTCGTCAAGGAAATATATGATCCATTTACTAATGAACAGATCTCTGACAAGATCTCTGAATTATTATGTGATACTGATGTAAATGCTGACGTGAAGATCATTTACCAGACGGTAGAAAACTTACATAAAGCCTGTCCGAAAAACCTGGGTGACTGGTACTTTACCGGTGACTATCCTACTGCTGGCGGGAACCGTGTAGTAAACCGGGCATTTATTAATTTCTATGAAGGAAATACAGAAAGAGCATACTAAATAGCTCTTCAACTAGTAAATATGCATTTGGTCTAATAATATTTGTAGCTAGGTTTTATCTATCTACATTAGTACCATGCCATAACATAAGTAGGTTAAGTTCATGGTAGATTTGGGGCAAAAAAAGGTGGATTCATTCCGCCTTTTTTTATGTCCGGTCGGTAAATTTCTCGAGGTGGTAACCACCTACATTTTTCTGTTATTAAGCCAATTAACTATTTTTAACGCATTTCATCTAAAAGATTGATTTGCAACGAACATTCGAACTATATTTATTAGACCATAGCATAAGTAGGTTAAGTTCATGGTAGATTTGGGGCAAAAAAAGGTGGATTCATTCCACCTTTTTTTATGCATATAACTGAAGATTAGCTTGTTTAAATCTTCTACCTACTGCTTAAACAACTAATTATTTCAAGCTACTTGTCTAATTTTCAGGTATTTCATCCAAAACTTTTATATACAACCAACATTCATCTTATCTTTATTAAACCATAGCATAAGTAGGTTAAGTTCATGGTAGATTTGGGGCAAAAAAAGGTGGATCTTTATCCGCCTTTTTTTATGCATATGACTTAACAAAAAAAGACCGCCAATTGGCGGTCTCAAGGTTTAGAAAACGAATTCTAAATTATTTTGCTTTTGCGTATCTGCTAGAAACTTCTTTCCAATCGATCACATTAAAGAATGCATCAATGTATTCAGGACGCTTGTTCTGGTAGTTCAGGTAATAAGCATGCTCCCAAACGTCTAGTCCAAGAATTGGAGTTCCGCCACAGCCAATTTCAGGCATGATTGGATTATCCTGGTTTGCAGTAGAACAAACTTCTACCTTTCCACCACTATGTACACATAGCCATGCCCATCCAGATCCAAATTGTCCAGCAGCTGCATTAGAAAATTTCTCTTTAAAAGCTTCGAAAGAACCAAAAGCGCTATCGATCGCTGAAGCTAGTTCGCCTTCTGGTTTTCCTCCACCATCAGGAGACATTACTTCCCAGAATAAGCTGTGGTTGTAAAAACCACCACCATTGTTTCTAACCGCTTTATTAGACATGTCAAGGTTTTGAAGAATATTTTCAATATTCTTTCCTTCCATATCTGTACCTTCAATAGCATCGTTCAGTTTTTTGGTGTAACCGGCATGATGCTTATCATGGTGAATTTCCATTGTTTTTGCATCTATATGTGGCTCCAATGCATCAAAAGCATATTTTAATTTTGGTAATTCAAAAGACATAATTATCTGATTTTTTTGTGATTAGTACATTATATTCCTTCAAATTTAGCCATTAAGGCATTTAATGAAAATTATTTACTGTTATAAATTACTTAAAAGCAATGCCCGGTTTCCAGTCATTTTTATTTTAACTTTAAGCTTTGTACAAGCTCTCAAATCTCAATATTATAGCCGAATTTGGAAAATTTCTTTCATATCTATAACGCCTCTGCAGGCTCTGGAAAAACCTTTACACTCGTAAAGCGTTATCTCAGTATTTTATTCAACTCCAATCGAAAGGATAGCTATAAAAATATCCTTGCCATCACCTTTACTAATAAAGCTGTTGGTGAAATGAAAAAACGGATCATAGAAAGCCTGGCCAGTTTCTCGAAAGAAGATTCTGCTCAGGTAGATCCTTTAATGACCGCGATCATGGAAGAAACCAATCTTTCAGAAAAGCAAATTCGTGAGAAATCCAGGGAAATCCTTAAAAGCATTATTCATAATTATGCTGCTTTTGAGATTTCAACTATAGACGGATTTACGCATCGGGTGATTCGCACTTTCGCTCGTGACCTTGGTATACCCATGAATTTTGAAGTGGAAATTGGAGCGGAAGATATTCTTATGGAAGCGGTAGACAGCCTTATTAACCGCGCCGGTAATGATGAGGAATTAACCCGTGTGCTGGTGAACTACACCCTGTCAAAAACAGATGATGATCGCAGCTGGGATATAAGTCGAGATCTTTACGAGATATCGCGTTTGCTCATCAACGAAAATCACCAGAAAGAGATCGCAGTACTTAAAACCAGAACGCTGGAAGATTTTGCTGCATTTGCGAAAAAGTTAAGGGCAGATATGCTTGAAGCTGAAGAGGGGTTAAAAACTTTTGGAGATCATTTTTTTGAAGTTATCCAGAACGCAGGACTGTCAGAGGAAAATTTTAAAGGTAAGTACATACCCAAGCATTTTGAAAAATTGCAGCAAGGTGATATGTCGGTTGCTTTTGAGAGTGCGTGGGCAAAGAACATTGCAGATTCCCCAATGTATGCCAAAACCAAAGCCAGCAAGGATATTCAAATAAGCATGGATTCTTTACAACCTGAAATTGTGGAGATTTTCGAAAATTCCAAAAAGCTATTCTTTCATCTGGAATTTCTTACTGAGATCCGGAAAAACCTGGTTCAGCTTTCCTTGATCAATGAAATAAACCGGGAAATAGAGCTGATTAAGAAAGAAAAAAATGTGATTCTTATTTCAGAATTTAATCCAAAAATAAGTGAACAGGTAAAAGATCAACCGGCTCCTTTTATTTATGAACGACTTGGAGAACGTTTCCAGCATTATTTTATTGATGAATTCCAGGATACATCTACCATGCAATGGGAAAACCTGGTGCCACTTATAAGCCATAATCTTAGTCAGGGCGAAGAAGCATCTGGTATTACGATCGTGGGTGACGCCAAGCAGAGTATTTATCGCTGGCGAGGTGGCCGGGCAGAACAACTTATCGACCTTAGCAATAAAAAGACGAGTCCGTTTCAGGTAGAACAGGTTCTTGAGAACCTTCCGAATAATTTTAGAAGTGGATCCACCGTGGTGAACTTCAATAATAGCTTTTTTCAGTATGCTGCGACCCTTTTAACACATCCTGAATATGCCGATTTATTTAAGAATTCAGCACAATCGCCTAAAAAAGGTGAATTTGGTTATGTGAACGTAAGTTTTGTAGAGGCGAAAAATGCTGAAGAGCAACTGGAAGTCTATCCTCAAAAGATCTTCGCAACCATCAAAGAACTGGAGGAGCAAGGCTATTCCAAGCAGGATATCTGCATTCTCACCAGGCGTAAAAAAGAAGGAATTGCGATTGCTGAATATCTTTCGGAACAGGGAATTTCAGTAATTTCTTCTGAAACGCTTCTGGTTTCCCAATCTTCGGAAGTTAAATTAATTGCAGATCTACTGAAGTTTTCCCTGTATCCCGAAGACGATCAGCTAAAACTGAAGATCTATGAGCAGTTGTCACCTCGTTTCATTTCCGAAGAAGAAAGTTTCCCGGTACTTGTGGAGCATTTGCCTAAAAATGGACAGGAATTTCTAGGATGGTTGAATTCTCAATTGGTAAGCTTTGATCTCATGGAGATCAAAAGATTGTCGATTTACGAAGCCGCAGAATATATCATTCGAAGTTTTGAACTTGTACAGCAATCCAATGCGTACATCCAGTTTTTCCTGGATTATATATTTGAATCTGCTCAAAAAACATCCAACAGTCTGCATTCTTTTCTTGAACTCTGGGAACGGAAAAAGGACAGGCTAAGCATCGTGGTTCCAGAAACCGATGATGCCGTACAGATCATGACCATTCATAAATCAAAAGGTCTTGAATTTCCTGTAGTTATCTATCCTTTTGCAGATGCAGACCTGCAAAATACGAGAATGGACAACCTATGGTTAAGCGTTCCAGATGAAAATATTCCGCTGGCTTATGTAAGTGCTTCTAAAAAATTATTGAACTGGAATGAGGAAGCGGTTGAGAAATATCATGACTTGTTAAGCAAGAATGAGCTGGATACATTGAATGTACTCTATGTTGCCTGTACGCGAGCTGCGGAACAGCTGTATATTATGACCAGTCACGAATCTTCAGATAAGAAAACCCTTAATATTTCAGGAATCCTTAGAAACTTCCTGGAATCTGAGTCTAGATATGATGATTCTCTGGTTTGCGAATTTGGTGAAAGGCTAAAATATTCTTCCGAAGAGAAAAAAGGAAAAACTTCTATTTTCCCGGAACAATTCTATACGTCCCCGGTTCAGAACAAAGCTGTAAATATCGTAACGAGATCTGGTGCAATGTGGGATACAAAGCAGCAGGAGGCTATCGAAAAAGGTGAACTTGCTCACGAAATCCTGGCCAGGATCAATTCTTCAAAAGACCTGGAAAAAGCCATGGACTGGGCTGTAAATTCAGGATTAATAAGGGAAGAATCAAGGACAGAGATCTCTGCCACCATCGAAAAGATCATTCAGCACAAAGAACTGAAGCATTTGTTTGCAGAAGATGTGCAAAACAAGAATGAAAAGGAGATTATTACTCAGGATGGTAACCGATTGCGTCCAGACAGATTGAACTTCAGTAATAATAAGATCACCATTATAGATTATAAGACCGGTGGATTTGTGGATACTCATACCCGCCAGGTTTCAGAATACGCGAAAGCCATGACCAATATGGGTTATGAAGTGGAGAAATCTCTGCTGGTATATACGAACGAACCGGTTCAGATAAGGATTGTATAAAAGAATTATAACTTTGCACGAGAGTGAAAATTAAAATATTGATATGTACGGAAAAATAAAAGAGCATTTAGAAAAAGAACTTGAGGAGATCAAAAACGACGGACTCTTCAAAAAAGAACGAATCATTACCGGACCTCAGGACGCGGTAATCAAAATATCTACCGGGCAGGAAGTGATCAACTTTTGTGCGAACAATTACCTGGGATTATCTTCGCATCCTGAGGTGATACAGGCTGCAAAAGACACTATGGATACTCATGGTTTTGGAATGTCCAGTGTACGTTTTATTTGTGGAACCCAGGATATTCATAAAGAACTGGAGCAAAAGATCGCAGATTTCTACGGAACTGAAGATACAATCTTGTATGCTGCATGTTTTGATGCCAACGGAGGGATTTTTGAGCCACTGCTTACTAAGGAAGATGCTATTATTTCAGATTCACTAAATCACGCTTCCATTATTGATGGGGTGAGACTATGTAAAGCTGCACGTTATCGTTATCAGAATGGTGACATGAATGATCTTGAAGAGCAATTAAAGACAGCCAACGAAAAAGGTGCTCGTTTTAAAATGATCGTGACAGATGGTGTGTTCTCCATGGATGGCCTTGTTGCTCCATTGGACGCTATTTGCGATCTGGCAGATAAATATGATGCGTTAGTAATGATCGATGAATGCCATGCCACCGGTTTTATTGGCGAGAAAGGAATTGGTACACTGGAAGAAAAGAATGTTCTTGGGAGAGTAGACATTATCACGGGTACATTAGGAAAAGCACTTGGTGGCGCCATGGGAGGTTACACCACTGCTAAAAAAGAGATCATTGAACTATTAAGACAAAGATCAAGACCTTACCTGTTTTCAAACTCATTGGCCCCTGCGATCGTAGGAGCATCCATTAAAGTATTTGACATGCTGGAAAATGATTCCAGTTTAAGACAAAAGTTAAAAGAAAATACTGCTTACTTCAAAAAAGGTATTAAAGATGCCGGTTTCGAGATCATTGATGGCGAAGCAGCAATTGTACCGGTAATGCTTCATGATGCAAAATTATCCCAGGATATGGCAGATAAGTTGCTTGAGGAGGGAATCTACGTGATAGGATTCTTCTATCCTGTGGTTCCAAAGGGAAAAGCAAGAATTAGAGTCCAATTATCTGCTGCACATAACAAGGAACATCTGGACAAAGCAATTCAGGCATTTACCAAAGTTGGAAAGGAATTAGGAGTGATTAGCTAAAATTAACTTCTTATTTAATGATTGAAGAAGGCTGATTTCATTGAAAACCAGTTGTTAACAAGGCTGAAAACCCTTTGGAATCGCGCTCTAATTAAGAAAACTTTATTATTTTTACTTTTGTTAATATGCATTAAGCATATACTTTTGCTTACTATTAACACTTAAAACTAAACTATTAAATATGAAACATCTTAGCAAAATTGTATTGGCTTCTTTGCTGTTTTTGGGCTTTACTACGGCTCAGGCACAGGATGCTGACAACCCTTGGGCAATTGGTATTGGTGCCAATGCAGTCGATTTTTATCCAACCGGTGAGGATGCTCCTCTAGGTGGATGGTTCGACCAGTATTTTAATACCGGAGATCACTGGAACATTCTTCCATCGGTTTCTAAGCTTTCTGTATCCAGATATATTGGTGCAGGATTTGTAGGAGAATTGAGTGGTACTATTAACCAGATCGACAAGTATGGTGATAGAGGAGTTCAGGATCTTTCTTACTATGGTGTTGACCTTGGATTAGATTACAGCCTTAGAGCACTACTTAATGACGGATGGATTGATCCTGTTGTTGGAGTTGGTGGTGGTTACACTTGGATTGGTGACCAGGATGGGGAAGATATCTCTAACCTAGATGCTGCAACTCTTAACGGTAAAGTAGGATTGAACTTCTGGTTTTCAGATAACATCGCTCTTACTGTAGAATCTAAGTACAAGCACGTATTTGAAGCTGAAATGGCTTCTCACTTCCAACATGCTGCTGGTGTTAAGTTCATGTTCGGTGGAACTGATACTGACGGTGACGGAGTATATGATAAAGATGATGAGTGTCCAGAACAACCAGGTCTTGCTGAATTCAACGGTTGCCCAGACTCTGATGGTGACGGAATCGAAGATCGTCAGGATGCATGTCCTAACGAAGCTGGTCTTGCTGAATTTGACGGATGTCCTGATTCTGATGGTGACGGTGTAGCTGATCCTGATGATGATTGTCCTGAAGTTGCAGGTCTTGCAGAAATGAACGGTTGTCCTGATGCTGACGGTGATGGTGTAAGAGATGACGAAGATGAGTGTCCTGAAGAAGCTGGTCCAGCTGAAAACAATGGATGCCCATGGCCTGATACTGACGGTGACGGAATCCTTGATAAGGATGATGACTGTCCTGAAGTAGCTGGTGTTGCTGCATCTAATGGATGTCCAGAACCAACTGCTGAAGTAATTTCAGAACTTAACGAATATTCTAAGACTGTACTTTTTGACTTGAACAAAGCAACTATCAGAACTGAATCTGAAGAAGCTCTTAAGTCTATCGTAGATATCATGAATGAGTATCCACAAACTATCTTCCACATTGGAGGTCACACAGATAGCTCAGGAAGTGATTCCTACAACATGAATCTTTCTAAAGAACGTGCTGCTTCTGTAGCCACTTTCCTTGAAGAGAATGGTGTACCTTCTAACAGATTGACTTCTGAAGGATATGGTGAAACTCAACCAATTGCTACTAACAGTACTGCAAAAGGAAGACAGGATAACAGACGTGTTGAAATCTCTCTTGACAAAGACAAAGAGATGAAAGACAAGTCTAATGAAGAGTCAATGAACTAATTATTGAATTATTCATATAAGAAAACGCTCCGCATTGCGGGGCGTTTTTTATTTTAGGGCTATGAAATCATTCATCTGCGAAGTCCTGGAAAACCTAAGGGCTACCAATCCAAAAATCTCTGAGCTGGTCATTATTCTTCCCAGCAAAAGGGCCGGTGCTTATTTACTTAAAGAACTGGCTGCGATCACAGAAGAAACCATCTTCGCACCTACGATCTATAGTATTGAAGAGTTTACAGAGGTCATCTCGAAACTACAGGGAATTGACAATACCGTCACCCTTTTCGAGTTTTATAATGTTTATAAAGAACTGACTCCTGAAAATGAACAGGAAACATTTGAAACATTTGTGACCTGGGCACAAAGTCTTATTCATGATTTTAATGAAATTGACCGATACCTGATCGATCATAAACCTTTCTTTGATTACCTCTCAGGTATACAGGATATAAAACACTGGTATCTTCAAGAAGAAAAAACAGAATTGATCGAGAAATACCTCGCTTTCTGGAAAAGACTTCCAGATTATTATGAATCCCTTGCCAACAGGTTGCTGGAAAAAGAACAGGGATATCAGGGCCTTATTTATCGGAAGGCATCAGAGAATATCGAGGAATATTCAGCCAGTATAACTTCAAAGCATGTTTTTATTGGTTTCAATGCTTTAAATGCTTCAGAACAGTATATCATTCAATTCATGCTGGAGAAGAATAAGGCTGAAGTTTTCTGGGATCTTGACGAGCATTTCTACAACGATCGTGCACATGGTGCTTCTTTGTTCCTGTGGCAATACCTCGAAAACTGGAAATTTTACCAGCAAAACCCAAAGCCTGAATTTAACAATAAGTATTCCGAAGAAAAGGATATTCAGCTCATTGGCGTACCTAAAAATATTGGGCAAGCAAAATATCTAGGCGAGATCATTACCGCTCTCACTTCCGAAGAACTGGAGAATACGGCGATAGTACTTGGCGAAGAAGAACTCTTATTACCCGTTTTAAGCTCACTACCAGATCATATAAATGATTTGAATGTAACTATGGGTTTCCCTATAGATAATGCACCTGTAAGCTCTCTTTTTGAAAATATCTTTAATATTCATATCTCAACAAGTAAGGATCATTATTATAAAGATGTTCTTGGGATCATAAATCATCCGGCTTTGTATGAAATCATTTCAGCTGATGCAGATAGGTTGATAAAGAAAATCAATAAAGGCAACCTTGTTTATTTGAAGTCTGAAGAAATTCTGGGAGAATTCAAGGATGAAAATCGAAGAATAGCTGAACTATGTTTTAGATCGAAAAATGATTCGGTTACCAGATTTTCTGAGGATGTACAGGAACTCATACAGATTCTTAAAGTACATTTAAAGGCGAAAGAAGATAGGATTTCTCTAGAGTTCTTATATCATTTCTACCAACTCTTCAATAAACTGGAAACTCTGAATGAGAAGTTTACCCATATAAAAACGATCAGGTCTTTACATGACTTTTATAAGGAACTGGTAAGCACTGAAACGCTGGACTTCCAGGGTAGACCTTTTAAAGGATTACAACTTATGGGAATGCTTGAGTCACGGGCACTTGACTTTGAAACTGTGATTATAACCTCTCTTAACGAAGGGACACTGCCTGCAGGAAAATCAGAAAATTCATTTATTCCCTATGATCTAAAACAGGAATATAAACTGCCTACCTACCGGGAAAAGGATGCGGTGTATACGTACCATTTTTACCGATTGTTACAACGCGCAAAAAAGGTTTTTCTATTATATAATACAGAAGCAGACGGACTCAACTCTGGAGAGAAGTCCAGATTCATCACTCAGTTGGAGATAGAAAATATTCCAGCGCACCATATCACCCAGCATCTTATTAGCCCGATGGTACCCGCTAACGGCCAAAAGTTAAGAGAGGTAGAGAAAACTCCGCGAATGATGGAGAAGATCAGGAGTCTTGCTGCCTCAGGATTTTCACCATCAGCATTAACTACGTATATGCGCAATCCGCTGGATTTCTATAATCAGTATGTGCTGGGAGTGAGAGATCAGGAAGAAGTAGAAGAAACAGTGGCTTTTAATACCCTTGGAACAGTAGTGCATAACGCACTGGAAAACCTATACAAACCACTGGAAGGAGAATTACTATCCACAGAACTTGTTGAAAGATTTAAAAAAGAAGCGAACACCCAGATCGCAAAAGAATTTGCAGAAAATTATAGCAAAGCGCCATTAGATAAAGGCCGGAATTTACTGATCTTCGAAGTAGCTAAAAGATATATGCGCAATTTTCTGAATATTGAAATTAAGAGACTGGAAAATGGTAGCGAAATTCAAATATTACAGATCGAAAAAGATCTTAAAGTCCAATTACCAATAGATCATCTGCAATTTCCGGTTTTTTTGAGAGGTAAAGTAGACCGGGTTGAAAAAACGGATGGAGTGACCAGAATCGTGGATTACAAGACCGGAAAAGTCGAATCGAAAGACCTGATCGTAAAGGACTGGAGTGAAATAACAAAAGATTATGACAAATTCGCAAAAAGCTTTCAGGTTTTAACTTACGCCACCTTGATATCCCTTGAGAAAGATCTTAAATTCCCAGCTGAAGCAGGAATCATATCTTTCAAGAATCTTAGATCAGGATTTCTTAAATTTCAGCTGAAAATTGACAAAAAACCAGACTATTTGATTCAGGAAGAAACCCTGGAAAATTTTCAGAAAGAGCTAAAAAAATTAATAATGGAGATCTGCAATCCAGAAATTCCATTTATTGAAAAAGAAATTAAAAAACATTATGGAAGTTTCTAAGGAACAGAATATCATCATCGAGGGTCGTCACAACAAACCAATTCCAATGGACCTTATTTTCAAGGATGATGGAAAACCAAAACCAGTGGTGATCTTTTGTCACGGATATAAAGGTTTTAAGGACTGGGGTGCCTGGGATAAAATGGGCGAACTGATTGCTGAAGCAGGCTATTTCTTTGTGAAGTTTAATTTTAGTCACAATGGAACAAGTCCAGAAAATCCAACGGAATTCTACCAGATAGAAGCATTTGGTGATAATAATTACACCATCGAATTAGATGATCTACAATCTGTCATCGACTCACTTCTATTACCAACTTTCAAGTTCGGTCAACACCTGGATCCTTCAGATATTAGTTTGATAGGTCATTCCAGAGGTGGAGGAATCACTGTATTAAAGTCGGCTCAGGACAAACGAATCACCAAACTTATTACTCTTGCATCAGTTTCAGATTTTGGATCAAGATTTCCGGAAGGAAAAAAACTGGAAGCATGGGAGAAGAAAGGGGTGCAGTACATCGTAAATTCAAGAACTGGGCAGCAACTGCCTCACCATTACCAGTTCTACAAAAACTTTAAGGAAAACAAAGAGAAGCTCAATATTAAAAAGGCGGCTCAAAAACTGAAAATTCCACATTTGATCGCCCACGGAAGTAGCGATACCAGTGTATCTATTGGAGAGGCTGGGAATCTTTTTGAATGGAGTCCTGCTCCAAAACTATTATTAGTCGAAAATGCTAATCATGTCTTCGGGGTATCTCATCCCTGGAAAGAGGAACAAGAACTTCCAAAGGAATTTAAACATGTGATCAATAAAACGATCGAGTTCCTGAATGCTGATGCGGAGGATCTTTATGCCGAATATGCCGATAACGATTAATCCTGAAAAACAAAAAACCACTGAAGTTCAGTGGTTTTTTTGTGGAGAATATCGGAGTCGAACCGATGACCTTTTGGCTGCCAGCCAAACGCTCTAGCCAGCTGAGCTAATCCCCCATAGCGGAGCAAATGTAATGATTTTTCATAAATATGAAAATGTTTATTTTATTAGTACCAAATGATCAAAAGAGCTAAAAATAGCGACCTCCGGGAGATCAAAAAACTAACTGAAGCCTGTGCCCAAGCGATGATCGAACAGGGAATCTATCAATGGAATGAATACTATCCTTCCATCGAAAAACTACAGGCCGATATTGAAAAACAGGAACTATTCAAGTTAGTTTCAAATGATGAAATTCTAGGCATCATTGTCCTCACTCCGGTTAAGGATGAGGAGTATGAACCCATAAATTGGTTGAGCAAAACAGAGAATAATCTTTATGTTCACAGGCTGGCTACACATCCTAAACATTGGGGTTCTGGAATAGGACAACAGTTAATGAACTTTGCCGAAAACCTTGCCAGAAAAAAGAATTATGAGTCGGTAAGACTTGATACCTTCAGTTTAAATAAGCGGAATCATAAATTTTACGAAGCCCGAAGATACCAGCGATTGGGTAATATTTATTTTCCGAAGCAAAGCGAAGCTCCTTTTTATTGTTACGAGTTGCTTTTGTAATATAAAGGCTTCTATATTTGCTGAATATGGCCTCAAACTCGGGAAATTCAGTAAGTTTTGGTAATATTAATAAGATCGCGATCCCAGCGATCATCGCAGGTATTGCAGAACCATTAATTTCACTAACCGATATTGCAATTATTGGGAATGTAAAAGAAAACTCCATAGAAGCACTGGCCGCAGCAGGAATTGTAGGTTCCTTTCTTTCTGCTATCATCTGGATCGTAGCGCAAACCAAAACTGCCATTTCAGCAACCGTTTCTCAACATCTGGGAGCAAACCGATTACATGCTGTCAAGACTCTAATTCCCCAAACCATTCTTTTTAATTTTCTGTTTAGCCTGGTAATTTATGCTACCACGGCGATCTTTGCTGAAGCAATCTTCAGCGCGTATAATGCTGATGGTCTTATTCTACAATATTCTGAAAATTATTATAAGATTAGGGCACTTGGATATCCACTAACACTGGTGACCTTTGCGATCTTTGGCGTTTTTCGAGGTTTACAGAATACGCTCTGGGCAATGAAATGCAGTCTTACCGGAGCGGTGGTAAATATAGTACTGGACTATATTCTGGTTTATGGAATTGAAGGACTGGTGCCAGCTATGCATCTTGAGGGTGCTGCGTATGCCAGTCTTGCTGCGCAGGCGACTATGCTTATCATGGCTCTCTGGTTTTATTTCAGGAAAACACCATTTCATTTGAAGTTGAGTCTAAAGATCAATCCGCAGATGAAACCTTTATTACTTATGGCCGCAAACCTATTCATAAGAACTGCTGCACTTAATTTTGCGATCTATCTGGCCAACGCTTACGCGACAGATTATGGTAAGAACTACATCGCGGCCCAGAGCATTCTTATGAACATCTGGCTGTTCTTCAGCTTTTTTATAGATGGATACGCCAATGCAGGAAACGCAATCGGCGGAAAATTACTGGGCGCCAGGGATTATAAAAATTTATGGGAACTGAGTAAGAAAATAAGCAAGTATGCGGTACTTATCGCGCTAATTCTAATGGGGATTTGCTTCGCATTATATGATCAGATCGGGTTTTTGTTCAATAAAGAAGGAAGTGTACTCGCATTATTCTCTTCAGTTTTCTGGATAGTTTTGATCATGCAACCTGTAAATGCAATCGCTTTTATGTTCGACGGAATCTTTAAAGGACTGGGAGAAGCAAAATATTTGCGAAATGTCTTACTGGTCGCGACTTTCCTTGGCTTCACTCCTGCCCTTCTGCTTGCAGATCATTTCGGACTCAAACTTTATGCGATCTGGATCGCGTTCTTTGTATGGATGCTCATTCGAAGCAGTGCATTAGTGATATATTTCAGAAGAAAATATCTTCACAAAGAAGTCTAAAGACGATCAGGAGATATACTTAGAAATCTTATTTTTGAGTAAAATCGTAATACATTATGAGTACCAACCGCGAGAACGGAAGTTTATTTACCAATATAGACCAGAAGATTGCAACACTGGAATTTGGTCACCCAGCCAGTAATTCATTTCCGTCGGTGCTTCTGAAAAGACTGGAAGATGAGATTCATAACCTTTCCGAAAATAAGGATGTGGCCGTGATCATTCTAAAATCTGAAGGTGAAAAAGCTTATTGTGCCGGTGCCTCTTTTGATGAACTTATCAATATCTCTAATCTTGAAGAGGGTAAGAAATTCTTTTCAGGTTTTGCAGGAGTGATCAATGCGATGAGAGTTTGTAAAAAACTGATCGTTGGAAGAATTCATGGTAAAACAGTTGGTGGTGGTGTTGGACTTGCCGCTGCCTGCGACTATGCTTTCGCTACGGAAGCCGCTTCGATTAAGCTTTCAGAATTGAGTATTGGAATTGGTCCTTTTGTGATCGCTCCGGCGGTAGAAAGAAAAATGGGTACCGCTGCACTGGCAGAACTTACTCTGGCTGCTCATGAGTGGAAGAATGCATATTGGGCTAAAGAAAAAGGTTTGTTCGCCCGTGTTTTTGAATCCGTTAAGGACATGGACAAGGAATTATCACTATTTACTGAAAAGCTTGCTTCCTACAATCCTCAGGCACTTACTGAAATGAAACAGATCCTTTGGAAAGACACCGATCACTGGCCGCAACTGCTGGAAGAAAGAGCGGCTATTTCTGGAGAACTGGTACTTTCAGATTTTACAAAAAATGCACTTTCAAAATTCTGAAAATAGATGAGTTCGATACAATCTATTAAACCGGAAAAAGATGAAGCTTACGAGATGGGTTACACGATAGGAACTTTCCTTGGTGAGAACATCTATCTTTTAATTGCCCTGATTATTGGATTGATCGCAGTAATATTCATGTGGAAATACATTAAAAACACACCCGATGCAGGAACACCTCCCGAAAGATAAAGATCCAAACGAATCCCAGGAATGGGGCTGGACGTTTCAGGAATTTATCACAGAAAACCTGTGGTATCTACTGGCAATACTATTTTTAATAGTCATATTCGTTTACGCACGTTACCGCTGGAGAGTTCGTAACAATCGAAAATACAAGAACTAATGGAGCAGGATACTTGGGAGTTTCTGAGTTTTTTAAGCGGAATGGGCTTCTGGATCCTTCTCACCATCATTCTTATTGTAGTCGTCCTTTACAAAAAGTTTAAAAAGTAATTACCTCGTTTTCAACCAGCCTGTAATGCTTAGCCTTGGAACCTTCACAGTTTTGACTTCATGTTCCAATTCCTGACTTTCAAAAATCACCATTCTCCCGGGCAAAGGATAGATCTTCAATTCCTCCTCCTGTCCATTCTTAGTCGTATAAATACTCAGTTCTCCCCCATTTTCCGGAGTCCAGTCTTCACTATTCAGATAACAAACCATGGATAATTTACGTCGCCCGTCATTTTGAAAGGTATCTAGATGCCGCTTGTAGAAAGTTCCTTCAGGATAAAGCGCATAATGAAATTCTTTATGAAGTATCCCCATAAAACAAGTACGATTCAGGTATTGCACCAGATCATTGACCTTTTGAAAAAATATGGATTCAGCAGGTTCAGCTGTAGCTTCATTCATCCATAGAATAAAATCTCCTCGAACAGATTTTTCAATAAGCTCATTGGTTCTATTCCCAATTGCAGCTTTCTTAAAAGAATCTTCCTTATGTTTGGCTATAAGTGTAGACCTAAGCAGGTCTACCTCAGCAGGATTGAAGAAACCATCAACGATGCTATATTTTTGCTGCGCTATGTCATCAATGATTGTCTCGTAAAGCTCATTGAGCTCGAAATCTACCTGTTCAAATAATTCCTTTTCTTTAAGGATCATGTGCGAAAAATTTCGCAAATGTAAATTTTAATTCAATTCGTTGGTGTTAAAAATTTCGCCTTAAAAATTCCAATTATCTTTGCATAAAATAACTGCGTAATGAGCAAGATTCGAATCACCAAACAATTTACTTTTGAAACCGGTCACGCCCTGTATGGTTACGATGGCAAATGCCGTAACGTACATGGACATTCTTATAAACTTGGCGTCACAGTTATTGGCGAACCTATTACAGACCGCGAACACGTAAAATTGGGGATGGTGATCGATTTTGGAGATCTTAAAAAGATCGTGAAATCTGAGATTGTAGACCAGTTTGATCATGCGACCGTATTTAACAAAAATACACCGCACTTAGAGTTGGCAAAAGAGTTGAAATCACGTGGTCACCATATCATTCTCGTCGATTACCAGCCAACCAGTGAGAATATGGTGATCGATTTTGCAGCCAAAATTTCCAGACATTTACCTGAGCATATTAAGCTTCACTCTTTGAAATTACAGGAAACTGAAACTTCATTTGCAGAGTGGTATGCCAGTGATAATAGTTAGGGCGCACCCCTTCGGGTCGGGCTATACGCTACAAGTCCCGTGAAAAACGGGAGCTTTTCGCTGCTATCCCTTGCGCAAATTCTGAATTATGCCTTTTTCAATTCTCCAATCTGCAAAGCTTGATCGTAGTTGGCACTTACAGATTTTTTTAGACCAAGGATCTTAGCGCCATCTACGCGCTGTAGTGTTACAATATTTTCACCTTTTTTGTTCTGCGAAATCTTCACCACCTCAACCAGGGTGTTTTGAACCGACTTATAATTCGCCACTCCACCTTTCTTCACGACGAAGTTTAGCTTTGGCATATTCACAGCTGTATACGTGGTATTTTCCGGGGACTGTATTAGAAGACGATCACCAATTTCCGGATTAGTGTCAATATTTGTGGCATTTACCTGATAGCTCACTAAACCACAAATCATTAAAAAAGCGATTGAAAATAGTTTCGTAAATTTCATATTAGCAATATTTATGGATTTATTCTCTAAAATAATAATTTCTGAGCTTCTGGCGATGCGTTTTTAGAATGCTTTAAGTCTTACTTTAAAAATGAAGTTTCAGTAGAATTTCTATCTTCGCTGTAAGTTGTAAAACATGAAAGTTTCCCCGGGAAAAAAAATATATTTCGCCAGTGATAATCATCTTGGTGCACCTACTCAGGAAGAAAGCAGGCCGCGCGAAGCCAGGTTTGTGAAATGGCTTGATGAGATCAAAGAAGATGCAGAGGCAATTTTCCTTCTGGGAGACCTCTTCGATTTCTGGTTTGAATATAAACATGTTGTTCCTAAAGGCTTTGTTCGAACATTAGGTAAACTGGCCGAAATTAGAGATTCAGGGATTCCTATTTATTTTTTTGTAGGAAATCATGATTTATGGATGCAGGATTATTTTCAGAAGGAATTAAATATTCCAGTCTATCATAAACCTAAGGAGTTCGAATTTTCAGGCAAGAAATTTCTCGTTGGTCATGGAGATGGATTAGGCCCAGGAGATCATGGCTATAAAAGAATGAAAAAGGTATTTACCAACCCACTTTCCAAATGGTTTTACCGCTGGCTTCATCCTGATCTTGGAGTTCCCTTAGCACAGTATTTTTCAGTAAAGAATAAAGCGATCTCAGGAGAAGAAGACATGAAGTTCTTAGGTGAGGAAAAAGAATGGCTTATACAATACTGCAAGCGTAAGCTGGAGCAAAAAGACTATGATTACTTTCTTTTTGGTCACAGGCATTTACCTATGGAGATCGATCTTGACGGTAAAGCCACTTATATTAATACTGGTGATTGGATCAATCATTACACATTTGCGCAATTCGACGGAAAGGATCTTAAACTTGAAAAGCTGGTTTTCTAAAGACTTTCTCGTATATCCTTCAGTCTAAGCTGAATCGTGGTATTACCATTCCAGGTATTTTCATCGAGACTAAAAACAGCATCGAACTTCTTTCCCTGTTCTATCAAATTCAGTTTTTCGCCAAGGTTAAAGCCAATTACATCAAATTTTACGTTTGAGCCTTCCTGTTTTACCTGGCATTTCAGGTGAGTTTTATCTGCGCCCACACATTTTCCGAAGCCAGTATCGGTTAAGTTCCGCGTGAGGAAAACCGGCGACATATTTCCTGGCCCAAAGGGAGCGAATTGCTTCAGGATCCGGTAGAATTTTGGCGTAATATCTTTAAGGTCCAACTCGGCATCTATGGCAATTTCAGGAGTAAGAAGCTGCCTGTCGATCGTTTCGGAGACGACCTCCTCAAATTTTCTTTTAAAATTATCATACTCTGCTTCGAGCAGGGTCAATCCCGCTGCGTACTTATGACCTCCAAATTGCTCAATATGTTCACTACATTTTTCCAGAGCTTCGTAGACATCAAAACCTTTTACAGATCGCGCAGAGGCGGCAAGACGTTCCCCGCTCTTTGTAAAAACGAGCGTTGGGCGATACCAGGTTTCGGTTAACCTGGAAGCTACGATCCCAATCACACCTTTGTGCCACTGTTCATTATAGACTACGGTGGTTAGTCGGCTTTCTTCCTGAAGCTCCAGAATTTGCTGTTTCGCTTCTTCTGTAATACTTTTATCGGTACTTCGCCGATCGGTATTATAGGTCTCAATTTCTTCCGCATAAGTTGCAGAGATAGCTTCATCTTCTTCAGTCAGCAGATTTACCGCATGCAAACCATGTTTCATTCTGCCCGCAGCATTAATCCTTGGAGCTACGATAAAAACAACATCTGTAATACTTACATTTTTACGTTCACCTAGCAAACTCTTAATTCCTTTTCGGGGTGCAACATTGATCACATGCAAACCATGATAAGCGAGAATCCTGTTTTCGCCAGTGATGGGAACAATATCTGCTCCAATGGCCGTAGCTACCAGATCGAGGTAGGGAAGTAAAGTTTCTTCAGGTTCATTATTCTTAAGAGTGATCGCCTGGATTAATTTAAAACCAACACCGCAGCCGCATAGTTCGTCATAAGGATAATTGCAATCGCTCCTTTTTGGGTCAAGTACCGCAGCCGCATCTGGAATTTCATTGCCTGGGCGGTGATGATCACAAATCACGAAATCAATTCCTTTTTTCTTTGCATAAGCTACTTTATCAATCGCTTTAATTCCGCAGTCTAAGGCAATAATAAGACTCACGTCATTATCTTCAGCATAATCGATTCCCTGGTAGGATACACCATAACCTTCAGCATACCTGTCTGGAATATATGTGGTTACATTGGGATATCTGAATTTCAGAAATGAAGACATTAGCGCGACACTGGTAGTTCCATCTACATCATAATCTCCATAAACCATGATATTCTCTCCAGCTTCCATCGCCTGTTCTATCCTCACCACCGCCTTGTCCATATCCTTCATCAGGAAGGGATCATGTAAACCACCTAATTGTGGCCTGAAAAATTTCTTTGCTTCTTCAAAGGTGGTAATTCCCCGCTGAACCAGTAATTTCGAAACTGCCAGTCCACTTCCAAGCTTTTCGGCAAGAGCCTGTGCTGTGATAGGATTGGGTTTTGGCTTCAGGGTCCAGCGCGTCTTCATAGTCGTTCAAATTTCAGCCGAAAGTAATAAAATTCTACTTCTAATCTACGCGACTTATTCCCCTAATATTGAGCTGATCTTTTGCTGAAGTGCAGGAACTATGGCCGACTCGAATTCCGGATTTTTCATTCTCCAGAATCGGTTTACCGGAGAAGGATGCGGCAACGGCCAGTACTCTGGAAGGTATTGCTCATACTCATGAACTTTAGCCGTAAGATTATTGTTCTTTCCGAGGTAATAATTGGAAGCATATGCTCCAATAAGGATCTTCAGCTTCACATTTTTTAAATACTGAAGAACCTCTTCATGCCATAATGGAGCACATTCTTTCCTGGGCGGTAGATCGCCGGTCTTTGCTTTCCCGGGGTAGCAGAAACCCATGGGCAGAATAGCGAAATTGTCGTGATCATAAAAGGTATCGTCATCCACTCCCAGCCATTCCCTTAACTTTTTACCACTTTGATCTTTCCAGGCTACACCAGATTCGTGCACCACTCTTCCTGGCGCCTGGCTAATAAGAATAATCTTAGAATTTGATGTTGCTTCAATAATAGGTCTTGGCCCAAGTGGTAAATGTTCTTTACAAACCTTGCAGTCTCGTATGGTGGATAATAAGTCTTCCAAATCAGGCTTTTCCTGCAACTATTATTACCAACTCTCCCTTTGGCGGATTTGCGTTATAATGTGCATGAACTTCAGGAATACTTCCACGAACGGTTTCTTCATGCATTTTGGTGATCTCACGGGAAACGGAAACACGACGATCCTCACCAAAATATTCCTGAAAATGGCCTAATGTTTTAAGTAGTTTATGTGGTGATTCGTAAAAAATCATCGTGCGACTTTCTTCAGCCAGTATTTTGAGTCTGGTTTGTCTTCCTTTTTTCACCGGAAGAAAACCTTCAAATACGAATTTATCGTTTGGAAGTCCGCTATTAACCAGTGCCGGAACAAAGGCCGTGGCCCCGGGAAGGCAATCTACTTCAATACCAGCTTCCACACAGGCCCGGGTTAATAAGAACCCGGGATCTGAAATTGCCGGAGTTCCCGCATCACTAATTAATGCAAGGGTCTCGCCAGCTTTAATTCGGGAAACAATATGATCTACTGTTTTATGCTCATTATGCATGTGGTGACTCTGCATGGGAGTCTGTACATCCAGATGCTTTAGTAGTTTACCACTATTTCGGGTATCTTCAGCCAGAATAAGATCAACTTCCTTAAGAATACGAATCGCTCTCAAAGTAATATCCTCGAGATTCCCAATTGGCGTGGGAACCAGGTACAGTTTACCCATAATAATTTATTTCCCGAACTTGTTTTCTATATGAGCTCTAAAACGCTCTTCATATGCTTCCTTGCCCTGCCAGTTGTTATAATCTGGCTTTACAACCAGATCTATGAATTTTGAAGCTTCTTCCAGGCTGGTAAAGGTATTTAACTGTGAAAGTACACGATTGTAATCTGCGGTATCTCCGCCAAAAAGATGTTTGATGTAAGCAAGACGCTCATTCAACCCGATATTGATGCCTTTTTTCAGTCGGTCATTAAGGGATCTTGGTTTATCGTTGGCTGGAACATGTTTTACCGGTTCAAAATCTGGCAAATTATCATAATCCACACCAATATTTCTAAAATCTTTCTTCTCTTCAACCTGTTGTGAATAGGGTGCCGAATTCGAAACTTCAGGCGCATCGTTGATATGATTCATAAAAAGATCTACAGACTGACTTTCAGGTGGCATTTGCGCTACAATATCTTTGATTTTTTCAGTATTAGGTTCTGTGATCGCGTCTGAATCTTCATTGAATTCAGTTCCATCCGGATAAAATTCATCATATGCAGATAATTGCGCAGGTGGTTCAGGCAGGTCTTTTACCTGAGACTCTGGAGCAATTGCTTCTTCCTTTTTCACGATTTCCTTTTGCTGCGGAACTTCTTCGGAAAGATGTTTTTCAGTAAAAGCCAGAACAGTCAGTTTTTCATATAGATGCAAAGCATGTTCCTTGAGCTCCATCGTTGTAAAATGTCCTTTATTCCGAAGGATTTTTTCAGCGATTTCCGCCAGTTCTGCTTCAATTTTCTTTTTCATCACTTTAATTTTATATGTTTTCTACCAGTCAGAAGAAATTCTTATTTTATAGTTTTCAGGCAGACAAATCAGGTTACTACTCATTTCATAACTTTCATGATTCGCTCTTTCTCCGGGTTGTATTTTTAATAAATTTGTTCCACCTTTATACGAAAGAGGTATTTCCCGTTTCGATTTGAAAAATACAAAATGTTTCTCGAAAATACAGTAAATCACGAAGAGCAATTTGGCTGGATTGAGGTTATCTGTGGGTCAATGTTTTCCGGAAAAACGGAAGAATTGATACGCCGACTCAAACGCGCAAAATTTGCAAAACAGAATGTTGAGATCTTCAAACCTGCCATTGATATTAGGTATGACGAGGAAATGGTCGTATCTCATGATTCCAATGAAATAAGATCTACTCCTGTACCTTCAGCTTCCAATATCCGTTTGCTTGCAGATGGATGTGACGTAGTAGGAATCGACGAGGCACAATTCTTTGATGATGAGATTGTGACGGTTTGTAATGATCTCGCCAACCAGGGAATTCGAGTGATCGTAGCCGGACTAGACATGGACTTTAAAGGAAATCCTTTTGGACCTATGCCCAATTTAATGGCCACTGCAGAATACGTTACTAAAGTGCATGCTGTTTGTACCAGAACGGGAAATCTTGCTCAGTTCAGCTATCGTAAAGCTATCAATGACGACCTGGTTTTTCTGGGTGAAAATGAAGAATATGAACCATTGAGTCGGGCTGCTTACTACAAGGCTATGCTGCGGGAGCGAGTGAAGAAGCTTGATGTTAATGCCGAAGAATTGAATGCTAAAAAGACCGAAGAAAATGCCTGAAGCCAAAGAGACCGTTCTTGAGATTGATCTTGGAGCACTGGCACATAATTACAGATATTTAAGAGCAAAGATCGATGAAGGAGTGAAGTTCCTGTCTGTCGTAAAAGCTTTTGCTTATGGGAATGATTCAGTCATCATTGCCAGAAAACTTGAAGAGCTTGGCACCGATTATTTTGCCGTTGCCTATGTGGAAGAAGGAATCCATCTTCGTAAAAATGGGATCACCAAACCTATTTTAGTGTTGCATCCACAATTCACACATTTCGAAGATATTATCGAGCATTGTCTCGAACCTAATTTATACAGCGAAAAAATATTACGCTCTTTTGTAGAGACTGCTGAAGCTAAAAATCAAAAAAATTACCCTGTTCATATCAAGCTGAATACCGGCTTGAACAGACTTGGTTTTGATCATCCAGAGATTGGAACCATCAAAGAAATCATTAGTAGTACTTCCAGCCTGAAGATCGCTTCTGTTTTTTCCCATCTCGCTGCAAGTGAAGACTGGAAAGAACGTGATTTCACGGTGGGACAGATCGACCTTTTCAGGAAAATGACCTGGGAATTAATTGCCGACCTGGACTACGAACCAATACTCCATATTTGCAATACTTCTGGCGTGATCAATTACCCGAAATCTGCTTTTAGTATGGTGCGTAGCGGGATAGGCTTATATGGTTATGGAAATGATAAAAATATCGATCCTGAACTAAGACCGGTTTCTACATTAAAAACAATCATTTCGCAGATAAGGAGTCTTGATAAAGGGGATACCGTTGGTTACAATCGTGCTTTTAAAGTAGAAAAACCTACACGTATCGCTACACTTCCTCTTGGACATGCAGATGGGATCAACCGGATCTATGGAAAAGGCAAGGCTGGAGTGATCATAAACGGAAAATACGCGCCAATTGCCGGCAATGTATGCATGGATATCATCATGGTAGATGTTACGGGTATATCCTGTGAAGAAGGCGATGAAGTGATCGTTTTTGGAGGACCTCAGCACCCGGTTAAGTTTGCTGAAGCCGGAGGCACTATTTCTTATGAATTGATCACCGGTATTCAAAGAAGAGTGACACGCCTGGTAATCCCGGAATAAATAATTGGGAAGACTTCTCAAAATTTATTTAAATTTGAAATCAACTAACAACTATATTGTATGAGCTTTTTTTCAGATTTTAAAGCATTCCTTCTGAAGAAGGATATTGTAGCACTGGCAACCGCTGTGGTAATTGGCGCTGCATTCAACAAAGTGATTTCATCTGTAGTGGCAGATATTTTCATGCCTATCATTGGTTTGATTACCGGTGGTGTGGATCTTACCCAAAAATTCATTGCCCTGGATGGAGTGGAGTATGAGAGCCTGGAAGCCGCTCAGGAAGCTGAAGCCGCAATTCTTACCTATGGAAATGTGATACAGGCGGTTATCTATTTCATCATTGTTGGTCTGTTCATTTTCCTTTTTTTAAGAGCTTATGAAAAAACTAAAAAGAAGGAAGAAGCTGCAGCTCCTGCAGGACCAACAAAAGAAGAGGTTTTACTTACTGAGATTCGTGACGAACTAAGAAAGAACAATATTTAAGACGTACGCTAACCGCTACATTACTCATTCTTAAACTAAACCCCTGGCAAAAACCAGGGGTCTTTTTTTAACAATAATCCAAAATTGGTTCAATTTTTTAAAATTCCAGAAATTTTTAATAGGGAAGCAGTCAGAATAATTTCCAAGCAATAACTTTGTAATTCACTTTTTAAAGTAAGCAAATTATGAAAGTAGCTGTAGTTGGAGCAACCGGGATGGTAGGAAGAGTAATGCTTAAAGTACTGGAAGAACGTAATTTTCCACTTACCGAACTTATTCCTGTAGCTTCTGAAAGATCTGTAGGTAAGAAATTGACCTATAATGGTAAGGATTTTGAAGTAGTAAGTCTTGAAACCGCAGTTTCTATGAAACCGGAAGTAGCCATATTTTCAGCGGGTGGAGACACTTCATTGGAATGGGCTCCAAAATTTGCTTCCGCAGGAACTACAGTGATCGATAATTCTTCAGCATGGAGAATGAACCCGAAAAACAAACTTATCATTCCCGAGATCAATGCGAACCTGCTTTCAAAAGAAGATAAGATCATTGCGAATCCTAATTGTTCTACAATACAGTTATTAATGGCTCTAAAACCATTGCATGATGCGTATACTATCAAGCGAGTGGTCGTTTCAACCTACCAGTCTATCACTGGAACTGGTGTGAAAGCCGTACAGCAGCTGGAGAACGAGTATGAGGGTAAGAAAGAAGAAATGGCTTATCCTTATCCAATTCATAAAAATGCGTTGCCACATTGCGATGTATTCCAGGAAAATGGATACACTAAAGAGGAGATGAAGTTAACGAACGAAACCAAGAAAATTCTCGGTGATGATTCAGTAAACGTAACGGCAACCGCAATTAGAATTCCCGTGGTTGGAGGACATTCAGAATCGGTGAATATCGAGTTTCACAAAGAATTTGAGGAAGCAGATGTGCGAAAGATCCTGAGTGATTTTCCAGGAATTACGGTTCAGGATAACCCGGAACTGAATACTTATCCCATGCCTATTTATGCGGAAGGAAAAGATGATGTTTTTGTAGGTAGAATTAGAAGAGATCATTCCCAGCCAAATACATTAAATATGTGGATCGTTGCTGATAACCTTCGTAAAGGTGCCGCGACAAATGCGGTGCAGATTGCAGAATATTTACTGGAGCAGAAACTACTGTAATCCACAATTTTAAAATTTTACTTAAAAGCCTGAAACTCTACAAATTCAGGCTTTTTTATTCTTATTTTAGGTGTCTAAACTAAGAATTGTATGAAGAAAATCTATTCAGGCATTATTGGGCTGGGGTTAGTTGCCGGCTCACTAAGTGCACAAAGTCAAAACCAAAGCAAATTGAACTATCCTGAGACCAAGAAAGTTGATACTGTAACAGATTATTTTGGAACCGAGGTAAAGGATCCATATCGCTGGCTGGAGGATGATCGTAGTGAGGAAACCGAGAACTGGGTAAAAAGACAGAACGAGGTGACTTTCGATTACCTTGAGAACATTCCGTACAGAAATAAACTTAAGGACCGTCTTACCAAGTTATGGGATTATGAAAAATTGAGCGCTCCTTTTACTGAAGGCGGAAAGATCTATTTCTTCAAAAACGACGGACTTCAGAATCAAAGTGTTTTGTATCGCCGTGAATCAGAAGAAGCGGAAGCAAAAGTATTTTTAGATCCGAATAAATTCAGTGATGATGGCACTACTTCTCTTGCAGGAATGAGCTTTTCCGAAGATGGAAAAAAGCTAGCCTATGCTATTTCTGAAGGTGGAAGTGACTGGAGAAAGATCATTGTCATGAATGCTGATGATAAAAAAATCCTAGGCGATACCATTAAAGATGTAAAGTTCAGCGGAATTTCCTGGAAAGGTAATGAAGGTTTTTACTACTCCAGCTATGATAAGCCTGATGGAAGTGAACTTTCAGCAAAGACAGATCAGCATAAATTATATTATCATAAACTGGGAACTCCGCAAAGTGACGACCAGATCATCTTCGGAAATTCTGAAGCACAAAAACGCCGTTATGTAGGAGGAAGTGTTACTGAAGATAATCATTACCTGATCATTTCGGCACGTAATTCAACTTCTGGTGGCGAACTTTACATGATGGACCTTCAGAAGGAAAATCCGGAACTGGTTACAATTTTAGATAATCAGGATACCGATTCTTATGTGATCGAAAATGAAGGTAGCAAATTATTTATCGTGACCAATCTTGATGCTCCAAATAAGAAGATCGTAACCGTTGACGCAAGCGATCCAAGTCCGGAGAACTGGGAAGATTTTATCCCGGAAACTGAGCATGTATTGAGTCCTTCAACCGGTGGTGGTTATTTCTTTACAGAGTATATGGTAGATGCCATCTCAAAAGTGAAACAATACAATTATGACGGAAAACTTGTACGTGAAGTAGAACTTCCAGGTGTAGGTTCTGCCGGAGGTTTTGGAGCTAAAAAAGACAAAGATGTACTTTACTACAGCTTTACAAATTACGTGACTCCGGGTACTATTTATAAATATGATATTGAAAATGGTACTTCTGAAGTTTACAATAAACCAAACATAGATTTTGATCCGGAACAGTTTACCAGCGAACAGGTATTCTATGAATCAAAGGATGGTACGAAGATCCCAATGATCATTACCTACAAAAAAGGAACTCAGCTTAACGGAAAGAATCCAACGATCCTTTATGGTTATGGAGGATTTAATGTGAGCCTGACTCCAGGTTTTAGCACTGCGATGAGCGTATGGCTGGAACAAGGCGGTGTTTATGCTGTACCTAACCTTCGAGGTGGTGGTGAATATGGGAAAGCATGGCATGATGCAGGTACAAAGCTTAAAAAGCAAAATGTATTTGATGATTTCATTGCCGCTGCGGAATACCTGATCGACAATGATTATACTTCCAGCGATTATCTCGCTGTAAGAGGTGGTTCTAATGGCGGACTGCTGGTAGGAGCTACGATGACTCAGCGACCTGATCTTATGAAAGTGGCATTGCCTGCAGTTGGAGTAATGGACATGTTAAGATATCATACATTTACTGCCGGTGCAGGTTGGGCTTATGATTATGGTACTTCGGAAGATAATAAAGAAATGTTCCAGTATCTATATAACTATTCTCCAGTGCATAGTGTTGAGGCGGGTACCGAATATCCTGCGACGCTTGTAACTACTGGAGATCATGATGACCGTGTAGTGCCTGCGCATTCTTTTAAATATGCTGCAGAACTACAGGATAAGCAAGAAGGAACTAATCCTACGCTTATCAGGATCGAGACAAATGCCGGTCATGGTGCAGGAAAGCCAACCAGTAAGATCATTGAAGAATATGCAGATATCTTCGGGTTCACTTTGTATAATATGGGGTTTGAAGCACTTCCAAATGAACTGAAAGAGATTACTAAAGAATAGTAATATTATTGATCAATTGGATCACAAAAAAAGCGCGGCTCTTCAGCCGCGCTTTTTTTTATTGTATTTCAGGAAGCTTTAATTTACCTGTTTTAATTCCCCAGACTCTTCGTCCACCAGAAACCCTTTTTTAGCTTTATGCAGGATCTCTTCATCATCATCTGAATAAGCTTCCAGCAATTCATACTCTCCCAGCGCTTCGTCTAAACGTCTTATTTTCTCTTCATCGTTACAAGCCTTGCCATCAATAGAATAATTACCATTCTTATAGGTCGTTCTTGTTCCAAGTACCTGAACGGGAAGAATTTGTTCCAGATATTTCGTGTAGACTTCGAATCCGCCGGTAACCACAAACACCTTGATACCCTGCTCATCAAATTTCCTAATATCTTCCAGCATTTTATTTCTGAAGAATTCTGGGTATTCCAGGTTCCAGAATTGCTCTGCATACTTTTTCACCGTTTCCGGATGCAGATTTTTGAGGTAATCGTAGAAATTCTCTTTGAAATCAGTTTTGCTGACAAGCCGCATGTTTCCCAGCATTTTCAACCATCCAAGTTGGGCAAGTCTTATCAACTTATACCCATTTTTATAACATACGAATTTGAAAAATTCATCTTTGGAAGATTTTTGATATAAGGTCTTATTGAGATCGTAAACGACTATTTTTTGCATTCGATGATTCTATTCTAATTTATGTTCTTTAGCTTTAAAATAAGTTACGGAAATAGCCATATCCGGAAACTTATATTATGATAATTTCAACAAGAATTTAACCTATGCTTCAGCTTAAGAACGTCTCCTTTGCCTATGATACTGAGCCTGTATTGAAGAATATCAATATGAACATAAAACCGGCTGAGAACATCTCGATCATTGGTGAAAGTGGCTGTGGTAAAAGCACCTTGCTTAAACTCATCTACGGCCTCCTACATACAGAAGGAAAGATCACCTGGAAAGATAAAGAGCTTCTGGGTCCTAATTTCAACCTGGTTCCCGGGGAAGACTTTATTAAATATCTCGCCCAGGATTTTGATTTGATGTTGCCACTAAGCGCTGCTGATAATGTGGGGAAATATCTAAGTAATTTTTATCCTGTCAAGAAAAAACGCCGAATCAAAGAATTGCTGGAGGTTGTAGAAATGACCGACCTTGCTGATAAAAAAGCGAAATTACTAAGTGGCGGGCAGCAGCAAAGAATCGCTTTGGCGCGTGCTCTCGCTAAAGAACCAGAAATCCTCTTGCTCGATGAACCCTTTAGCCATATTGATCACTTCAGAAAAAATAAGTTGAGAAGAAAGCTTTTTTCTTACCTGAAGGAGCAGAAAATCACCTGTATCATTGCCACACACGACAGTACCGATGCACTGGCTTTTGCCGATAGAACCTTTGTTCTAAAAAACTCAAAGATCTATGCTCAGGGAACTCCGCGGGAATTATATGAACAACCGAAAAATCACTATGTCGCCAGCCTGTTTGGAGACGTAAACTATATTCCTGTCACATTACTGAAAACAGATCATAAAAATAGTAACAAAGTTGTGGTATATCCTCATGAATTAAAGATCGCAGAATCTGGCATCGAAGCTACAGTAAGCAAATCATATTTTAAAGGTGAAGTTTTCCTGGTTGAAGTTTCAGCTGGAAATAGATCTATATTAATAGATCACCATGAAGAATTAATCGCCGGCAAAAAAATTTGTTTTAAAGTGAAAGATGGAGTGTTGGAAAGCCGAATTAAATAATCTTTTTAATTAGGACATTTTGCTGATTGAAAGTGTAGCTGTCATTCTCAGTTTTTCCAAGCATGGCGATGGCAACAGGAGCTTTGCTACCTATGGCATAGAATCTTGTATCCTGAACGATGATTTCCCCAGCTGGAATAGAAATAAAATAATTAGCATTTTCAGTAAAAATGATACTGCCTGCTTTTGCAATCCCAGAGTCAACCTGTACATTGATCCGCTTTAAAACAGACCGCATTTGCTCATACTGCTGTAGTTGGTTGCTAATTTTGTTCCACTCGATATTGATCATTTCTCTACCAGTCTCGAACTTGTCTCCGGCACTACTCTTGGATTCATTTTCCAGATCCTGTTTTAATCCCTGCATCGCATTATGCAAAGCAGCTGTTTTCTGCTGAATAAAATGCTCACATTTTTCTAGCAACTCCTGTTTAATCGTTTCCATTTAGTCTAAGCTGAGTTTACCAAGATTTTGCATTTGCCTTACGATCCAGTTTTTTCTATTGGTAATAAAAGAAGATGCCGGACTTGCTCGATATACTCTTGGATTCGGTAAAACAGCGGCAATGGCCGCAGCTTCATACGCACCGAGCTTTACCGCGTCCTTACCAAACCAGTGCAATGACGCCGCTTGCGCTCCGTAAACTCCTTTACCCATTTCAATACTATTTAGATAGACTTCCAGAATTCGTTCTTTACCCCAAATTATTTCGATCAGGAATGTAAAATATGCTTCCAGACCTTTCCGTAACCAGGTTCTTCCCGGGTACAGGAAAACATTTTTCGCAGTTTGTTGTGAGATTGTGCTGGCTCCACGAATCTTTCTTCCATTGCGATTATCTTCCATAGCTTCCTTGATCGCTTTAAAATCAAAGCCACTATGAGTAGGGAAATTCTGGTCTTCACTAGCGATAACCGCTTTTTGGAGATGGCCTGATATTTCATCCATTGCTACCCAGTCGTGCTGAATATCTTCCTCTGGATTTTCAAAGTAACGTATCACCATTAAAGGAGTTAAAGGAACTGGCACCCATTTATAGATCACTACGATAGCAATACTAAACAGGAACAGTCCAAGAAGTATCTTGATGATAAATCTGAAAAATTTTCTGATCATGAATTCAATGTTATTTCGGCCAGGTCTCTTCCAACCAGGCTACCAATTGCGATCCCCATACCGCCAAGGCGAACTCCGCAGCTTACATTTCTGGAAAGTGCCTTCACCATTGGTTGCCTTGAGGATCCAATCCCCATGATTCCGCTCCACTTTCTGTCTATTTCAAATTTGGTTTCAGGCAAGATACAGGTTTTTAATAAGTGCTCCAGTTTGTTCTGGACAAGCGGGGTTGTGCCCATGTGTTCGGTCTCTTCAGCTTCGAAATCCAGGTTACGACCACCTCCAATAAGCACTCGATCACCGATATTTCGAAAATAGTAATAACCTCTGTCCAGATGAAAAGTGCCTTTAAGGTTCATATTTTGGATGGGTTTGGTGATCAATACCTGTGCACGGGCAGGTTTTACATCTTCAAGTCCAAGGCTTGATGCAAACCCATTAGTGGCGATCAATAATTTTTTAGCTGAAATTTGAAATTTATCTGTTTCGATCCTAACGAAATGTTCTTCATCGAAAAACGAATTTACTTTGATACCGCTGAGCACCTGTATATTTTCACAAGATACTTTTTTCAATAGTGTTTGCATCATCTTACCGGTATCGATCTGTCCCTCAAATTGATTCACAATAAGTCTCGGCATGATATTACTAAAGCCAAAAGAATTGGAAGTTTCTCTAAAAACGGACTCTCCAAAAACAGGCTTCAGAAATTTATTAATTCGCGGAATAGCCTCCATACTGTGCTGGTACAATTCTTTATCTGCTCTGGTAAAAAGCTCGTATCCTCCGTTCTGCTGAAAATCGATCTGTGTGTCACCCAGATTTTTCCGAAGTAATGCGAGTCCGTTACGACGCTTTTCTACTAGCTCAACCACTTCATCTTTAGATAAAGTTTTAAGATCATCAAGGATTTCAGAAATACTTCCGAAGCAGGCAAAACCGGCGTTTTTGGTGCTAGCTCCTTCTGGAAGCAGCCCTTTCTCAAGAATAATAATTTTAGCCGAAGGTCTTGATCTTTGCAGGTGCAGAGCACAGTTTAAACCCGTGATACCACTGCCTACAATACAATAGTCGACACTATTGAACCAGGATTCATGTTCCCAGAAGGAAAGATTCATGTTCGTTTTTAGTTTCAGGTCAAATTACAAAAAGTAGCGCATAAAAAACCCCGGAAGTTCCGGGGTTAGTTTTTATTCTTCCAGAGGTTTCATTTTAAAATCCTCCATGAATTGAGTAGTATAATTACCTTCAATATAATCTGGATGATCCATCAACTGGCGGTGGAATGGAATCGTGGTTTTCACACCCTCTATCACAAATTCGTCCAGTGCACGCTTCATTTTGTTGATCGCTTCCTCTCTTGTTTGAGCGGTAGTGATCAATTTCGCAATCATTGAATCATAATTTGGAGGAATCACATAGCCACTGTAAACGTGGGTATCGATACGAACTCCGTGTCCTCCCGGTGCGTGAAGATTAGTGATCTTCCCAGGTGATGGTCTAAAGTTATGATATGGATCTTCTGCATTGATTCTACACTCGATAGAATGCAACTGCGGAATATAATTCTTTCCTGAAATTGGCACTCCAGAAGCTACAAGGATTTGCTCACGAATAAGATCGTAATCGATCACCTGCTCTGTAATTGGATGCTCAACCTGGATACGCGTATTCATTTCCATAAAATAGAAATTTCTATGCTTATCAACAAGGAATTCGACAGTACCAGCACCCTCATATTTAATATATTCAGCAGCTTTTACCGCAGCATCACCCATTTTCTTACGGAGCGTATCTGTCATAAAAGGTGACGGAGTTTCTTCAGTAAGTTTCTGGTGACGTCTTTGTACAGAACAATCTCTTTCAGAAAGGTGACAGGCTTTCCCGCTGCTGTCTCCTACGATCTGGATCTCGATATGGCGTGGCTCTTCAATAAGCTTTTCCATATACATCCCATCATTTCCAAAAGATGCTGCTGCTTCTTTACGGGCAGATTCCCAGGCTGGTTCCAGCTCTTCTTCTTTCCAGATAGCTCGCATCCCTTTACCTCCACCACCGGCAGTCGCCTTCAGCATCACAGGGTATCCAACTTCCTTGGCCAGTTTTTGGCATTCTGTAAAATCCTTTATAATCCCTTCAGATCCAGGAACACATGGTACTCCAGCCGCTCTCATTGTAGCTTTGGCCGTTGCCTTATCTCCCATCTTACTGATCATCTCTGGTGAAGCTCCAATGAATTTAATATCATGCTCTTCACAGATCTTGGAAAATTTAGCATTTTCAGAAAGGAAACCGTATCCTGGGTGGATCGCATCAGCATTGGTAATCTCTGCTGCAGCGATGATATTCGAAATTTTAAGATAGGAAAGGTTACTTGGTGGTGGTCCAATACAAACCGCTTCATCTGCAAATCTAACGTGTAGACTTTCAGCATCTGCAGTAGAGTAAACCGCTACCGTTTTGATTCCCATTTCCTTACAGGTACGAATCACACGAAGTGCAATTTCTCCCCTGTTTGCAATCAATATTTTTTTAAACATACCTAGTTGCTTTTAAAGTTCTGAAGCCCATAAATGGGCTTACAGGTGTTAAAATGGGCAGTAATTTATGACGGATCTACCAGGTAAAGTGGTTGATCGAACTCTACAGGAGATGAATCATCTACCAGTACTTTTACGATCTTTCCAGATACTTCACTTTCGATCTCGTTGAAAAGTTTCATCGCTTCAATGATACAAAGCACATCACCTTCTTTTACAGAGTCTCCTACCTCAACAAATGTTGGCTTGTCTGGAGATGGCTTTCTGTAGAATGTCCCGATAATAGGAGATTTTATAGTGATATAATTAGAATCATCATCTGCGGCCTGCTTTTCTTCAGCAGCTGGAGCAGCTTCCTGAGGAGCAGTTTGTTGAGCTGGAGCCTGCTGTTGTGCTGGCATTTGCTGAAGTTGTTGTCCTCCCATAGGAACCTGTTGTACTATGGTAGTTTCCTTATCGTCTGAACCTGTTTTAATTGTGATCTTTACATCACCTGTTTCAAGTTTAACCTCACTTGCGCCAGATTTGGCCACAAACTTAATCAGATTCTGAATTTCCTTTAAATCCATAATATTGGTGTTGGTTTTTATGAGTTATAAGCCCATTTAAGGTAAGTAGCTCCCCAAGTGAAGCCACCTCCGAAAGAGGCAAATATTAAATTATCTCCTTTTTTAAATTGTTTTTCGTAATCACTGAGTAACAAAGGTAAGGTTGCAGCAGTAGTATTGCCATACCTCGCTATATTCATTAATACCTTGCTCTCCTCTGTAAGGTTCATTCTCTTGGCAGTCGCGTCTACAATGCGCTTATTTGCCTGGTGTGCCACCAGCCAGTCTACATCTATATTCGTAAGATTGTTTCTTTCCATGATTTCGGCGCTAACCTCGGCCATGTTCGAGACAGCAAATTTGAAAACGGTCTTTCCATCCTGCTGTACATAATGAAGTTTTTTAGCGACAGTTTCTTCAGATGGTGGTAATAGAGATCCACCTGCAGCTATTTTAAGAGAATTACGTCCAATGGAATCACATCTTAGTAATTCATCCTGTAATCCCAGACCTTCAAAATTAGGTTCCATTAGCGCAGCTCCCGCTCCATCACCAAAAATAATACAGGTTGTTCTATCTGTATAATCAAGGATAGAGGACATCTTATCTGCACCAATAACCAGAACCTTCTTATATCTTCCAGATTCTATATAAGCCGCTCCGGTAGACATTCCATAAAGGAAACTAGAGCATGCCGCCTGCAGATCGTAGCCAAAGGCATTTACAGCACCAATCTCAGAAGCCACATGAACGGCTGTAGCCGCTACAGGCATATCTGGAGTTACTGTTCCCAAAATGATTAAGTCTATTTCTGCCGGATCAAGATTTGTCTTATTAATCAAATCTTTGGCTGCCTCTACGGCTAGGTAAGAAGTTCCCTTAGAGGGATCTTTGAGTATTCGTCTTTCTTTAATTCCTGTCCTGCTGAGAATCCACTCATCTGTGGTATCCACCAATTCTTCCAACATTTTGTTGGTCAAAATATCTTCAGGTACATAAGCACCTACAGCTGTAATCGCTGCTGTGATTTTGCTCATAAATTTGGATTTAATTCACCCCTCATCGGCAGGAAATATAATAGCTTCATTCTTAGAAAATTACTAAATATTAATCAAACCGGCGTGCAAATTAAGGTCTTTTTGGGACTTAATCAACTAAAAACAAAAAACTCCCACAACGTGAGAGTTTCCTATAATTCTTGAAGCTCTAAGACTTTACTAAGCCTCTACTTCTTCTGCGTTATCAATTAAGATCTGACCACGGTAGTAAAGTTTACCTTCGTGCCAGTGAGCTCTGTGATACAAGTGTGCTTCACCTGTTACAGCATCTACAGCAACTTTTGGAGCTGAAGCTTTATAATGTGTTCTTCTCTTATCTCTTCTGGTTTTCGAGATTTTTCTCTTTGGATGTGCCATGGCTTCCTATTAATTATTCGTTTAATAAATTTTTTAATTTGTCCCAGCGAGGATCTATATCATCCTCATTTCTCTTTTTCTGACTTTTCAAACTGTGTTCTTCCAACTTATCAAGTACATCAGATTCTAATGTGCCGTCTTCAACACCCGGATGAATTCTCTTTGCTGGTACTCCAAGTACCACCAGCTCATAAATATATTGCTGGATATTCACCTCATATTCTCCATGGGGAATAATAAGTAGATCTTCATCTTCATTGTCGAATTCATCGCCAAACTTAATCACCAGGAAAAGCGTGTTTTCTATTGGTTGATCATAAGGCTCATTAGTAAGATCGCAATTAACATTTACTGTTCCCCCTGCATTAAAAGTAAGCTCCATCATGGTGCTTTTCTTTTCAAACAGCAGGTCGATCTTTACATCTGCACTGTTGAATTCCTCGTACTCAAAATGTTTAAAGAACCTGTTATCTAACTCATACTCAAACTGGTGCTTCCCAAGCTTTAATCCCTTGAAGGGGATCGTAAACTCCGCTAAATTCCTCATCTCTCCTCAGTTTTGAGTGCCTCACGTTTCCGTTAAGGCGGGTGCAAAGATATAAAAATTAATGAATTATGCTCTTTTTATAAACAAATTTTTGTTTATATCTTCCTGCCTTGTTTCTTCAACGGATTTTCTGTGAGCACCTTATATTCTTCACGAGCTTTATAGATCTCGATCCCTTTGAATACAGCCTCTTTAAAAGAATTAATATTTGCCTCGTTCTTCCCCGCAATATCGAAACCTGTTCCATGATCTGGAGAAGTTCTAACCTTTTTCAATCCTGCTGTAAAATTTACTCCTCTTCCAAAGGATAGCGTTTTAAAAGGAATTAAACCCTGATCATGATAAGAAGCCACAACGGCATCAAAATTCTTATAATTTTTTGAGCCGAAGAAACTATCTGCAGAATAAGGGCCGAATACCAATTGTCCTTTATCTCTCAGTTTTTGAATTGTGGGCTTTAAAGTTTCCTCGTCTTCTTTCCCAATCACACCATTATCACCGCTATGCGGATTGATGCCCAGCACAGCGATCTTAGGTTTCTGAACCCTGAAATCCTGTTTTAAGGTCTTACTGATGGTATTAATCTTTGATTCTATGAGTTCCGGAGTTATAACGGAAGCGATATCTTTCAACGCAACATGATCTGTAAGTAAACCAACCTTCAGATTATCTGTGATCATCAACATTAAGCTTTCACCTCCCAGTTCCCTGGCTAAATAATCTGTATGTCCCGGAAACTTAAAATCTTCAGACTGAATAGTCGACTTATTAACAGGTGCGGTAACCAGCACATCGATCTTATCATTTTTTAATGCTGAAGTAGCCGCAGCAAGAGATTTAAATGCAAAACTACCAATCTCATTATCTTCTTCACCAAACTTGATATTTACATTCTCTTTCCAGACATTCATTACATTGATCTTTCCATCAATTGCTTTGGAAGGATCGTCGATCCCCTGGAAGTTCAACGAGAGCTTGTAATGTTTTTTAAGAAAATTGATGATCTTAGAAGATGCGAATATAATAGGAGTACAAAATTCCAGCATTCTCGCATCGTCGAAAGTCTTCAGTACGATCTCACTCCCAATTCCATTCAGATCTCCAATACTAATCCCCAGTTTGATCATTTCCTCCTGTTTCATAAACTTTCCCGATATAATATTTTAATTTTACACACAAATGTAACCATTATTATAGAATAGCATGTTCACAGGGATTGTAGAAGAAATAGGAAAAATTGTAGCTATAGAGAAGTCGGAAGGCAATGTGAATCTAAAGATTTCTGCGGAAATGACTCCGGAATTAAAGATAGACCAGAGTGTTTCTCATAATGGTGTTTGTCTTACAGTGGTTTCTATTGAAGATAATACATATACAGTTACTGCAGTTCAGGAAACCCTAAATAAGACGAATATAGGAAATCTGAAGAAGGGAGATTCTGTTAATCTTGAACGAGGAATGAAACTAGGTGCACGTCTTGATGGGCATATAGTGCAGGGACATGTTGACCAGACAGCGACTTGTACAGAGGTGAAAGAAACAGAAGGTAGCTGGCTTTTTACATTTGAGTACGACCCGAGGATTGGAAATCTTACGATTGAGAAAGGATCTATTACAGTTAATGGAGTAAGTCTTACAGTGGTGAACAGTAAAGCGACAGAATTTTCTGTAGCGATCATTCCGTATACTTATGAGCACACGAACTTTAAAGATCTGCAAGAGGGAGATACCGTTAATCTTGAGTTTGATGTGATCGGGAAATATGTCAAGCGAATCACCGAGCTTTCCTAGGCGAGATCAAATTTTCTAAGCTGGTAACAACCAACTACCAGACCCGCACCCATTAAAATATATACATAACCATCAATAGGAAGGCAAAGCCCTACTGGTGGAGGAACGCCATTTCCGTTTCCATTACCGCCGGGACCGTTCCCGTTCCCGTTACCAGGATCACATGGAGGACCTTTACGATTTTCATTATTGTTTTTAGCCATAGGTTCTGGAGGTGACATCTGGGCATAAGCCGATGAGGCTATTCCACAGAATAGACCCAAGCTAAGAAGCAAAATTCTCAAACGGCTCATAATTAAAAGTATAACACCTAAAGATTCAGGCAACTAACCCGAAAACACATACTATTAAATGAACGATATGTCATTTGTTAGTGAGTGAATTTCTGAAATATTTACGTAAATACGTAAAGATCAGTTTAGAATTAAAATTTCATCTATGCATCACCCTGAATTACAGAGACATAAAAACTCTCTGTCCTTTCAAAAATAGGCAATAAAAGCCTTTGTAACAATAGGCTCCGTCTATATTTCACTTTCGGGTCAGAACTTCTACTTCAGCAAAACCGGGAATTCCTGTATTCTCGTTCTGCCTGAGAAGCTATACTTTTCAGGAATTTTTTCTTCTGCAACTTCATATTCGGTCTTCACTTAAGCATTATTCAGAACTATAAAAAATCATAGCGCACGAATTGAAGGTCGGGTTCAAAATAAATGTTTTAGTTTTAAGGTTCCAATGTACAGCCCCAACATTCGTAACCAATGAAGAATATTCCAATTCCTGACAACGACAAGAGAAGAAATCTCGAAGTTGAAAAATATAAGCCGCAACAAAAAATCGATGATGAAGATCTTGATTTTTTGAGCGCTATGGCTGCTGAGATTTGCGGTACTCCCAGTGCCCTGATCACTTTAATTGGCCAGAATACGCAATATATAAAGTCGGCTTATGGTATGGACCTCGAAACAAGAGAGTTCCCGAGGGAGTTTACATTTTGTGCTCATACTATTAGTTCTTCGGAAGGATTTATGGTGGTAGAAGATGCCCGTAAAGATGAAAGATTCAGAAATAATCCATTTGTAACGGGAGAAAATCCAATTCTTTCCTATGCAGGTGTTCCGCTTTCCAATTCTGCCGGTTATTCCATAGGTTCTTTATGCTCTATAGATTTTAAACGTAAAAGCTTTTCCGAAGAACAATTAGAGAAGCTTAAAATGGTAGCGAACCAGGTGATGAAGTCAATCGAGCTTTCCCGAAAGACTAATGAGTTAAAACAGCTCAATGACAACCTTCTCAGGGAGCAAACAAAAGACAATTATATCATTGAAGGTACCGAGACTGCCACTTTTGACTGGGATATCGTAAATGACCAGATAAGCTTTAGTGATGTCTGGTTTCAAATTTCCGGCTACTCTCGAAGCGAGTTCCCTAACCAGATGGTTGATTCATGGAGAACGATCGTTCATCCTGAAGACCTCCAGCCTCTTCAGCAACAAGTGCAATTACATTTTGACGGAAAGAAGAAAAAGTTCAGCAGTGAATTCAGAATAAAGCACAAAAACGGGGAGTATTTATGGATTTCCAGCCAGGGTAAGATCTTTGAAAGAGATGCCTCTGGAAGACCAACCAGAATGTATGGGCTGCATCGGGATATTACTGAAAAGAAGAAAGTGGATGTTGAGATACAATTTAGGGAAAAACTGCTTGAATCTCTATACAATTTGTCTCCATTAGGGATCGCCTTAAACGATTACGAAACTGGAGCTTTTATCGAAGTTAATAAGAGACTGGTAGAGCCTACAGGTTACAGCCAGTCGGAATTTCTAAATCTCACCTACTTTGAGTTGACACCGGAGGAATATCTGGAGATGGAGAAAGAGCAACTCAAAGAACTGGATGATACAGGTAAGTACGGGCCTTATGAAAAAGAATATATAAGAAAAGATGGAACAAAATACCCGGTATTGTTGAGAGGGGTTTTAGCCAAAGACCCCAATGGCAGGAAGATCATTTGGAGTTTTATTGAAGACATCTCTGAGCAAAAAGAAAATGAAGAGTTACAGGAATTGAACTTTCAGAAGATCGAAAAGCTGCTTTCCATTACCGAGAAGCAGAATGACAGATTGAAAAATTTCGCACATATCGTTTCTCATAATTTACGTTCTCATTCCAGTGGTATATCATTATTACTTGATTTCTTAAGTGAATCCAACCCGGAGATTAAAGTAGAAGAACCTTTCAAACATCTTAAAACAGCCTCAGGAAACCTGGAATCTACCATTCATGATCTTAATGATATTGTGAAAGTAAATGTATCCGGACAGGAAGATTTCCAAATCGTGCAATTAAAAGCTGCAGTAGACAAAATCGTGGAAAGCGTAGAACCTCTTACGAAAACCGGAAATATTGATATAAGTACTGAAGTTGAGGAAACAGTTACTGTGTATGGCCTCAGGGCTTATATTGAGAGTATCCTGCTGAACCTGGTCACTAATGGAATCAAATATTCTTCGTCAGATAGAGATAGTACGATTAAGATCACTGCTAAAGAGGATCTTCAAAATAAGCTGGTAAGAATCGAAATTGAGGATAATGGAATTGGTATCGACCTGGATACGCACCGCAAGGATCTTTTTAAAATGTATAAAATTTTTCATAAACATGAGGATGCGAGAGGCGTAGGTTTATTCCTGGTAAAAAATCAAGTTGAAAATATGAACGGATCTATTGAAATTGAAAGTACAGTGAATGTTGGAACAAAAATTATAATCAAACTACCTAATGAGCAAAATTAATTTAGCCTGTCTAATAGAAGATGACCCGGTTCATATTTACCTTTCTAAAAGATACCTTCAATCTTCAGGATATATAGATAATATCCGGATCTATAACAATGGAAAAGAAGCCTACGATGGACTCAAACTAGACTGGGAAAGCAAGAAAACACTCCCGGAAATCATTCTTTTAGATCTCACCATGCCGGTATGGGACGGATGGAAATTTTTAGATGAATTTACCAAATTACCTATTGAGAAGCAGATTACAATCTATATCCTGACCAGTAGTATCAATGAAGCCGACAGGCAAAAGGCTTCTGATTATAATGCGGTAAAAAATTATCTGGTGAAACCAATGACTATGCAGGCATTGGTGGAGCTTATTGAAAGAATGGAAGACTGATGGCGAATACCAAATTTGATAGAATTTTTATAATTGATGATGAATCAATCATAAACTCGATACAAAAACTTTTTATTCAGGAATTTTTTCCTGAAAATTCTCTGGAACGATATGATGATTCCAGCCTGGCGCTGGATAAACTTACTAGCATGGACCAGGAGGTAAAAGAGGTCTTGATTTTCGTTGATCTCAATATGCCTATTCTTTCCGGGCAGCAATTACTGGACAAATTACAGGAATCCGGAATTCATTATAATGTAACTGTTTACGTACTTACCTTTTCCAGTGATGCTGAAGAAGTAGAGAAAATCCGCTCGCATCCATATGTTCAGAAAGTAATTAGAAAACCGCTTACGAGGGAGAAACTAGCAGAACTGGATATCGTGGAGTCTAAGGGTATTTGAAATATTCAAGGCATCTCCACAAAATTCAAGTATGAGGACTGAAGTTTCGGAGATAAAGCGAAATTTCACCTGTTTTTAAATCAAGCCTCGCTTAGCAGTTTTTCAAGGTTGGCATTCCATGACTGAGCCTATTTTCATGATAGGTTCTCCCGGGGAGAGGTAAGGAATACCAAGCCCCATTCCTCTAATGATAAATAGTATGGCGATGATAGCTATAAAAACAGGGATTAGCTTACGAATATATATTCTGTTTTTTACAGAAATCACGTTACTCAACCAGATCGCACTGGTCATCAACGGGATGGTTCCAATTCCAAAAATGACCATATATAAGCTACCGTATAGTGCGCTACCTCCGGCAACCGCTCCAAAAACTGCCATATATACGAGTCCGCAGGGTAAGAAACCGTTCAAAAAACCAACGGTAAAATAAGTGTCTGGATTTTTCTTTTTCAATTCCTTACCAAGGTAGTTTTTCAGGTCCTTCACTACTTTGAAATTGGCATTTTCAGGATTGAATCTACCTAGTTTTTTCTTCGGAATAAGTACAAGAAACAGCATAATGATCCCGATAATGATAGATAATTGCTGTTGAAGGCCAAAAAGAGACAGGCTTTTCCCGGCAATTCCAAATAACAGTCCTATGATTCCGTAGGAAAAAAGACGACCAGAGTGATAGAGAAATATCTGCAGGAATTTCCTGAATTTATTTTCCCGATCCAGAGGAAGCAAAAATGCTATAGGCCCACACATACCAATACAATGGAAGCTTCCAAGTAATCCAAATATAAGCGCAGAAAACAACATTTAATAGACTATTTCAGTTTTAAACATGAATTCCTTTTCGCTATTCTGCCAGGTAACCTTAACATTCCATCTCCCATTCACAAGTTGATCTGCCGGGATCTCAAATTCAGAACTTTTAATTTCAGAAAAGGGAATACTAAAATCGAGATTCTTGTTGGAAGGTCTGTACAGGCTTACCATACCTGTAGTTTTTTCAAGGTCAATCCCTTCAGGAAAAAGTACTATTAAACTATCACCCCTTCTTTCAAGGCTGATCTGTTCATTGAGTGCAAGAGCATTTTCCTGCGCATCTATATCCTGTTGATAATGTAACTCTGCCTTATAATAATCCTCTACCACAAGATCATGGTCATAGTCTGAACTGCTCATCATGGTGACGACAAAGTACATAATGAAGCTAACGAATGCGAGCATTCCAATTACAATTCCTGTTCCCCAGTTTATCTTCATAATTTCTACTGATTAATGGTAACTCCTTGGTCCCAGAAAAGTGGTACCGGTAGTTTCTAATAATTGTTCGCCGTTATAAACTTCAATAACGATCTTATCTTTTTCGTTTTCCAGTGCTGCCTGGTTTATTTCCACGAACAATGTTCCTTCGGCCATGCCGTTCGCAGGAATGCTCATGGAATTCCCTTTTACAGTATTTATAGTTCCGGGATGCGACTTGATTTCAAACCTCACATTATCGTAATCCACAGAAGTTTTATTAATAAGTTTAAAGGTGTATACATTGCTAATGATATTGCCATCCTTATGTTCATAAAGCTGGCCGGGTAGCCTGAGAATATTGGCTTCCACATCACTTCTCAAAAACAACATGCCACTTAATACCGTAACGAGGATAAATAAAACTGCAGCATAGCCTTTAATACGCGGGGTAAACCTGAATTTCTTTTGCTTCTCAATATTCTCTTCACTCGCATATCTAATCAATCCCTGCGGAAGATCCACCGCATCCATCATATGATTGCAGGCGTCTATACATGCTGTACAATTCACACATTCCAGCTGGGTTCCATTTCGAATATCTATTCCTGTAGGGCAAACCTGCACACATTGAAAACAGTCGATACAATCACCTTTCCCACTTGCTTCACGATCTTCATTTTTTCTGAATTTCGCTCTACCTTCTTCCTTTTCTCCACGTTTATGATCGTAGGCAACAACAATAGATTTATTGTCCAGCAGAACACCCTGAAGCCTACCATATGGACAGGCTATGATACAAACCTGTTCTCTAAACCAGGCGAATACAAAATAGAAGATTCCGGTAAAAAGCAGCAAGGAGATCAAGGTGCTAAGATGTGCCTGCGGTCCTTCCTGTATGTAAAGAAGCAATCTATCACTCCCTATAAGATAAGCCAGAAACACGTTGGCGATAAGAAAGGAGATCACAAAGAAAATGAACCATTTGGTTGCTTTTTTCCTGATCTTTTCAGCATTCCATTGCTGCTTGTCCAATCGTATTTGTTTGCCCCTGTCCCCTTCAATCCAGTATTCAATTCTTCGGAAAACCATTTCCATAAAGATCGTTTGGGGACATATCCAGCCACAAAATATTCTTCCGAAGGCTACCGTAAATAAAACCACGAACACAACTCCTATCAACATCATGAGAACAAAGAGATAGAAATCCTGCGGCCAGAAAATTGTTCCGAAGATATTGAAGCGACGTTCCAGTACGTTGAACATGAGAAATTGATTCCCATTGATCTTTAAAAAGGGAGCTGCAAAAAGTATGGCCAGTAAAAAATAACTTACCCACTGCCGATATTTATATAATATACCATCAGGTTTTTTGGGATACACCCAGGAACGTTTACCTTCTGAAGTAACCGTTCCTATACTGTCCCTAAACCTTTCGTGCTCCTCTTTTTCCAAAATATGCAGATTTTACTCTTCCTCGTAACTCATTTCTATTTCAACAGAAGCTGAATCTATCGCTTCCACCTCAACCTCATCCACTCTCGCATCTGGATCTACCCATAGTTCCCCTTCAGGTTCTTTGGGATCTAGAGGAGTTGTGGAGTGTAAACTCAGAACATAACTGGCGACCTGCGCCATTTCTTCAGGTTTTAGATCGGTTTTCCAGGAAACCATCCCTTTCCCCGCACGTCCTCCTTCAGAAATTGTATTGAAGACATTCTTGATACCACCACCAAGGATCCAGTAAGAATCGGTTAGATTAGGACCAATTCCACCTCCCCCATCAATCTTGTGACAGGCGGCACAATTTCCTGAGAATATTGCTTTCCCGGCATTGATATCTTCAGTCCCGGTAAGCAATTCAACAGTATTAGCATCAATAAGACCTTTGGCATTTTCTTTATAAGCTTCCACGGCTGCTTTAGCTTCTGCAACCTCAGCCAGATATTCCTCTTTTTGAGTAGCACCATCGAAAACATGGTACCTTGCCAGGTAAATTCCGGCGAAAATTATACTGGCGTAGAAACCATAAAGCCACCAGGGTGGAAGATTGTTATCCAGCTCTTTGATCCCATCATAATTATGATCAAGTATGATCTCATCTTCATTTTCAATTGGCTTTTTGTCCAGCAGCTTGTCGTAAGTTTCCTTGAACCAGGCAAAGCGATTCTTTTCCCTTACCGCCATGGCTGCATCGTAAGCTGCACGATCATCGGGTTTCAAAGACATATATAAGGTCTTGTCCAAAGCTGCTACCGAAACTTCGATGGCAATTGCTAGAAACAGGATCACTCCAAGAACAAGCCAGAAAATTGGATAGACTTCCAAAACAGATTTATCACCGGTTTCAATGGTAAGCTCTGCCAGTATGATCGCCAGGGCGATAAGTCCGCTAATTCTTAATACTGAAAATGTATTTTTCATGATTTGTTATCTTTTACGATGATAGGCATCATTAGTTCATCTTCCTGGTCTAAAGGAATGTCGCTCACTTTCCTGATATAATCCTTTTTAGCAGTGAACACCCACCAGAAGAGCGCGGTAAAAAAGATGAAGAATATAAGCAGTGAGATGATGGGATAGATCGCTACCCCTTCTATACTTTCCAATGGACCTTTTACGAATTTCAACATGGTCTCAGGTTTTAGTTAGTTGATACTTGTTTTAAATCTTCGGCTTTGATATCTGTTCCCAGTCGCTGCAGGTATGCAATAAGAGCTACGATCTCACGATCTCTCATTTCTGTGAACTCCTCGCCGTTCTCTGCGGCAAACTTTTTATCTGCCTCATAACTGTTGACAAAATCTGGATCCTGATAAAGATTTTTTTCAATTTGAGTTCCCTGTTCTGTCATCCATTGCTGGGCTCTTTCGATCTCCGCATCTGTATAAGGCACTCCAAGAGTTTGCATCGCCCGCATTTTATCTTCAGTGTCAGATTTGTCAAGTTCATCCTGAATTAGCCAGGTATAAGAAGGCATGATAGAACCTGAAGAAGTACTTTGAGGATCATACATATGATTAAGGTGCCAGTTATCTGAATATTTCATTCCCACCCTATGAAGATCTGGTCCGGTTCTTTTACTTCCCCAAAGAAATGGGAAGTCATACCTGTATTCACCAGCTTTGGAATATTCTCCATAACGTTCTACCTCACTTCTAAAAGGTCGTACCATCTGCGAGTGACAGGAAACACAACCTTCCCGTATATAAAGATCCCGGCCTTCCAATTCCAGAGGTGTGTATGGTTTTACACTGGAAATTACCGGTACATATTCATCCACCATTAATGAAGGAACTATTTGCACAATACCTCCAATAAGGATAGCGATGGTAGCAAAAATGGTAAGTTTTACAGGTCTTCTTTCCAACCAGCTGTGGTAAGCTTCACCGGCAGTTCTTTTACTGGTCACCGGTTGCAATGCAGCAGCTTCAGCAAGTTCGTCTTCCACGGCACTACCCTGGCGTATCGTTTTTACAATATTGTATAGCATTACGAAAGCCCCTACGATGTATAAACTTCCACCAATAGCTCTCATCCAGTACATTGGAATAATTTGCGTTACTGTTTCCAGAAAATTTCCGTAGGTAAGGGTTCCATCTGGATTGAACTGTTTCCACATAGAAGCCTGTACGAATCCCGCAACATACATTGGCAACGTGTAAATGATAATTCCCAGCGTTCCTATCCAGAAATGCGTGTTCGCCAGTTTAAGTGAGTATAGTTTGGTTTTGAACAATCTTGGTACCAGCCAGTAGATCATCCCAAAGGTCATAAAACCATTCCATGCCAGTGCTCCAACATGTACGTGCGCAATGATCCAGTCACTAAAGTGGGCGATGGCATTCACATTTTTAAGGGAAAGCATTGGACCTTCAAAAGTTGCCATTCCATACCCGGTAATTGCCACTACCATAAATTTTAATACAGGGTCTACTCTAACCTTATCCCAGGCTCCACGAAGTGTTAGCAAACCATTGATCATACCACCCCAGGATGGGAATAAAAGCATTACAGAAAAGGCAACTCCAAGATTCTGCGCCCAGTCTGGTAACGAAGTATATAGTAAATGGTGAGGTCCAGCCCAGATATAGATAAATATCAGTGACCAGAAGTGAATGATCGAAAGTCGGTAAGAATATACAGGACGGTTAGCAGCCTTTGGAACGAAGTAATACATCAATCCAAGGAAAGGCGTGGTTAGGAAGAATGCTACGGCATTATGACCATACCACCATTGTACCAATGCATCCTGAACGCCAGAGTAGAAAGAATAACTTTTAAAAGCGCTTACAGGAATTTCAATATTGTTAAAGATATGAAGTACAGCAACGGTTACGAACGTAGCAAGATAAAACCAGATCGCCACATACAGGTGCCGCTGTCTCCTTTTGATCATCGTACCAATCAGGTTGGCACCAAACGCTACCCAGATCACAGCGATCGCTATATCAAAAGGCCATTCCAGCTCCGCATACTCTTTAGAGGAAGTATACCCCAAAGGCAGAGTGATCGCTGCTCCAATAATTATAAGCTGCCATCCCCAGAAGTTAATATTACTAAGAGCGTCGCTCCACATTCTTGCCTTTAAAAGACGCTGGGTAGAATAGTATACCCCGGCAAAAATCGCATTCCCTACAAATGCAAAGATTACCGCGTTGGTATGCAGCGGCCTTAATCTACCAAAGCTAAGCCAGGGTATGCCTTCGGTTATATTTGGAAAAATGAACATAAAAGCGAGCAGTAAGCCAACGCTCATACCAATAATGCCCCAGAACATGGTGGCAATGATGAATTTCTTTACGATCTTATTATCGTAATAGAATTGCTGTAGATCCATAATTATTTAAATTTCTCTTTATTGACGGGTTGATTTTCTTTCACTGGAGATTTAACAAGTTCATCATCGAACAGCATTCGCACAGAGGGTGTATACACATCATCATACTGGCCTTTCCTGACTGAAACTATAAAGGCTACGAAAAAGATGATGGCCACCACAACACTAATAGCCAGTAACATGTAGATAATGCTCATTATTCTGTTAATCTGGGTGTAAAAGTATTCTGGAGGAAGGCTCTAAAAAATGACGATTGTCAGCTTTGAGATCTTATTTTATTTTTTAAGCTTTTTTGAGAGAATTTGAGTAGCCAGCGTTGTAAAGATCACGATGCTTATCGAGCTTAGCGGCATGAGGATCGCAGCGACCACGGGCATAAGATTCCCGGTGACCGCAAAGGCAAGTCCGGTAATATTATATACAAGAGATAGTATAAAGCTCGCCTGGATGATACTTACTCCCTTTTTAGCCAGCTGAAAATAATCGGCTAAATTCGATAATATAGAAGCATCCATCACGCCATCACAGGCTGGAGAAAATACATTGATATCTTCAGAAACTGCAATTCCAATTTCACTTTGCGCAAGGGCTCCGGCATCATTCAAGCCATCTCCAACCATCATTACCTTGCGGCCACCATGCTGTAGTTGCCTGATGAACTCAAGCTTATCACCGGGCTTCTGGTTAAAATGGATACCTGATTCAACAGGAAGTAAACTTTGCAAACGATCGTGCTCCCCTTCATTATCTCCCGAAAGCACAACGATGTATTTGTCCCTGGAAAGTTGCTGGAACAGGCCAGACATTCCCTTTCTATAAGTATTTCTAAAACTGAAGCAACCTTTATATTGCTCATTCGAACTTATATGTACGGCAGTTTTCCCATTACTAATTTCTTCGGAATCAATTTCCCCGGTAAATCTTGCTGAGCCGATTTTTATACGATTCCCCTCAAAATCACATTCAATTCCTGCGCCCACATATTCTTTATAGCTATCGGGCGTTCGTATCCCGTGATGCTGAAGGATTGAATACAATGATCTGCTCAATGGATGTGAAGATGCTTTAAGACTACCGCCCAGCATTTGAAGTTCCTTATCACTTAGTTCAAGTCCTTCATATTCAGCCGTGGTTTGTCCCGTCGTGGTAATCGTTCCTGTTTTATCAAAAACCACCGTATCAATCGCCGCCATTCTTTCTATTACCGAAGCGTCTTTTAAATAGATTCCTTTCTTTCCGAAGATTCTAAGCAGGTTACCAAGGGTAAAAGGTGCGGCGAGGGCGATCGCACAGGGACAGGCAATGATCAATACCGCGGTGAATACGTTCCATGCTTTTGTTACATCTGCAAACAACCAGAAAGTGGTAGCCAGGACTGCAATACTTAGCACGGCAATCGTAAAATTCTTACTGATTCTGTTGGTAAGCGACTGGAAACCGAAAGATCTGTCCTTCTGAAATATCTCATTACTCCATAATTCAGTAAGATAGCTCTGCTCTACCGGCTTAAGAACCTTTAGTTTTATAATGCTCCCTTTTTGCCTTCCTCCGGCGTAGACCTTATCTCCTTCAGCTTTATTCACAAGGTCTGCTTCTCCGGTGACAAAACTATAGTCAATGTTCGCCTGTCCTTCAAGGATTTCAGCATCCATCGGGATAAGCTCTTCATTTCTTATGAGTACGGTATCGCCTTTCCTGATCTTATAGACCTGAACCTGTTCTTCAATTTGTTCATCTTCAGAAGAAATTCGAGTAACAGCAATAGGAAAATATGATTTGTAATCTCTTTCAAAAGAAAGAAACGAATAGGTTTTTTGTTGAAAGAACTTTCCGAGGAGAAGGAAAAATACGAGTCCGCTAAGGCTATCGAAAAATCCTGTTCCCAGGTCAAGTATGATTTCTACAGTACTTCTCACGAATAGCACAAAAATTCCCAGGGCAATGGGAACATCGATATTCAGCATTCCAGATCTAAGTCCTTTATAGGCAGAAATGAAATAATCCTTACCCGAATAAAATACCACCGGTAGTGAAAAAGCGAACATCAACCAGCGAAACAAATATTTGAACTGATCCAGCCAGAATTCATTGATCTCAAAATATTCAGGAAACGAAAGAAACATGATATTTCCAAAAGCAAAACCAGCCACGCCGAGTTTATAGACCAGGCTTCGATCATGCTCAGATTCTTTTTTCTCGAAATTGTCCAGAGAAATATTTGGTTCGTATCCAATCCTGCTAAGTAGAACTACCAGGTTTTTCAGGCTGATCTTTTCAGCAGTAAAGCTTATTCTGATCGTTTTCTTCGGAAAGTCTACCTGCGAACTTTTCACTCCGCTATGAAGTTTGTGAAGGTTTTCAAGGATCCAGATACATGAACTACAATGTATGGATGGAATGCTGAAGAATACTATTTGTGTTCTCTCATGATCGAATTCCAGAAGCCTGTCTACGATCTCTGCATTTTCGAGGTATTCATATTTATTCTCTTGTAGTTTTGGAGAAATTCCGGGCGCTTCCTGCAGGTCATAATAATAGGAGAGATCATTACTATTTAAGATCTCGAAAACAGTCTTACAACCGGCACAGCAAAATGATTTATCATTATAGGTGATCAATTCCTCCAGGCAATCCTCGCCGCAATGAAAACATGATTCCATATCTCGCAAATAAAATTAAGGCTACAAAACTGCCCAATTTGATCTCCTTAAAATATGACGGGCGTCATTGAATACATTCTTTACAACTAAAAGGTTTTCGCTAGCTCACGAGGTTTTAAAATACTTCCAAAGCTGACATTCATCATAATTTACGTCCTATCCCTACAGCATCTTTGTACAGATTTAAAAATGTAAATAATATGAAACCTTACAGCATTTTAATGAAGTTCGCAGCAATACTCCTTATAAGTACTGGAGTAAATGCTCAATCCTACCAACTGAATAATGAAGCTTCCACTCTTAACATAGATGGAACCTCTAACATTCACGACTGGACCATAAAAGCCGAAAACACCGGTGGAAACCTAAGCCTGGATTTTGAGGATTCCAGCCTGGAAGATATCAAACAACTGGAATTTACGGTAATGGCCAAAAGCCTGATGAGTGGAAAAAGCGGGATGGACAAGAATACCTATAAAGCTTTAAATACGAATAAATATAAGCAGATCTCCTTCAAACTTAAGGATGTACAGAGTATCGAGAAAGTTTCCACAGGTATCTATAATGTAAAGACCACAGGAAGTTTGGAGATCGCAGGAACAAAACGGGATATACAGCTCGATTTCAAACTAAAATTTTCCTCCAACGCGATCACGCTTACAGGGGAGCATAAGCTTAACATGACCAGTTTTGGTGTGGAAGCCCCAACAGCAATGTTTGGAACCATCACCACAGGAGAAGATGTCGTTGTTAAATTCGAATCCCAGTTCAATAGAAAATAATTCAACCTTAAAATCAATAATTATGAGAACTTTCACCACATACTTAAGTATCGTATTAATGGCCCTTATGGCCATGCCAGCAATGGCTCAGACGCAACGTGATCTTGATAATTTCCGTTACCGTGACCAGAGAGGTATCAATCAATTTGAAGCTCCAAAGGATACCGTAACCACATTCGATGGTGTACATGTAAGAGTTGGTGGTGCTTCCACTATCCAGTTCCAGACTTTAAGCCAGGAAAATGACGGACCATTAGAACTGGTAGATCTTGGAAACAATTTCAACCTGGCAACAGCCAACCTGGATCTTGATGTAGCGCTATACGATGGAGTAAGAATGCACTTGAGAACTTACCTTTCTTCTCAACACCACAACGAAGCCTATGTAAAAGGTGGATACATCCAGGTGGATAAACTTAATTTCATTAGCGAAGGTTTTGCTGAAGATCTAATGGATCACTTAAGAATCAAGATTGGTCACATGGAAAATAACTACGGTGATGCTCACTTTAGAAGAACAGATAATGCCATGTCTACTTACAACCCTTTTATTGGTAACTACATCATGGATGCGTTTACTACTGAAGTTGGAGCAGAACTATATTACTTTGATGGTCCATGGTTAGGAATGGTTGGTATTACCAATGGTAAGCTTAATCAAAATGTATCTGATAAAGGCCAAACCAGCCCTTCATTCCTTGCTAAATTAGGATTTGATAACCAGTTTTCTGAAAATGGAAGATTCAGACTTACAGGATCTGTATACCACAGTGCTCATAATGATGCCAGAGGAGTTTATCTTTACAGAGGTGACCGTGCCGGATCCAGATATTACGAAGTATTGAGTGATGTAGAAGGCGGAGGTGATGGTTTTAGAGGTGGTATGGTAGTACCGGATTTCAAGAACAAAATGACCTCTATCATGATCAACCCGTTCGTGAAAGTTGGCGGACTTGAATTCTTCGGAATCTTTGAAACAACTTCAGGTAGAGATGGTGGCCAGTCTGATAACAGAACCTACAACCAGTATAGTGGAGAGCTTCTTTACAGATTTGGAAACAACAACGATTTTCATGTAGGTGGACGTTACGGTATGGTAGACGGGGAACTTAGCAGCGGTGAGGATATCGATGTGAATAGATTTCAACTTGCAGCAGGATGGTTCATGACCAAGAATATTCTAATGAAACTGGAATATGTAACCCAGGACTACGATGGGTATCCTGTTACCGACATTCACCACGGAGGAAAGTTTGATGGCTTGATGGTGGAGGCGGCAATAAGTTTCTAATCCAGAATTAATGCTTTTAAGGGTAGCATAATTAGACCACCAGGGACTAAATATGCTACCCTCTTTTATAATAACCTCAAAATTTTCTGATCATGAAACGACTTTTAATATGCATTGTATTTGCGCTTTTTGGATGGTCTATCCAGGCTCAGAACGATTTCGAAAAAGAAACAATACGGCTGCTTCCAGACAGTGAACTGATCATCTCGGGAAGTACGAACGTGAATAAGTTTCATTGCGAGTTCGATATAGACCTGATATCAGATAGTAAACAGGTGAAATTTCTGCATGAGCAGGATCTTATAAAGTTTCATAACCTGCAGCTAAATTTGCTTACCAAAGGATTTGATTGCGGTAATAAAAAGATGAATTCAGATTTTCAGGATCTTTTAAAGAGCGATTCGCATCCACAGATCGTGATCGATGTAGTGCAGGTTAGGTATTTAGCTTCAGAAGAACCGGTAGCAGAAATTCGAGTAGAACTGGCTGGTCAAACCAATTATTATAGGTTGCCAGTTAGCATACATGAACAACGTTTTAAAGGAAAATTCAGAATGAATATTAGAGACTTTGGCCTTGAGCCTCCTAAAAAAGCGCTGGGTCTTATCATAGTCGATGAGCATATAGAGGTAGCTTTCGATTTGAAGTTAGCGCGCTAGAATAGCTCTAAGATTTTCGTTAAATTATAATGCTGTCAAAATTTACCAAAACATAAAAAATGAATGATCTAAAAATTGTATCAGCCCAGGACGCTGTAAAGGAAGTAAGATCTAACCAGAGAGTGTTTCTGCAGGGAGCTGCGATGACCCCAAACATCTTAATAGACGCACTTTGTGAGCGTTACCAGGACCTTAAGAACGTAGAAGTCATACAGATCCATACGGAAGGGAAAGCTCTTTATACTGAAGCTCCCTACCAGGATTCGTTTAAGACCAATAGTTGTTTTGTGGGTGGAAACGTTAGAAAGGCGGTGAATTCAGATCATGGAGCTTATATTCCTATTTTTCTAAGTGAGATCCATGTACTCTTCCGAAGAAATATTCTACCTATTGATTTTGCTTTTATCCAGGTTTCACCGCCAGACAAGCATGGATATTGTTCTTTGGGAGTTTCCGTAGATATTACGCTACCTGCCATTCAAAATGCAAAGAAAGTGATCGCCCAGGTGAATCCTCATGTCCCAAGAACACATGGAGATGGAATTATACATTTAAGTCAGATTGATGCTGCCATCGAGGTAAACCAGCCTATTCATGCGGCGCATCTTGCTGAACCTACAGAAATTGAAAAACAGATAGGCAGGCACGTGGCAGGTCTTGTAGAAGATGGCGCAACGCTACAAATGGGAATTGGAGGAATCCCGAATGTGGTGCTGAATAATCTTACCAATCATAAAAGACTGGGAATTCATACGGAAATGTTTTCTGACGGAATTTTACCACTCATCGAAAAGGGAATTATCACCGGAGAGGAAAAAGAGGTCAAAACCGGAAAACTGGTCACTTGTTTCGCGGTTGGTTCTGCTAAGTTATATGATTTTGTAGATGATAATCCATTGGTGCATTTCAAGGAAGCTGCTTACACCAATGATACGGCCATCATAAGGAGAAATCCAAAGGTGACCGCGATCAACTCGGCCATAGAAATTGACCTTACCGGGCAGGTTTGTGCAGATACCATTGGGAAGATACAGTATTCTGGAGTGGGTGGACAAATGGACTTTATAAGAGGTGCTTCACTTTCTAATGGAGGAAAAGCGATTATTGCGATGCCTTCTATCACCAAAAATGGAGTTTCCAAGATAGTTCCTTATTTAAAAGAAGGTGCCGGAGTGACCACCACCCGTGCCCATGTACATTATATTGCTACTGAATATGGAGTGGTTGATCTTTTCGGGAAGAATTTAAAACAACGCGCCGAGGCATTGATCTCGATAGCACATCCAGATCACCAGGATGAATTAGCAAGACAGGCTTTTGAGCGGTTGAACGCTTAAAATTAAACTGATTTCTATACTACCGCAAGCGGAACGAATTTATACTGAAAGCGTTCCGCTTCTTTTTTTGTAATTGTCTAATACTGAAGATCAAATACTTCAGAAATAATCTTTCAATGATTTAAGTGCTGTTTCATGATTGTGGTCATATTTTAAAAGTATGGCTCATCTTAATTTTACAGCATCATTAAAACTAGAAATCATGACTTTTTATCAAAAACAACTTTCAGAATTTACAAGAGATTTTTACGCAGGAGCATCTACAGGAATCATAGTTTCAAGTTGTCTTGGATCTATTGCAGCCATGCTTATATTAATGAATGGTCACGGACTGGCAGATATGATCCAGCTTGGAATGATCGTAGTGGCCTGCATGTGGTACAATGCTTCAGTCCTGGCACAGTTAAAAGCAAAGTTTGTTTTCAATTCTTTAATTATTAGCATATTAATGAGTACTACCTTTATTCTTATCAATATCTTTCAGTAAATGAAGAAAGATGTAAAGGATCGCGAGGATATTCATAAGCTGGTACTGGAATTTTACAGTAAAGTTCGAGAGAACGAGGAAATAGGTTACTTTTTCAACACGACCATTCAGGATTGGAATTCGCACCTGGAAAAGATCACCGATTTCTGGGAAAGTAACCTCTTTTTTACCGGTAGTTTTCAAGGAAATCCTGCCATTGCCCACGTGAAAGTTGACAAGGCACATCAAAATACCATTACCGAATATCACTTTGGTATCTGGCTCAACCTTTGGTTCCAAACCATAGATGAGCTTTTTAATGGAGAAATGGCATCCCGTCTTAAGAACAATGCCCGCAAAATGTCCACCCACCTCTTTCTAAGGATCTACCAGGGCCGGCAATCAAAAATTAGATAGTCATACTTCTTATTTTCAAGCTGAATTATTCAGTCAATGCTGGAACTATCGGCTACACTTCTTTATATTCTTAAATGGAAAACAGTAGTAATTGTGCTCATGAAGCTGACTAAGATAAAGCTTCAGAAGTATTAACCGTGGTACACGAAAATAGGGATCTCCACATTCATTTCTGCGGAAAATCCATGCCTAGAATGAAGTAACCTATCACAGATGCTCAGGTTTTTCCCAACCACGAATATGATATGAAACTGTCTCTGAATATCTCTGAATAGATCCCTGGTGAATGGTACGGGTGTTTCAAACGGAATATCCCTGTTATCCTGATTTGGATATTTTACATCACCATCTTTGATCTCAAGCAATGTGAATTGAGATGATTGTAAGAATTGAATTTTTTGAAGAATATTTTTCTGCTCCTGAACTGCTAAAACTGCGGGATCTACTGGGAAAACCGTCTTTTCAGGTTTCTCATAAATACATCCTCCAGGTACGGCAATAATATTGCACTTGATCTTCCTAACTACCTCATAAGCGTGATCTCCAAGTATTGGATGCGCATGCTCATTCTGGCTTACTGCGCCAATAAAGATCAAGTCGATTTTTTTATCTATGAGTGCTTTTCTAATAGCACCTATAAGATTTTCTGAAGACAGGATAAGATCGAATTTATGCAGTTTTGGTTTAGAATACTCGCCAAGAAAATCCACGGTGTCTTGTAGCGCATCGAGCGTTGAAACCAGTTCCTTTTCAAGGCCTTTACTGGCAGATCTTTCAAAATTGAAATTGTGAATATTCAGAATATGGAAATTCACTTGTTTATCCTGAAGGAAATCTACCGCATATTTACCTGCATTGGTCGAGGTTTCTGAAAAATCGGTTAGTATTAGAACATTCATCTATCTTCACTTAATACAGCGAAATTAGGTGAAGTCCTTCTGCGAAAAAATGATGAAAATCAGTTCTTACAAATTTAATGAGCTGGTGATTATTTCACCATTTTCAAGGCCTGTGAATCCAGTAGTTTTATATTTCTACCCTCGATCTCAATAAGTCCTTCTTTTTTAAATTCTGAAAGGGTTCTAATTAAACTTTCCGGAGCCATTCCTGCAACTCCAGCCAGGTCTGCCCGTGAAATCCTGATACTTTTTAGTGGATGTTTTTCGATCCTTTCAGCAAATAGAAGAATAGTATTGGCCGTTTTCTTTCGAACTGAGCCGTAGGCCATATCCATTAACTGGTTTTTGAGCTCAGAAAGGTTATTGTTCAAAACCTCCACAAGTTGCATCGTGATCATGGGGTTACCAGCAAGGATCTTTTGAAATTCCTCTCTCGAAACCGTATACAGCTGCGTTTCTTCCATAGCGGTGGCATAATCTTCATAGGATGACTGAGGATCATTTGCGTGGTTTCCGAAAAAATCATCTTCCTTATATAACTCGGTGATCAGCTCTTTTCCCTGATTATCCAGACGATGAGCCTTTACGATCCCACGTTTAACGAGATAGAAATAATTGGCGTGTTTATCTTTCTCATAAATAGTTTCTCCCTTTTTAAAATACTGGAGTTCCTGTTTCGAGAATAGTTCCCTGAGATCATTCAGGTTCTTCAGCTTTTCCTCATCCTCTTGAGTTTCTTCTTTGATATAAGATTTTAGAATTGCCACTTTTGCGAGCCTGCTTTCAATAGCACTTAACAACTCTTCTTCTTCAAAAGGTTTGGTCAAATAATCATCGGCGCCCAGGTCCATTCCCTTACGAATATCCTTATGTTCGGTTTTTGCTGAAAGAAATATAAATGGAATATTTAGAGTTGAAGGGTTTTTACTAAGAGCTTCTAAAACTCCATAACCGTCGATCTCTGGCATCATGATATCACAAATAATGATATCAGGAACTTCCTGCTTTGCAGTCTCGATTCCAAGTTTTCCATTAGATGCGGTGATCACATCGTAGTTGGAAAGTTCAAGCAATTCTGCCGTATTTTCCCGTACGGTAACATCATCTTCTATTAGCAACAATTTTTTCATAGGTCGGCTTAAAATTTTATCGGATTAGGACTTATCCATAGGAACTTCTATGGTAAAAGTGGTCCCTATATTTTCTTCACTCTCAAACTGAATCGTTCCTCCAAGATTCTCTAGATGACTTTTCGCAATGTTCAACCCAATTCCTGTTCCCTGGTCCAACAATGCATTTTCGGCTCTAAAATATCGTTCAAAAATATGTTTTTGATCTTTCTTCGGAATCCCTCTCCCCTGATCCATTATTTTAAAAACAATTAGATCATCATGAAAATCCACCATAAATTGAATGGAAGTATTTTCCGGGGAATATTTGATCGCGTTCCCTAATAAATTGGAAAGGATCAATTCAAGGATCTTTTCATCCATAAAAAGCTCTACATCCTCTATATCTTTTGGGTATGAGATCTCCTGACCATCCTTAAGGGTAATATTCGCATTGTAAATGACCTCATTGATAAGTCGCTTTAATCCGAATTTTGAAAATTTGTATTGTCCTCTTCCACTATCCAGACGTTCAATGGAAAGAAAATCATTCAGAATATTATTGAGGTAATGTACCTTATTCCTAATGGTTACGAGATGTTTCTCTCGTTTGGGTTGCTGTTCCTCTTTGGTATATTTTTCAGCAAGAGTTGCAGAAGTAAGAATTCCACTTAAAGGAGTTTTAAATTCGTGTGATACCAGGGACAGGAACTTTGTTTTAAGTTCATTAAGCTCTTTTTCTTTTTGAAGAGCATCTTTGATCTTTTCTTCGGCTTCTTTTCTGCGATTGATCTCTTCGCCCAGTTCGACATTCAGGTTTTTAAGATCTTCTACACTTTCGCTTAGTTCCCGGGTCCTGAGTTCAATTTTCTCTTCCAGCTCAGTATTTAGCTCTCTAATTTGCCTTTGGTTCTCTTTACGAATTGTAATATCTATGATTAGCGACATCACATACCTTTCACTTTCAATCTCAAATGGATTAAGACCTGCTTCCACAGGAAAAAGTGAACCATCCTTTCGTACTCCGTAAAGATCCCGACCGTGTCCCATCTGGCGTTTCTCACTATTATCGATAAACTGATCTACATGTTTATGATGTACATGATGGTAATCTTTGGGTACAAGACGATCGAGATGTTGGTTCAATAGTTCGCCTTGCTGGTAACCAAACATTTCTTCAGCAGCAAGATTAGCTGCCACAACGATCTGACTGGAATTTACTACGATAATACCTTCCGAAGCGGCCTGGAACAGTAAATTAAGAATGTTCTTATTGTCGAAAAAATTTTCCTGCAAAATGGGTTTCGTTTAAGATCACTAAGTTAAAATCTTTTTGTTGATACCCATAAAGTTGAAACCTTATTCGTCTAAACCCGGAGTATGATCCTCATACCCATCATTGAATGTTTTGCTGGTTTTATAATCATCGGTAAGGACTTTATAAACTGTAATGAGAAAAAGAGCCTGACATGCGATCATAAGATAAAAGACCGGTGCGAAACTAGTTCCTGTTGAAGCCAGTATGGTGAGCAGCAATAAGATCACACTGGTAATGATCAAAAAAGTGATGCCTGTAACTTTCATCGTTTTCTCCTTAATTTACAAATATTTAGAAAAAACGATTCACAATATTTATCTAAAATGTTTGAGCATAGATCAATCTATTCATGATTTCTATCATATTTTTTCACGTATGTATCTTTTAGCTTTACGTATCAACCAGATACACTATTTAAAATTCCTGAAAGCCCCGCACTGAGCAACTTTACGAACAGAAAATTAGATCTTCTTCGTCGAAGATATGATACCATACAGAATTTGCATGTTCATTTTAAGCTGGTAAAACGACAGGCAGGGAAATACTAAAGTTTGCGAGATAGAATGCACAATTCCGGGCTCCAGGATTCATGCCAGTGCTAGCAGGGAATATTTTGAGCACGCGGTAAAGATGGCTGTGAAAGAATTGGTAAAACAGCTTGAAAAGAGAAACGCCGTAATACAGATTGTCTAATTAAAAACTAAGTATCATGAAAACTATATTCGTACCAGTTGACTTTTCGAAATATTCTGAAAACGCCCTCGAGGTGGCCACAGGCATCGCAAAAAAGCATGGTTCCCGGATCATTCTCATACATATGCTGGGAATAGCCAATTCTTATCTCACCAAAGACCAGCAGCAGGAAGTATTCAACGTGATGTATTATATCAAGATCGCAGAACAGCATTTTAAAGAACTTCGGAAAAAGGAATATCTCAAAGGGATTGAAGTAGTGGAAGTCATGAAGCCCTATCGAATTTTCTCTGAAATTAATACCATCGCTGCAGAACATGATAGCGATTTGATCGTGATGGGCTCCCACGGAGCGACGGGAGTAAAGGAAGTTTTTATAGGTTCCAATACTGAAAAGGTGGTACGTACAGCAAATATTCCCGTACTTGTTATCAAGGAAAGAATTCCAGACTTCGATATTAATAATGCGGTGTTCGTAACCGATTTTGATGACAGCAATCAGGATTCTTTTAAAAAGGCCAGAAAGTTCTTTAGTTATTTTGACGTTGAGCCTAAGTTGCTATATATCAATATTCCTGAAAAATTTATGAGCACGGCCGAAATAAAACGCAATGCGCATAATTTTATGAATACCGCAGGGATAGATCCTGCAGACTTCGACAAACACGTACGATTTTATGCTGATTATACCGCTGAAAGAGGTGTGTTCAATTATTGTGAAGAGGCGAAAATAGATGCCATCGCCATTTCCACGCATGGAAGAAAAGGCCTGGGTCATTTCTTTTATGGCAGTGTGGGAGAAGATGTAGCAAATCATGCTGATATTCCAGTAATCACCTTTAAGATCTGAAAATGAACAAGGGAGCTATAAATTGTTAGCTCCCTTTTTTATTCTGAAATTATGTGATACTAGAAAGAATTCAGTGCTATTTCCACCATTTCGTTGAGTTTCTGCTCTCTCATTTCTGCGGAAATCTCTTCAGTAGTTACCAGTGAATCAGAAATGGTTAAAATGGATAATGCTTTTACTCCAAATTTGGCAGCCAGCGTGTAGATCGCCGCCGTTTCCATTTCAGCACAAAGCACTCCATATTTAGCCCACTGTTTAAAATAATCAGGCTTCTCATCATAAAAGAAGTCAGATGACAGAACGTTACCAGCATGAAATGGAATAGTGTTTTTCTCAGCGAAATTTATGGCCTTTAGTAAAAGGTCGATATTGGCGGTTGGAGCAAAGTCGGCATTACCAAACACAGCTCTGTTCAAGGAAGAATTTGTAGAAGCCGACATGGCGATCACAATATCCATCAATTTTAGCTCTGGCTGGAAAGCACCGGCGCTCCCAACCCGGATAAGGTTTTGAACTTCATAGGTCTCCAGTAATTCGTGACAATAAATGAGCGTAGATGGAATGCCCATTCCCGTTCCCTGGACTGACACCCTTTTTCCCCGGTATGTTCCGGTAAAGCCTAGCATCCCCCGAATATTATTATAACAAAAACTATCTTCGAGAAAGGTTTCAGCGATCCACTTTGCCCGTAGAGGATCCCCGGGAAGTAAAACCGTTTCGGCTATTTCACCTTTTTCCGCTTCTATATGTATACTCATGGTTTTTGTATTGCTTTAGTTTCTGACGTGATTCAGAGATCGATCAATTCCTCTTTTTAGTATACTTGTTATAAAAACTTTTGAATCTTGGACTAAAAACTATCGCTTACTAATTATACCGTCATTGAAAATAATTGTGCATCAGGTCTTTTCCTGTTCAGTCTAAGATCAAATGCCATACATACATTTCTAACGAATGGCCTTCCTTTCTCGGTGACAATGATATAATTTGAATCTCTTTCTATGAGTCCGTCATCTGCCATCTCCTGTAAACTAATAAGCACGTCGGGTAATTCCTTGAAAGTCTGATCTGCCGTATACCAGGAAGTTTTCAGCTTACACATTAAATTGAGAACATGTTTTCTAATAACCAGATCTTCTTCGTTTAGAATATGTCCTCTTAACAAGGGTAACATCCCATTATTCACCAGATTCTGGTATTCTTCCACACCCTTAACATTCTGCGCGAAACCATACCAGCTATCACTAATCGCAGAAACACCAAGCCCGATCATAGCCTGAGTTTTTGAAGCCGTATAGCCCATAAAATTTCTATGCAGCGTTTTATTATCTAATGCCATACTGAGAGTATCGGTTTTTAGAGCAAAGTGATCCATCCCAATTTCTACATAACCAGCATCCAGTAAGATTTGTTTACCAGTTTCATATTGCACGCGTTTTTGAGCCGCAGTGGGAAGATCCTTCTCATTAAAACCTCTCTGACCGCTACCTTTAATCCACGGAACATGGGCATAACTATAAAATGCGATCCTGTCTGGCATAAGCTCCAGGGTACGTTGCATGGTATAAATGATATCGTTTCTGGTCTGAAATGGCAATCCAAAGATGATATCATGACCTACTGAAGTAAAGCCAGCTTCCCTCGCGTTTTGCGTTGCGAGGAGGACATTTTCAAACGACTGAACTCTATGAATAGCTTTCTGAACTTCTGGGTTATAATCCTGAACCCCATAGCTTACCCGTGTAAATCCAAACTTTGCAAACAGCTCGAGGTGTTGCCTGCTGGTATTATTGGGATGCCCTTCAAAACTAAATTCGGCAGCTTGAGATCTTTTAGCGCGTTTGAATATTCCTTCCAACAGACAGCCCAGGTTTTCAGCAGAAAAGAAAGTGGGAGTTCCTCCTCCCAGGTGCAGTTCCCTGATGACCGGTTTTTCTGGAAATAAAGTACAGTACATCTCCCATTCTTTTAGAACCGAATTGATATAGGGAACTTCCATTCCATGGTTTTTTGTAATTCTCTTATTACAACCGCAAAATGTGCAAAGACTTTCACAGAAAGGTAGATGTATGTAGAGGCTTATACCTTCAGATGAATTTGATTCTTTAAAACTTTGAATAAGCGAGGATTTCCAGGCATCACCTGAAAAGCTGTCCTGATCCCAGTAAGGCACAGTTGGATAACTGGTATACCTGGGACCCTGGATATTATACTTTTGAACTAAGGCAGAATGAGTCATAGTAAAATTTTGATTTCAAAACTATGAACAGGTTGCAAAAGGAAATATGACAAGCGTCAGCTTAGAGGAAATCTTCTCTTCTGAAGTTTCTTCAGAAGAGAAGACGAAATCAGGTCAATAAAAGGTTTAGACGCTAAAGTCTTGAAGAATAAAGGAATCTGAAGTATTCTATGTTATTAAAATACTTATTGATTAGAAGCAGATAGAAAAGTACCTGATATAATAAATCCTGCACGATGAAGTGCAGGATTTATTATTTAAGAATATCTAAAGTCAACTATTTGGACTGAATGAGCTGAAAGGCTTCTCTAACCTGTCCTTTGATCATTTCCGGCATCTGGCTTTGATCGAGTTTTTCAAATTGCTCCAGATTAAGGTCGGGACCTACCAAATATTGATACTTTCGATCTTCGCTTACTATTATAGACACAATAGCAACCTTATCTCTTAGCGTCGTATTTATGGCTACCTGATTTGGAATTACTTCGAAATCTATATTGAAATTTTGAAGGTTTTCATCGATCTCTGTTTTATCCATATTTAAATAAAGGTCGTCCAGGATCTTCTGGCCACTATGATATTCAGCTATTTCGCCATTATCAGTTTTTAATCTCAAATTCACCATTTCTTCTAAGTTTATGAAAGCTAAGATATCATCACTTTCAGATTTTTTTCAAAAATAAAAACCAAAACCCTGGTAAAATATTCTAAAAGTTGAGTGCAAACTACCAAAATCGAATCCCGGAACTCTATAAAAAAAGCCCTGCATCTCTGCAAGGCTTGAGTTTAAAAGTGGTCCCACTTGGGCTCGAACCAAGGACCACCTGATTATGAGTCAGGTGCTCTAACCAACTGAGCTATGGGACCTGATACGTATTCGTATCGCGAGCGCAAATTTAGATAAATGCCTCTTACGCACCAAACAAATTAATTCTATTTTTCCTGACAAAGCTCAACCAGTACTCCGTTACCATCCTTAGGATGCATAAATGCTACTATTTTATTATCGGCGCCTTGCTTTGGATTCTCATTTAGCAATCTGAAACCTTCAGATTTTAAACGGATTATCTCCTTTTCAATATCGTCTACCAGAAAGGCCATGTGATGTATACCCTCTCCCCGCTTCTCCAGAAATTTTGCAATCGGGCTATCATCCCTGGTAGCCGTAAGTAATTCGATCTTACTATCACCAATCTTAAAAAAAGAAGTATTTACACCTTCCCCATCTACCTCTTCGGTTTTGTAGTGCTCTGCACCTAAGATCGCTTTGTAAGTTCGGTTAGCAGCTTCCAGATCTTTTACCGCAATACCTATATGTTCTATCTTTTTCATGAATTCACATTTTGAGTTACAAATATCTATATTTCAGCTTAGACTATTCAAATTCATACGAATGAAGAAGAATCACAGTTAAAAATTTTACTTTTGTAGTATGGAAGAAACAAACAGACAAAAGAAGATAGGTGGATTGTTGCAGAAGGACCTGGCAGACATTCTGCAAAACTCACTAAGAGAAAGCGGGCGTACAGGAATTTTGATCTCGGTTTCAAAGGTTCGGGTAACTACAGATCTCTCGATCGCCAAAGCATATGTTAGCATTTACCCTTCTAAACATCAACAGGAAGTCATTGAGGAAATCAATGAGAATAAATATAAGATTAAGCATGAAATGGCGCAGCGAACCAGGCATCAGCTAAGAAAAATGCCCGATCTTAGTTTCTTTGTAGATGATTCTCTGGAATATATCGACGGAATTGAAAAATCAATCAAAGGAAAAGAGGATCCTGTATCCAATCCAGATCTATTAGACAAGAGGAAAAAATCTTAAGTTGAAGTTCCCACTCTATATTGCCAAACGCTACCTGTTCACTAAGAGCAAGAGCAATGCAATCAATATCATTACTATTATCGCGGCAATTGGAGTTTTTGCGGGAGCATTTTCATTATTTATCGTCTTAAGCGGATTCTCAGGATTACGTGATTTCAGCCTTTCCTTTTCGAACGAATTCGATCCCGATCTTAAAGCCTTACCAGATACTGGAAAAATCATTCAGTTATCTGAGGAGCAGGAAGACAGGTTATTGAAAATCAAAGGGATCGAAGAGCTAACTCAGGTTATTGAGGAACGTGTCATTCTTAGCTATAAACAGAAGCCAAATCCTGCCTATATCAAAGGTGTGGACGCCAATTACCAGCAGGTTAACAAGATCGATAGTGCCATTGTTTTTGGCACATGGCTTACTAAAAGCGAGCCGCAGGTGGTTATTGGAAACGGACTCTCCCGCCTGCTTGATATTGGCACATTCAATTATCAGAATTTACTGAAGATCATGGTTCCCAAACCGGGAAAAGGACAGGTAACCATGACCAATATCCAGAATGCTTTTTCCACCCGGCAGACCATTGTTAGCGGGGTTTATAGCGTGAATGAGGAACTGGATTCAAAATATGTTTTTACCAATATCAATTTTGCCCGTGATCTGCTAAGTATGCAGCCTGATGAAGTTACAGGCGTGGAATTTAAAATTTCTTCGGAAGCAGATCTCGACAGAATTTCAGAAGAGATAATTGCAGTACTGGGCGATAATGTACAGATCAAAACCCGTGAAGAATTGAATGATGCGCTGAACAAAATGCTAAATTCTGAAAACCTCTTTGTTTACCTTATTTTCACGCTGGTACTTACCATCGCGTTATTTAATGTGGTAGGTTCAATAATCGTAATGATCCTGGATAAACGGGAAAATATGAAGACCCTGCACAGTCTTGGTGCTACCACAAGACAAATAAGAAATATCTTTTTTTACCAGGGGATGTTGATGACCGTTCTGGGCGGACTTTTAGGCCTTGGTTTTGCCATTGTCCTTATTCTTTTACAAATGCAGTTTGACCTGGTCATGATCACCCCAAGCCTGCCTTATCCTGTACAAATGCGTGCGAAAAATGTAATTATCGTTGTAGCTACGATCTTTACTCTTGGTTTTATTGCTTCCTACATTGCGGCAGGAACTACCAGAAAAGCTTTAAAATAATTAAGCGAATTCGTAACCTGCGAACTCCTTCTCTACCTCATCAAAAACCTTAAATACGTCTACAGAATCATCACTGGTCACCATTTTCATACGATACTCCTTAAAGTGCGGAATTCCTTTAAAATAGTTGGTATAATGACGACGGGTTTCGAAAACACCCAGACGTTCTCCTTTCCAGTCGATAGACATCTGCAAGTGACGTCTCGCAGCATCTACGCGCTCTTCCAGCGTTGGAGGTGCCATATGTTTTCCAGTCTCAAAATAGTGCTTTACTTCCCTGAAAAACCACGGGTATCCAATGCTTGCACGACCAATCATCGCACCATCAAGTCCAAATTCATCACGCATTAGCATGGCTTTCTCTGGAGAATCCACATCACCATTTCCGAAAACCGGAATATGCATACGAGGATTATTCTTTACCTGTGCTATTGGATTCCAGTCGGCTTCGCCCTTGTACATTTGAGCTCTGGTTCGACCATGGATAGAAATAGCCTGGCAGCCTACATCCTGCAATCTTTCAGCGACTTCAAGGATCTTTATAGAATCGTGATCCCAACCTAAACGGGTTTTTACGGTGATTGGTAAATTGGTATGCTTCACCATTGCTTCGGTTAAAGAAACCATTAAATCCACATCTTTCAGAATACCGGCTCCGGCGCCTTTGGAAACCACCTTTTTCACCGGGCAACCAAAGTTGATATCTATAATATCCGGACCAGATTTTTCAACGATCTCAACAGACTGTAACATCGACTCCAGGTTGGCCCCGAATATCTGTATCCCAACTGGTCGTTCTTTTTCGTAAATATCAAGTTTCATGGTACTTTTCGCAGCATCGCGAATAAGTCCTTCAGAAGAAATAAATTCAGTATACACCACATCTGCGCCCTGCTCCTTGCATAATGCGCGAAATGGTGGATCGCTCACATCTTCCATTGGTGCTAACAGCAACGGGAAGTCTCCTACATCTATATTTCCAATTTTAGCCACAGCCTTTCAGTTTTATGCTGCAAAATTAAGAAATAAACCGGAAGTAAAAATTATGGTCTTAATCGTTCTCTTTCAGCTTCATCGATCGTACGCTGATTGTCACTCAGCCTGAAGTTTCCGAAGTTATATTTGAAACCTATCTGTACATTCCTGTTCTCAGAAAAAGAAAAGAAACTGTTGCTCTGGTTTAAATATTCTGAAGTAAGGCGTGTGTTCGTAGAATTAAATATATCGTTCACATTTAAACTTAGCTCTGCTCTATTATCCCATAACGTCTTTCTTAAACCAATACTTACAGTGGTCATTGGCTCCAGATTGTAAGATCCAGATAGATAATCTGAAAGATATTGCGCAAACAAAGTTCCCTCAAAAGTACCATCCTGGGACAACGTAAAGATATTATACACATAAGCCTGAACACCTTCAGCTTCTATCGTTACTTCAGCATTATTACTCTCGAGGGCAAGCAACGTATTTTCCATACGGAATAGCGAAGTAAAGAATTGTGCATACCAGAAATCTGTAATAGACGTCCCGTGAAAAATATCAATTCCGTAGGATTTCGAATCCAGCAAATTCTGGTTCACGTTACGAATGGTAAGATTTTGATTATCCTGAAAAACGAGAGTTTCCGGAGCTTCGCCAAGATCCTTATAGTAGAAATCAAAGAACCAGGCGTTGTTAAGTGTATAGTTTAAAGTAACATTATTACTAACGGAAGCGATAAGATTTGGGTTTCCAGCGTTGAAATTTGTCTCATTCAGGAAGTATCTGAATGGATTCAGACTTTCGTACCGTGGTCGTTGAATTCTACGGCTATAATCCAAAGTGAAACTGTGATTGTCTGAAGCTCGATATTGCAGGTATGCCGTTGGAAATAATTCAAAGTATTCGCGATCATTGATAGTTTCAATACTCATGCTCTCCCCTGTTCTATCTGTATATTCCCCGCGAAGTCCAAATTTACCACTCCAGTTTGTCCAGTCGTGACTTACAGAAAGATAAGCCGCATAGCTATTTTCATCATATAAAAATACATCTCCCAGTTGATCATACAACGATTCTAAACGTGGCTCATTCATGTACTCGATCCCGCTTTCAGATTCTATGGACGAAAATTTGAGTCCGCTTTCAAAAACAGATTCCCCAATCATCGTGGAATAATCTGCCTGCGCTGTGTATATATCAATCTCCTGGCTGGCATCGGTTTCAAATTCAAGTGCATTGAGACGCTGACCCTGAGGATTGAAATATTGAGAAAAGACAGTTTGCTCACGATCCTGGTCAAACCTTGTATAATGGGCTTTTAAGGAAAGATCGCTACCATTTTTAAAGGAGGTGGTATAATCAAGATTTAATGCAACGTTATTTTGATCTGTAAAAACGCCGGAGTCTGTGACCAAAGTGGAGTCTAGTGCTCCGGAAGCATTTCTCATCTCGGTCATTACATCATTATCAAATTCACGGTTTGGTGAAAAATTGGCATTCACAGAAAAGTTAAGATTGCTCTTTTCTGAAAGTTCAAAATCTATGATCGCGTTGGCATTATGTGCCTGGCTTGTAGTTTCCCTTGTAAAATCTGTGTCCCACCTGGAAAAGGACTGCCCATCCTGTATGAAATTGATATAGGAATCGTCGTTCTTATAATCCTTACGCGGACTAAAATTGTAATTCGCGAATACATTCACCTTATCACCCTGGAAATAATGACTGGTCCCAATCTTGTATTTTGAATAGATTGCCTGGGTATAAGTTCCTTCTACGCTACCCTTGTAACCCGGAGTAATACTTTTACTGGTTGTGATATTAAGGATCGCTCCACCTTCAGCATCATATTTTGCTGGAGGATTTGTAATGATCTCAATGGATTTTATGTTTTCTGCGGAATAAGATTCCAGTAAGGTCTGCAATTCTGAAGCAGATAAATAGATCTTGCGATCATTCAAATATACCTGAACCGCCGCATTTCGAACCATTAATTGTCCCTGATTATCGATCACACCCGGCGATTTCTTTAGAATATCCCAGGTATTTCCAGAGGATAAAGTAGAATTCTCCACATCAAACACGATACGATCCACTTCCCTGCTAATTCTTGGTTTTCTAGCTTGAATCGTTACCTCATCAAGATCTCCCGAAGATGGTGAAACTTTCAAAGTCTTAAGATTGGTGTCTCCTTTTACCCTTATCTTTTTCAGCAGGTCTTCATAACCAACGTAGGTTATTTTTAAAACGTAATTATCGTCCTTGATATCCTTCAGCAAAAAGCTTCCATCCTCTTCACTCACCGTTCCTTTCACAACAGAAACTGAATCCTGGGCATTTAAAAGTATGACATTGGCGTATGCAAGTGGGTCATTATTAAGGTCGGTTAACTTTCCTGAAAGTTCATTTTGTGAAAATACCAGCGTACTTAAAAAGCAAAGAAAAATGCTTAGAGATGTTCTAATATTCATGTTTGGTTAGTTCGGTTTGTTTGGTAACAATGGCAAATATAGCTTTAATGAGTTTCTAACCAAGAAAAAGCTTTTATATAGACCTCAAGCTAAATTAATTAGCAATTGTTCAACAAATCAGCCTAAATACTTCATAAAGTACTGTTTCGCCTAAAATTACTTTGCGTTACCGTTATAAAAATCCTGGTTTTTTAAGTATTTGAGTCCACTGGATTGTTGATCAAGATATCTCTTAGTTCTCAGATATCGGCTTTTGTTGAATTCATCAAAGTTTTCAGCTTTATCATCTACACTGCTAATATGAACATCTCCTGAGGAATGAATAAATTCGTTATTACCTATCCACATTCCTACGTGTACAACTTTTTCCGAAGTAGAATCTGTTGCCGGTCTCCCAAAGAACATTAGATCCCCTACTTCCAGTTTACTGAAATCTGATTGTTCATCTACCAGCGTTCCTTCCTTAACCTGTTGAGAAGCATCCCTGGGAATAACCATGCCATTCATAAAATAGATCGTTTTGGTAAATCCGCTGCAATCCACTCCTTTCGCCGAGGTGCCTCCCCATAAATAAGGTAATCCCATCAGTTTTTCTGAAACCCTCGTTAGACTTTCGCCATCAGGTTCCAAATTCTGTAACCATTCCACGTAGTTCTTCGCATCGTTTTTAGAAACATAGGCTTCGCGAACATCGGGATATCTTACTTTAAAAAAATCTCCTGAATCTTCCAGCAATTCCAGGACTGCACCGGTTACCAGATCTGTAACGGGATTAGAATCAAGATCAGGCTTAGCATAGGAACTCCCATAAGCTTTGGTGATAATGATCTTTTCTGAAGTTTTCCAGTTATTAAAATCACTTTCGTTCATGGTCGTAATTCCTCCGTGGTCGACCCACGAAAGATAATCGTCTGGAGTTTGAATATAATACCATTCATCGGTTCGTTTCCAGATCTTTACAGGAGTTCCGAGGGTGGCCTGAGTCACCAGTTCAGAAGAATGCTTGCTATCTCCTCTTAAATTAGCTACCGAAACGTCGATGATCCCGTAAAGCTTTTCTCCCAATGCTTCGGAAGGTAAAACCTGAATACTGTCTTTATAATTAACCCCTGCCGAATCAAGATCTGATAAAAGTCTATTTTTAGCTTCTTCTGAATTGGTTTCACCTTTGAGAATGATTCCGTTCTTATCTTCTTCCGCAGAAATATCAAAAAGTGCCACCCGTTTGTCTGGAGCAAATTCAGTTCTGGTTTGTTCTACGATTTCTTCGACCTGACTATTTTTAGCCGATTCTTTTTTGGATTCTCCACAGGAAAGGAAGAAAATTGCTGCTAGAAAATATATTGTAGATCTGGTTTTCATAATTAAGATTTTATACGATCAAGGATTTGAAGATCATATTGCTGGAAGCTACTTTGAGCTCCGGTGCGATCTACCGCAGTAATCCCTATTTTAATCAGTTTATTGTTGTCTTTATTCTGAATTGGGAGCGAATGCAAATCCTGCTCCTTATTCAAAATTTTGTAGTTCCAGCCACTATTTTCGTACTGGTAATATACCACCCACCTGAAGTGCTCCTCTAAACTGGAATTCTTTATAGTATATTCTGAAGCTGTTTTAGCCAGCTCAATGCTTGGAATTTTAGGACTTTCAGAAGATAACCATGGACTCGCTGGCACCAAAGCATTTTGTTGATAAGGTCCGTTTTTTAAAGAATTTCTTAATTTCTCACTTTTCATCAACGGTCCAATGTTCCAGTGAACCACACCCGGGCTATCCGGAAGAATTCCACGAGAGATCATGATCTGTGAGGCAATTTCACCTGGTTTTTCTTCATCTAGGGCAAGATTAATTCCCGGCCACAAATGTCTTCCCACTACATTTTCAGATTCCCACCAACCCAGTAAAACTGGAAAGCTCTGCCCTACTTTTGCCGTGGGCCAGTAGAGTTGCGGAGTGAAATAATCGATCCAGCCCTTATTCAGCCATAATTTAGCATCTGCATATAATTCTTCATACTGGTCCATTCCTTTGATACTTGCAGGAAAACCAGGTCTCCAGATCCCAAACGGACTAATCCCGAATTTTACGAAAGACTTTTCAGCTTTAATTTCACCGGCAATTCTTTCAATAAAATCATTAACGCTTTTACGCCTCCAATCGGCTTTGGAAAGTTCACCTCCACTATTTAGATATTTTTGGAAACTTGCATCATCGGGGAATCCGTTTTTTCCGTTATAGGAAGCATAGGGATAGAAATAATCATCAAAATGAACGGCATCGATATCATAGCGTTCCACAATGTCCATTACTACTGCTGCTGAATGTTCCTGCACCTTTTCACTTCCTGGATCCATCCACCACATCCCGTTCTTCAGTTCCATTACGAGTTCAGGATGGGTCTTAACAATAGATTTTTCACCAATCTCTTTTCCGGTGGTATGATGCGCGCGATAAGGATTGAGCCAGACATGAAGCTCCAGACCTCTTAAATGAGCCTGTTCTATCCAGAAATCGAGCGGATCGTAATAGGGTTCTGGTGCCTTGCCACTTTTGCCGGTAAGAAAATAGGACCATGGCTCCAGTTCGCTTTGATATAGTGCATCAGCCTGGGGCCGAACCTGTAAAATGACCGCATTGAAATTATTCTCTTCAAGAAAATCAAGCATTTCCAGGGCTTCCTTTTTCTGTACTTCAGTAGATAATCCTGCTTTACTCGGCCAGTTGATATTTGCAACCGTTGCGATCCAGGCTGCTCTAAATTCGGCTATATTAAGAGGCGGCTCAATAAACGTATTTTCAGTAATTTCTTCTGAAACCTCAGGACTTTCCATCTCCTTCTGAACCAGCGTGTCTGTTGTCTCAGATCGCTCTTCAGCTACAGCAACATTTTTGGTGGATTTACAGGAATAGGCGAAAAACGCCAGAAGAATCAGCGATAAGGATTTATAAAATTTTAAAGATCTGATCATTAATTGTGCTGTTGAAAATTAGCGATCGCCAGTCTTACGCTGCCATGCTCTAATAATAATGCTTTTGCCTGCTCCTCGTCTATATGTAATTCATCCATGATCATCTGGGTGCCACGTCCCACCAGCTTTTTGTTGGATAACTGCATATCTACCATTTTATTTCCTTTGATCTTTCCTAACCTGATCATAGTAGTAGTTGTAATCATGTTCAACACCATTTTCTGCGCTGTTCCTGCTTTCATCCTGGTACTTCCCGTAACAAATTCTGGCCCGGTAATCACTTCTAATGGAAATTCTGAAGCATTTGCCAACGGACTTCCAGAGCTACAGGTAACACAACCCGTAATTATATTATTCTCTTTGGCTTTTTCAATTCCGCCTATGACATAAGGGGTAGTTCCCGAAGCAGCGATGCCTACCAGGACATCCTTTGAAGAAATCTCATATTGCTGAAGATCTTTCCATGCCTCCTCCCTATCATCTTCTGCATTTTCAACAGCATTCCTCAAAGCAATGTCGCCACCGGCAATGAGACCAATTACAATTCCAGGCTCAACCCCAAATGTTGGCGGACATTCTGAAGCATCCAGAACTCCAAGCCGGCCACTCGTACCAGCTCCAATATAAAAAAGCCTTCCTCCTGCTCCTATTTTTTCCACGATCCTGTCTACCAGAACTTCAATTGCCGGAATTGCTTTCTGCACACTTTCAGCCACCATTTGATCTTCCTTGTTGATATTCTTCAGAAGTTCTACAGTATTCATCTTTTCAAGATGATCATAATTTGATGTCTTTTCAGTATCGGGTTTCAGGAAATCCATAGTCAGTTTTTTGATGCAATGCCTTTGTGGTATAGACTTCAGCAAAGAAATTTACAAGCTCTAAAATAGCATTATCGAAAGCTTTCACACAGCGAAACAAACATAAACTTGAAATTTTATATAAGACTATTAATTCAATTATATTTGTAGTCTTAAAATTACCTGAATTTTTAGGCCTAAGGATACAAATACTGGAGATGAAGAACATTCGAAATTTTTGCATAATCGCGCATATCGATCACGGGAAAAGTACACTGGCAGATCGCCTGCTGGATTTTACCGGGACTGTAACCGAGCGTGAAAAACAGGAACAACTGCTGGACAGTATGGACCTGGAACGGGAACGCGGAATCACTATTAAGTCTCATGCGATACAAATGGATTATGTTCATGAAGGTGAAGAATACACGCTAAACCTTATCGACACTCCGGGACACGTGGATTTTTCTTATGAAGTATCCCGTTCTATTGCTGCTTGTGAAGGTGCTTTACTGGTAGTAGATGCAGCTCAAAGTATTCAGGCTCAGACTATTTCGAATCTTTATCTTGCTCTTGAGAACGATCTTGAGATCATTCCGGTACTAAATAAAGTGGATCTCCCTAGTGCAAATCCTGAGGTGGTGACAGATGATATTGTGGATCTTTTAGGCTGTGATGCTTCAGATGTTATCCCGGCAAGTGCAAAGACAGGTATTGGAATCAATGAGATTCTTGATGCTATTATTTCCAGAATTCCTGCTCCAACAGGAAAAGTTGATGCTCCACTTCGAGCATTGATCTTTGACTCTGTTTACAACCCTTTTCGAGGTGTTGAAACTTATTTTAGAGTTATTAATGGATCTATTAAAAAAGGTGAAAAGATCAAGTTTGTTGCAACCAATAAAACATATGATGCCGATGAAGTGGGAACACTTCGTTTAAAACAATTCCCGCGAAAAGAGATCAAAACCGGTGATGTTGGTTACCTCATCACGGGTATTAAAGATGCTCGCGAGGTGAAAGTTGGTGATACTATTACCAGCGCCGTAAATCCAACTACGGAAGCTGTCGCAGGTTTTGAGGATGTAAAACCAATGGTTTTCGCCGGAATTTATCCTGTAGATACTGAAGATTACGAAGAACTAAGAGCTTCTATGGAGAAATTACAATTGAACGATGCTTCGCTGGTTTTTACTCCTGAAAGTTCTGCAGCTTTAGGTTTTGGTTTCCGTTGTGGATTCCTTGGAATGTTACACCTGGAAATTATTCAGGAAAGACTGGAACGTGAATTCGATATGACCGTGATCACAACGGTTCCTAACGTTTCTTACCAGGCTTACACCAATAAAAATCCAGATGAGGCTTTACTGGTAAATAACCCGTCTGACCTTCCTGAACCTTCTACATTGAACAGGGTTGAAGAACCATTTATCAAGGCTACGATCATTACAAAGTCAGATTATGTTGGGAATGTAATGTCTCTATGTATTGAAAAGCGTGGAGAAATTACCAACCAGACCTATCTTACTACAGAAAGGGTTGAGCTGACTTTCGACATGCCTTTGGCAGAGATCGTTTTCGACTTCTATGACAGGTTGAAAACTGTATCTAGAGGTTATGCTTCTTTCGATTATTCTCCAATTGGAATGCGCCAGTCTAAACTTGTAAAAGTAGACGTACTTCTGAATGCGAATACGGTAGATGCACTTTCTGCTCTATTACACGTGGATAACGCGTATGATATTGGAAAGAAAATGTGCGAGAAACTGAAGGAATTGATCCCGAGACAACAGTTCGACATTCCAATCCAGGCGGCAATTGGTGCGAAGATCATTGCCCGTGAAACGGTAAAAGCTTTACGTAAGGATGTTACCGCGAAATGTTATGGTGGTGATATTTCCCGTAAACGTAAACTTCTTGAAAAGCAGAAAAAAGGTAAAAAGAGAATGAGACAGGTTGGAAACGTTGAAATTCCTCAGGAAGCATTTATGGCGGTTCTTAAACTGAACGATTAGTCATAACTTTTATATTGTTATCATCCGGGCGTTCCGCCTTCCTAAGGCGGCGGGCTATTCGTTTTAGTTTTTGGTCGCTAAGGCTTCCAAAAAGCTGTCACTGCTATCCCTAACGCAAAAATTAAACAGACCTCACAGGTTTCAAAACTTGTGAGGTCTTCTTCTTTTATTCATTCTGCTCCATTTTTTTAATTTTGTGATAAGGGATTTTTCGATAGAAAATCTATCGACTACAAACCAAAAACTACAGACTACAAATGGCTGGACATAGCAAATGGGCAAATATCAAGCATCGTAAAGGAGCTCAGGACAAGAAAAGAGCGAAGCAATTCACCAGGGCAATCAAAGAGATCACAGTTGCCGTAAAAGAAGGCGGAGGACCAGATCCTGAAGCTAATCCCGCCTTGCGTAATGCCATCCAGAATGCCAAGGGCGTCAATATGCCCAAGGATACCATAGAACGTGCGATCAAGAAAGCTAGTGGCGCAGATGCCGATCATTATGAAGTGGTCACTTTTGAAGGCTATGGACCAAATGGAATTGCCATTTTTGTGGAAGCTACAACAGATAATACCAATAGAACTGTAGCTTCAGTTCGTTCCATCTTCAGTAAAAATGGCGGAAGTCTAGGCACCAATGGTTCTCTGGAGTTTCTTTTTGATAAAAAAGGAGTTTTTGTATTAGAAAATAAAAATATCGAAATAGAACTTGAAGAACTGGAACTGGAGCTTATTGAAGGTGGTGCATCAAGTTTTGATAAGGAAGACGATTATCTAACAGTTTATACAGATTTCAATGATTTTGGAATGATGTCTTCAAAACTTGAAGAACTTAAAATAGAACCTAAAAATTCTGAAGTACAGCGTATACCTTTAAATACTACTGAATTGCCAGTGGAAGATGCTACCAAAATCCTGAACCTCATCGAAAAATTTGAAGATGACGATGACGTTCAGAACGTATTTCATACACTGGAAGTGACCGATGAACTAATTGAAAAATTAGAGGAGGAGTAATTAATTTTCCTCCTGGATATTCCTTTCAATGTTCTCTTTTTCTTCGCTGTCTCCTGTTTCCAGTTCCTTTCCAAGATAAACCATCATAAAACCTTCCTCAATTTCTACTTCCAGGCTGTTAGAAGGAATAATACTAAGTTCTCCTTCCTCATCTTTTACAAATAGTGGAATGATATCAGAATCGGTTTTACTTATCTCTATAAGCCCTTCATAGTGCTCCTTGGAATTCAGTTCAATTTCATGAATTGAAGGATACTTTCTGGCAAGATTTGTTAGCTTAATATAATCATCGGTTTGCGAGAACAGTCCTTCTTTAGGATTGTTTTCAGGATCATACATTTCATCTGAAGAAACTACTCTAAAAGACCCATTTTCTCCAAAATGCTTTCTGAACTTTTCAATGGCATTCAGGTTTACTTCCGTATTTCCAGTCATGGCCATCAAGTAACCGATATCACTTAATTCAATATTATTGATAAGATCATCTGAATAAACATTTTCCTGGATCGCATCCAATCCAAGTTCCTGTGCTTTTTTAATATTTGTGCCATTACTATCAACCAAGACTACATGTCTGTTGTTCTTCTTCAGATAACTACCAATCAATCTTGAAATAGTAGATGCTCCAATGATTAAGATTCCCTGAGAATTCTTCAGAAAAACTCCCACCAATTGAGCAAATAATCGGGCTGTGGTCGCATTCAGAAGAACTGTTCCCAGTACGATCATAAACACAAGCGGAGTGATATATTCTGCTCCAGGAACGCCTTGATTAGAAAGTTCAATTCCGAAGAGAGAAGCGATACCTGCGGCTACGATACCACGTGGTCCAACCCAGCTTATAAATAGTTTTTCGTTGAATTTAAGTGAAGAGCCTATACTGCTCACAAATACGCCCAGAGGTCTAACGATGAGTACCACCGTAGCAAACAGGATCAATGCTTTGATATCATAAACCAGCATCAAATCTTCAACATTGATATTCGCAGCAAGTAGTATGAACAGGATCGAAATAAGCAGTACGCTTAGAGATTCTTTAAAATAAAGTAATTCTTTCAGGTTTGGAAGGTTGATGTTTCCCATCACCATTCCCATTACTACCACGGCTAACAGTCCGCTTTCATGTGCGAAAAGATCTGCCAGTACAAAAACTCCCAGCACGGTTGCTAGCGTTAGAACATTCAGTAAATAATGAGGGATCACATTCTTTTTGATGGCAAAAGCCAGAGCGTGAGCAAAGGTGAATCCAAAGGTAAATCCAAACAGGACGATCTTTCCAAATTCTATCAATGCTGTTTCTGTGAATTCTGTTCCGGTACCAGCGCTAATAAACTCAAACATTAATACCGCTACAAGTGCACCAATAGGATCGATTAGAATTCCTTCCCATTTCAGAATAGTTGAGATATCAGACTTTAAGGGAATATTCCGAAGAATAGGGGTAATAACGGTAGGACCGGTTACAATGATAAGCGCCGCAAATAAGAAAGAGATCTGCCAGCTAAGGTCAAATATCAGGTATGCTGCCACACCGGCTCCAAAGAAAGTAACGATCACGGCTATGGTTATCAACTTGATGATCACCGGGCCAACATTAAGAATTTCGCCCTTCCGCAGTGTTAATCCACCTTCGAAAAGAATGATCCCGATCGCCAGGGAAACGAAATAGAAAAGGCTTTCACCAGGAAATAGTCCGGACTCACCATTCCAGATTGGTTCAATAATTTTGGAACCATCTTCAGTAAAAAAAGTAGAAATTGGTCCTACAGCAAGACCTACAAGTATTAATGGCAAAATAGCAGGGATCTTAAACCGCCATGCTGCCCACTGTGCCAATATCCCAAGGATCACTATTCCTGCCAATTCAACCATAGATTCTGTATTTGCTTAAGATTGCTAAAAATATTAAAAATGTTTTACTATCAAAGCTTATTATTAAAAGCCTAACATTATTACGAGGCTGTTAAATCATTTAGAAAATAATTCGAATTAGCTATGAGATTTTCTATTTTGCGGAGAAATCTTCAAATTTATTCTGAATGACCCTTTATCCTATACAAGCCGGAAATTTTAAATTAGATGGTGGAGCTATGTTTGGAGTGGTCCCGAAAAGTCTCTGGACCCGTACCAATCCTGCCGACTCGAATAATATGATCGATATTGCTGCCCGATGTTTGCTCATTGAGGATGGTGATAAACTTATTCTAATTGATACCGGAATGGGTGATAAGCAAAGTGAAAAATTCTTTAGCTATTACTACCCTTGGGGTGAGCATACTATAGATAGTTCACTTAAGGAGCATGGTTTTCATCGTGATGATATTACAGATATTTTTATGACTCACCTGCATTTTGACCATTGTGGAGGTTGTATCCAGTGGAATAAAGAACGTACAGGTTATGAACCGGCATTCAATAATGCCAGGTTCTGGAGCAATGAAGATCACTGGGAATGGGCTACGAATCCAAATGCACGCGAAAAAGCTTCATTTCTGAAAGAAAATATTCTTCCAATGGAACAAAGCGGAAAACTTCATTTCGTGGAGCGGGAGGGAAACAGTGAATTTTGCAAAGCAGATCATCTTGGCTTCGAATCGCTTCTGGTAGACGGACATACAGATAAGCAAATGATTCCGCATATTGACTACAAGGGTAAGAAACTGGTTTTTATGGCAGATCTTCTTCCTACCGTGGGACATATTCCCTTGCCTTATGTTATGGGCTTCGATACCAGACCACTATTAACGCTTGCTGAAAAAGAGAAATTTCTGCAAACAGCAGCAAATGAAAATTATTACCTGTTCATGGAGCATGACGCTCATAATGAAATAATAACTCTAAAAAATACCGAAAAGGGAGTAAGACACGATCAGACTTATACCTTCAACGAATTATTCAATTAAAACAACTATGAGAATACCTGTTTATAAGCCGTTCCTGACCATCCTGGCAGCCGGCGCTTTAACTGCATGTAGCAGTACTGCTCCAAGAGTAGTTTCCACACCAGTAAGCAATATTGATTCTATTCCTTTAAAAGTAAAGGACCTTACAGATGCCCAGTTGAAAGACTGGACCAATTCAGATCTTTCCAGGGACACTATTCCGGGAATGAGCGTGGATAGAGCCTATGCTGAAATTATTAAAAACAACAAACCTTCAACGGTTATCGTAGGAGTGGTGGACAGCGGTATAGATATCACACATGAAGATCTGCAAGGGGTGATCTGGACTAATGAGGACGAGATCGCTGGTAATGGAAAAGATGATGATAAGAACGGTTTTATTGATGATGTGCATGGCTGGAACTTTTTAGGGGATGCCGTGGAAGAAAACATGGAGTTTACTCGTATCATCAAGCGTTTAAAACCCAAATATGAAGGGAAATCCCAGAGTAGCATAAGCACTGCAGACAGGGAAGAATACAATATGTACCTGGAAGCTAAAAAAGAATACGATAAGGAATACCAGGAAGCTCAGCAAACTCAGCAGCAGTATACCCAGATCCTACAGCAGGTGAAAAATGCACATGTAGCTATGACTAAAGCCCTGGGAACTGAAGATTATACTAAAAAGCAGGTGTTAGATTTCAAACCTGAAACCCAGGAACTACAACAGGCAAAAATGATCGTTGGGCAAATGCAGAGCAATGTGGACGAGAGTATACCAGAAGTGATCAAGGAGATCAATGAAGGTGTGGAATATTTCGGTGGTCGTCTTGATACTCACTTTAATCTAAACCTGGATGGTAGAGCTATTGTGGGTGACGATCCTTATGATATCACCGATACCAACTATGGAAACAACAAAGTTTCAGGACCAGATCCAAAGAAAGAAGATGCCAAGCATGGAACACACGTTGCCGGGATCATTGCAGCTAACAGAAATAATTCCGTAGGGCTTAAAGGAGTTGCCAGCAATGCTAAGATCATGGCAGTAAGAGCTGTGCCAGATGGTGATGAGTATGATAAAGACATCGCACTGGGAATTCGTTATGCCGTAGATAATGGTGCGAAAGTCATCAATACAAGTTTTGGAAAATACTTTTCTCAAAACCCGGAATGGGTGATCGATGCCATAAAATATGCGGCAGATAAAGATGTTCTTATCGTAAATGCCGCTGGAAATGAAGGAATAGATCTTGACAAAAAAAGGGTTTATCCTAACGACCAGAATCCGCAGGAAACTACAGAGATCAGTGATAATTTTCTAACAGTTGGTGCATTGAATTATGAGTATGGAGCGAATCTTATCGCGACATTTTCTAACTATGGAGCTACTAACGTAGATGTTTTCGCGCCTGGAACCAAGATCTGGTCTACAACACCAAACGATACTTACGAGTATCTTCAGGGAACTTCTATGGCATCACCAGCAGTTGCAGGAATCGCGGCGATCATAAGAGGTTATTACCCAAAATTATCTGCGGGGCAGGTAAAACAAATAATTATGGATAGTGGTATATCTACAAAAGCAACGGTAGTTCTGGGTGGAGATACGAGCAATACCAAGAAGTTCCAGACTATTTCGACTTCAGGAAAAATGGCTAATCTATATAACGCCTTAATTTTAGCAGATCAAATTTCAAAAAATAACTAGAATGAAGAATATTTTTTTCAGCTTAATACTACTTACCGCCGGAGTAATTCAGGCACAGAACAACACTTCCTACTGGCAGCAGCATGTAGATTACAAAATGGATGTGGATGTAAATGTGGAGAATTTCAAATTCACCGGTACTCAGGAATTGACCTATACCAACAATTCCCCAGACACTTTGAACCGAGTTTTTTATCACCTGTACTTTAATGCCTTTCAGCCAGGTTCAGAAATGAATGCCAGACTGGAAAGTATTGCAGATCCAGATGGTAGAATGGTTAGAAATGAAGGTACTGAGGAAGAACCAAAAAGAGTAAGCCGTATTAGTGATCTTTCTGAAGACCAGATTGGTTATTTGAGAGTAAACTCTCTAACTCAGGATGGAACTTCATTAGATTATGAAGAAGTTGGAACTGTTCTGGAAGTAGAACTTGCTGAGCCAATTCTTCCTGGTAAAAAAGTAAAATTCAACATGGAATTTGAAGGTCAGGTTCCGGAACAGATTAGAAGATCTGGTAGAAACAGCTCTGAAGGTGTAGCGCTTTCTATGAGTCAGTGGTATCCTAAACTGGCAGAATATGACTTCCAGGGATGGCATGCAGATCCTTATGTTGCCCGTGAATTTCATGGAGTATGGGGAGATTTTGATGTAAAGATTAGTATCGATAAGGATTATATACTTGGAAGTACAGGATATCTTCAAAATCCTCAGGAAATCGGATACAACTACGAAGAAGAAGGAACTAAGGTAAAGAGAAAAAAAGGGGACAAGCTAACCTGGCATTTCAAAGCACCTAAAGTTCATGATTTTACCTGGGCAGCAGATCCTGAGTATATCCATGACAAGTTGGTTGCTGAAGATGGTACTGTACTGCATTTCCTTTATAAAGACAATGAAAATATCAAAGAGAACTGGAAAAATCTTCAGCCAAAAACAGCAGAATTACTTCTGTATTTTAACGAACATATTGGACCATATCCATGGGATCAATACTCTGTAGTACAGGGTGGAGACGGTGGAATGGAGTATGCGATGCTTACTCTAATCACTGGTCAACGTTCTTTTGGAAGTCTTGTTGGCGTTACTGCTCACGAAATGGCACATGCTTGGTTTCAGCATCTAATGGCTACTAACGAGAGTAAACACGAGTGGATGGATGAAGGTTTTACCTCGTACATTTCTTCGGAAGCTGAAAATGTAATACTTGGAGAAAATAAGGAGAATCCGCACACTGGTTCTTACAGAGGATACCAGTACCTGGCGAATTCAGGAAGAGAGCAACCGCAATCTACGCATGCCGACAGGTATGAACTGAATGCCCTTTATGGAACTTCTGCTTATTCTAAAGGAGCTGTATTTCTTGCACAACTTGGATACATCATAGGTGAAGAGAATCTTTCAAAAACCTTGAACAGATACTATGATGAATGGAAATTCAAACATCCAACGCCTAACGATTTTATAAGAATTGCTGAAAAGGTTTCTGGAGCAGAGCTGGACTGGTATTTAATGGATTGGACACAAACCACCAATACGATCGATTACGCAATAGATGATGTTGAAATGAAGGATGCCAAGGCAACTGTATCTTTGAAAAGAAATGGATTAATGCCAATGCCTATAGATATTGATGTAACCTATGCCGATGGTTCTAAGAAAACCTACTATATCCCACTGGAAATGATGCGTTGGGAGAAAGAAGCACGTGAAGGTGAAGATAGAACTGTAGCTGAAGACTGGGCCTGGGGATTCCCTACCTACGAATTGGAGATCGATGCCGCCAAAGACATTGCTACTATAGAAATTGATAGTTCGAAAATGATGGCAGACGTAAATCCTTCAGATAACGTTTGGAACAAAGACGGAGAGTCTTCCGAAGAAGAAGGAGAAGAATAAACTCTACCAGGAAATATTATAAAACCCTTTCTCTACGGAAGGGTTTTTTTATTTGAAAGTATTGGTACTTTTGAAACATGGATCAGAGCTTCGGAAAGTTGGAAAAATTAAAAAGCAAAAAGCATATAGATCTGCTCTTTGCTGAAGGTAGAAATCTGAAAAGTTATCCGCTGAAACTTATCTATGCCCCGATCCAGACTTCAGATAAACCAGAATTAAAAACAGGAGTTTCGGTACCTAAAAAACTGGTGAAAACAGCAGTAAAACGCAACAGGATCAAACGGTTGATGCGCGAAGCTTTCAGAAAAAATAAGTACCTTGTTACCAGCGATCTTGCAATTTCTCATGCTTTTATGTTCATATATATTTCCAGGGATGAGATCGATCATTCTAAAATGGAAAAGAATATGATCAAATTGCTGAAGAACTTTTCAGAAAAACAGCCGACTCATGAAAAAGAACTTTAAAAACCTTATCTTTTTACCTGTTCTTCTTGCAGGAATTTTCATAGGAACTGTAAGTTTTAAATCAGATTTTTTCGAGATCGCTAAACAGATCGAGATCTTCACGACACTTTTCAAGGAGATCAACATGAATTATGTTGATGAAACAAATCCTGCACAATTAATGGATTCTGCGATAAAATCAATGCTTACAGATCTTGATCCTTATACCAACTACTGGAATGAGCAGGATGTGGAAGCAGCGAGGATCAATAATTCTGGTGAATATACCGGGATTGGCGCGGCTGTTAAAAATGGAGCTACTGGAATCACCATTGTGGAAGCTTATAAAGATTATCCTGCAGATAAAGCCGGTTTAAAAGCCGGAGATCTTATAACTAAGATTGGGGATATACGAGTTGCAGATTTTAAAGATGATGCGGGAGAACTGCTTAATGGTGCTTCTGAAACTGCCGTGGAAATCACCTTTGTAAGACAGGGAAAGGAACAGAAAACTTCGCTAAAACGGGAATCTGTAGATCTAAATGCAGTGCCATTCTACAAATTACTCGAAGATAATTCAGGTTATATCGTTCTATCCAGGTTTAATGCCAAAGCTTCAACCGAAGTTTCCAGAGCATTGAAAGAACTAAAAAATCAGGGCGCTAACAAGATCATTCTTGATCTAAGAGGGAACCCGGGAGGATTACTGAGTGAAGCAATTAATGTGAGTAATATTTTTGTTCCAGCAAATGAATTGATCGTCACCACGCGATCTGCCATAGAAAAGTATAACAAGGATTATTATACACAGAGAGAACCTATAGATACTAAGATTCCTTTGGTCGTCCTGGTAAACGGGCGTAGCGCTTCTGCCAGTGAGATCGTGGCCGGAGCAATACAGGATCTGGATAGAGGAGTAATTGTTGGGGCAAGATCCTTTGGAAAAGGGTTGGTACAAAGACCACGGGAATTAGCCTATGGAACTCAGCTTAAAATTACCATTTCCAGGTATTACACTCCGAGTGGAAGATGTATACAGGCGCTGGACTATCGTCGCCGGGATGAAAATGGCAAAGCAGTTAGAACTAAAGTTGAAGACTATAATGAATTTAATACCCGTAATGGGCGTAAGGTGTATGATGGTGGAGGAATTTTACCAGATGTAAAATTAGAAACTTCCGAATTTAGTGAGATCACGCAGGCATTATTACTGCAGGATGCGATCTTTAATTATGCTACGGAATATTATTACTCACACAAGATAGAAGATCTGAATGATTTTGATTTCAACGATGCAGATTTCCAGGAATTCAAAGTATACCTGAGAGGATCTGATTTTGATTATGTAACTGCTACGGAAAAGGAACTGGATGAATTAATTGCTACCTCTGAAGAGGAAAATCTGGAATTGAAATTTGAAGCTTCAGGAATAAGATCCCAACTGGAGCAACATGAAAAACAGCAGCTGGAACTCAGAAAACCTGAAATTATAAGCCTTCTTAAAGATGAGATCATAAAGAGATATTTCTATAAAGAAGGCCTGTATGAATATTATACGGTGAACAATCCAGAGATTGCCAAAGCCAGGGAGATCCTGAACAGCGAAAACAAATACGCTGAGATTCTGAAGTAATACTAGTCTTTGATCATTGCTATATGTGGAATACCATCTTCAAGATAGCCTTCGCCTATACATTGGTAACCGTGAGATTCGTAAAATTTAATCAAATACTGTTGTGCAGAAAGTTTAATATTTGAAGTATTATAATTTTTAAAAATAGCAGTGGCAGAAGCTTTCATGATCTCGTGTCCATATCCAAATTTTCTTTCAGATTCTTTTACGATCACACGACCAATAGCTGCTTCAGGAAAGTAATATCCGGGAGCAAAACACCGAGTATACGCTACGATCTTCCCGTTTTTGGTTCCCAGAACATGTAAAGCTTCAGCATCCTTACCATCAATATCCTGATATACACAATCCTGTTCCACGACAAAAACTTCAGAACGTAATTGTAAAATTGCATAAAGTTCAGCGAGACTCAGTTCGCTGAACTTTTTAATTTCAATATTCAATTCCATACTTATTTAGTTGCCGGAATCTTGTCTATTCTTCTTTGATGACGGCCGCCTTCGAATTTCGTATCAAGGAATGCTTCTACCATCTCTTTTGCAAGCTGTTCAGAAACAAAACGCGAAGGAATACTAAGAATATTAGCGTTATTATGTTCCCGGGCTAGCTTAGCGATCTCAACGGTCCAGCATAATGCAGAGCGCACGCCCTGATGCTTGTTAGCGGTCATATTAGCACCATTTCCACTACCACATATAATGATACCAAGATCTGCATTTCCATTTTCCACATCGTTTGCAACTGGATGAACAAAATCTGGGTAATCTACACTATCCTCTTCATTTGTTCCATAATTGGTAAGCTTGTGACCTTCTTTTTCCAGGGCAGATTGGATCATTTGTTTATAACCAGTACCTGCATGGTCGTTTCCTATAGATATTTTCATAGTTGTGTTGTTTGATACAAAGTTAAAAAAACAAGCAGTTAAGAAGCTTAAAACCCGTTGTTAATTACTTTCAGGTTTTGACTCATTTTCAAGGCTTTAAAATCCACATACAATTGTGTAAAACATCTGATGATTTAATGATAAAGAAATTTGCTTTTTAAGATTTTAATAACAATACTCGAACTACTATCAATAAAGCAAATTATAACTAGGTTATTTCTTATCAATTTATGAGCACTTAAAATTCGGTTGTTGACAATTGTTGATAGTAAACTTTTCAATAAACAGGCATTAATAAAATTTAAGAACTTCTGTTAAGTAAATCTTAAAAACCCAAGTATATCAATTAGTTAGCTATTCACAGCCTTGTTGATAAACTGTTATCAAATAATTACAACTGAAATAACAAGGAAGTAGGAGTAAAATTATTGTACAAATGAACACGCCATCATATACCATCATTTAATTTTTTTAAAAAAGAAGAAAAGATAATAATAGTATATACTGTTCATAACTATACGATGCGTAGAGAAGAAGATTTGTCGTTGAAAGAGTCAAGGATCTCTTTTGCTTTTGAGACATCTTGTGGATGAACCATTAGTTTTATTCCGCCAAAAGCAGAAGAACTGAATGGAATTAGACCAACTAAAGTTTCGTTTTGAAAATAATGCATTACATTTTCATCAGTGAATCTGGATCTTAGAATTAATGTCTCGTGCGGATATGTAAAAGTTGCCAGGCAAACGTAGTCTTTCATGGGAAAAAATTAGTTCCCTAAGATACGCATTAATCGTTAGAAGCAGATACTAAAGTAGTTACAGGAGTTTCAGTGGAAGTAGTATTCAGAAGATCACTTTTCTCGTTTAGTGATTTGTTAATAATGGTAACAAAAATTATAAGTCCGATCAAAAAGATCAGAAAAAAGACCGCTGTATAAGATGAGGACCTATGTAATTTCATTCTGTTAGCAAATTTAAACGATGAACTGATTGCTAATGTTAAAATAAAATTAAGAAAAAATTAAGATTAAATCTTAATAAAACTAAAATTAATTTAAAATAAAATATTGATGCTTAGTATTTTAGCTATTTAAATACTCTTTGGACTTAACAAAACTTTAATCTCAACAGGATGCAGACTGATTTTTATGGCGTAATTTTATCGCATACTATTTGAGAATGAAGAAACAGAACAAGAATAAGCCCAAAGGACAGGGCAACCTCACCCGAAGCATTATTGATATCCTTAGAAAGAATTCGGGAAAAACATATAACTACAAACAAATTGCTTCTATACTGGGTGTTAATGATGCCAGTAGTAGAAACCAGATCATAAAAAAACTAGCTCAACTCACTGCAAAAAAGGAAATTGAAGAAGTTGAACGTGGGAAATTTAAGATCGAAGGCTCCAAGAACTATCATACCGCGGTACTTGATCTAACCACCAAAGGTTATGGATATGCGATCGTTGATGGATTTGATGAGGATATATTCATCGCGAATAAAGACCTAAAGTCTGCTTTTGATGGTGATACTGTGGAAATCTACATTTACAATCGCCGTCGCAATAAGAAAAGTGAAGGTGAAGTTGTAAATATCACCAAGCGTAAGCGAACAGAGTTTGTTGGAACGCTTCAGAAGAAAAAAGATTTTGGATTTGTGGTAGTGGATGATAAATCCATGTACACAGATTTCTTTGTTTCGGCCAACAAAATGAACGGTGCTGAAGATGGAGACAAAGTAGTAATCCAGTTCGAAGAGTGGCCGGATAAGGCAGATTCGCCTTTTGCTACGATCACCAGGGTACTTGGTACTCCAGGAGAACATAATACAGAAATTCATTCTATTCTTGCCCAACATGGTCTTCCTCATGATTTTCCGGAAGAAGTGGAAGAATACGCTAATAAGATAGATACTTCAATCAACAAAGATGAGATTGTTAAAAGAAGGGATATGCGCGATATCCTGACTTTTACGATAGATCCAAAAGATGCAAAGGATTTTGATGATGCTTTAAGCTTCAGAAAACTTGAAAATGGTAATTACGAGATAGGAATTCATATAGCAGATGTATCGCACTACCTGCAACCTGGAACTATTCTCGACGATGAGGCTTACGAACGTGCAACATCAGTGTATTTGGTGGATCGCGTAGTACCTATGCTTCCTGAAATACTCTCGAACAACGCCTGTTCATTAAGACCGAATGAGGAAAAATTTACTTTTTCTGCAGTTTTTGAAATGAACGATAAGCTTGAGGTAAAAGATCAGTGGTTTGGAAGAACTGTGACTTATTCAGACGAGCGTTTTGCTTATGAAGAAGCTCAACATATTATCGAAACGAATGCTGGGAGTATTCCAAAAGACATTTCAATTCGTGAAGATGCCTATACTGTTAGTGGTGAAATAGTAGATGCTATTTCCACACTGGACAGGCTTGCTAAGAAGATGAGAAGTCGTCGTATGCGAAATGGTGCGATTTCTTTTGACAAGGTAGAAGTGAAGTTCAACCTTAACGAAGAAAATGAACCAGTAGGAGTTTTCTTTAAAACTGCCAAGGATGCGAATAAACTTATCGAGGAATTCATGTTACTCGCCAACCGAAAAGTGGCTGAATTTATTGGTAAACAGAAGCCGAAAAAGACTTTTGTATACAGATGTCATGATGAACCTAATGAAGACAAACTTGCTTCATTACAAAGTATAGTAGGCAGGTTTGGTCATAAACTGAACCTTACAGACCGTAATTCCACGACCAGTTCTTTAAATAAACTTCTGGAAGATGTGCAGGGTAAAAAAGAACAGAACATGGTGGATACTTTAGCTATTCGTACCATGAGCAAGGCCTATTACGGCACTGATAATATCGGACATTATGGTTTAGCTTTTGATCATTATACTCATTTTACTTCTCCAATTAGAAGGTATCCGGATGTCATGGTGCATAGATTGCTTCAACATTACCTGGATGGTCATAAATCTGCCAGTGAAGAAGAGTACGAAGACAAATGTAACCATAGTAGTGATCGCGAGTATCTTGCAACCAGTGCAGAACGAGATTCCATAAAGTTCATGCAGGTTAAATTCATGATGGATCATCAGGATGAAGAATTTCTGGGCGTAATTTCTGGAGTTACAGATTGGGGAATCTTCGTGGAGATCGTTGAAAATAAATGTGAAGGAATGATAAGGTTGCGTGATATGAACGATGATCATTATGAGTATGATGCTGATGAGTTCGCTGTAACAGGCAAACGTACCGGTAAAACTTTCACTTTAGGTGATGAGGTTTACGTCAAAGTTAAAAATGCAGACCTGGTCAAACGTCATTTAGATTTCACTTTATTAGGTAGCAGAGCAGATGTAGAAGCAAATTAGTAGGAAAAAGTATCGCATTCAGGCTTTAACTGCTATATTTACTTTAAAACCACAAAAAGTTTACATTTGCAAAACAACTTAACTGTATGTTACAGGACGTTTTAGCTGCCTTACCCTTAGGTTTCTTTCTGGCTTTTCTATTTGGACCGGTTTTTTTTGTATTACTGGAAACCGCTGCTATAAAAGGTTTTAGAGCCGCTATTGCATTGGATTTTGGGGTTATCTTCGCTGATTGTGTATTTATAACCATCGCTTACTTTAGCACCACCAAGCTATTGGAAAGTCTCAAAGATGATCCAGCTTTGTTCATTTTTGGCGGCATGATCCTCGCTACTTATGGCTTGATGACCTTTGTACAATCGAAGAAATCTCTGCAAACAGATGATAAGACTCCTGAAATTAGAAAACTAGGAAAAAGTGCTTATTTCAGCTTGTTCGCAAAAGGTTTTCTACTGAATTTTATAAATATTGGAGTGCTTGGTTTCTGGCTGGGAGTGATCATTGTTTTTGGTCCTAAGCTGGATATGCAGATGGATAGAATAGGAGTGTTTATTGCTACAGTGCTTATCACTTATCTAATTGTAGATGTCGCCAAGATCTTACTGGCAAAAAAACTGAATCGGAAATTAACGCCTAACCGAATCTATATCATGAAAAAGTTCATTAGTTGTATACTGGTGATATTCGGGGTGGTTTTAATCTTTCAGGGACTCTTTCCAGACCAGGTAGATGAGATCAAGGATCAGATCGAAGAAATTACACCAAGTGATTCTTTAATTGGTGATCTGGATTTTACTAAAACAAAAGATCAGAAATAAAAAAAGCTTCCTGATTCAGGAAGCTTTTTTTTGAGGCATCGAGCGGATTCGAACCGCTGTACAAGGTTTTGCAGACCTCTGCCTAGCCACTCGGCCACGATGCCCTTTGCGGGATGGCAAATGTAATAAAAAATTTAAGTATCAAAACTAAAATCTACCTTGATTTCTGCATGCTTACAGTAACCATAGCAACATTACCTCCAATTGGTGGGTTGATCTTGGAAACTTCTACTTCAGCTTGCTGAACCATAATAAGTTCGCTAAGAACACGGGTTAAAATCCTATCAGCAACCGTTTCCAATAATTTGGATCGAATTGCCATTTCCTGCTTCACAATATGATTTAGATGAACATAGTCAATGGTATCTTTAAGTTCATCTGTCTTTGCAGAATGGGAGAGATCTCCAGAAACTTTAAGGTCTACCTGGTATTCGCTTCCAATTTTACTTTCCTCATCAAGACATCCATGATAAGCGAAAGTTCTAATGTTCTTAAGTGTGATTACTCCCAAAACTTTTTTTACAAAGATATATTTCCTGAAGAATAGAATAATTATTGAATTAATTTTTCTCCAATCATCCCAATTAAAAAACCAAGATTTGCACCTAATGCGGGTATCCATGCTCGTTTTAGCTTTACATTTGGAGCGATATCCTGAAATATGAGATATAATATTCCACCACCGGCAAATACCATAAGAAAGGCCGTAATTTCAGGCAGGTTTGTTAGAAATTCATAACCGAGTAGCGCACCTAAAACTCCGCTGAAGCTCAAGACAAACAGAATTGTAAGTGCTTTTTTCGATTTCATCCCAGATTTTATAAGATCCTGGTAGGAATTGAAAGATTCAGGTAAATTCTGTAAGCCAATGAATACGGCCAGTAGAATACCAGTCTTAGGATTTGTCGCGAATATTGCACCTAATGCTATCGCTTCAGGAATAAAATCTAACAGCATTGCCAGTAATTGCGATAAAGTACTTCCAGATCTTTCTAGTTTCCGGTCTATTAAAAACACAATCAGCGCACCGGCTATAAAAGCTAAGAGCAGAACCGTGAGATCCAGATCTTCCATTCCTCTTGGAATTAATACCAGAGCAACGGCACCCATAAGAATACCTCCTCCAAAAGCCGTAATGAAATGGTTTATTTCTTTCCTTCGATTTGTGATGTCTGGATTGCTTCCAAAGTATTTGGAAAGTAAGCCGCCAATAAATACAGTAATCCCCGAAAATGCTGAGTATAGTATGATTTTATACAGGTCATCCATTTTATAATTCTTGAATTTAATCCAAGTTATTAATTTTAAAGATACTATTGTTAGCATGCTGTCTTTATCGATTTAAAATTTGATAAATTTGCAGCTTATTAAAACAGGTTATGGCAGAAGCTAAAAAGTCCCTCAATTTTATTGAGCAGATCATAGAAGAAGATCTTAATTCTAATTATTCAAGAGAAGAACTTAAATTCAGGTTTCCTCCTGAACCTAATGGGTATTTGCATATTGGTCACGCATCCTCGATTTGTTTAAATTTTGGATTGGGTGAAAAATATAATGCTCCTGTAAATTTAAGATTTGATGACACGAATCCTGCAAAAGAAGAGCAGGAGTATGTAGATGCTATTAAAAGAGATATCGAGTGGTTGGGATTCAAATGGGCTGAGGAATGTTATGCTTCAGATTATTTCCAGAAACTTTATGACTGGGCAGTAGAAATGATCAAAAATGGCGATGCTTATGTAGATAGCCAGACTTCAGAAGAAATCGCAGAGCAGAAGGGAACACCTACCGAACCTGGAAAGGAAAGTCCGTATAGAAAGCGTTCAGTAGAGGAAAATCTTGAGCTTTTTGAACAGATGAAGAATGGCGATACTCCTGAAAGGGGACATGTACTTCGCGCAAAGATCGATATGACTTCTTCAAATATGCTAATGCGTGACCCGATCATGTACCGTTGTTTGCATAAGGAACACCACCGCACTGCAGATAACTGGAAGATTTATCCAATGTACGATTGGGCACATGGACAGTCAGATTTTATTGAGCATGTTTCTCATTCCTTCTGTACTCTGGAATTTTTACCACATAGAGAATTATACAACTGGTTTCTTGAAAAAGTAAGCAAACAAGGTGAATTTGAGCCAAAACAGCGAGAATTTGCACGTAGAAACCTAAGTCATACTATTGTTAGTAAGCGAAAGTTACTCCAACTTGTCGAAAAAGGTTTTGTAGACAGCTGGGATGATCCCAGAATGCCTACAATTTCAGGATTGCGTAGAAGAGGTTATACCGCTGGAGCTATCCGGAAGTTTGCCGATTCGATTGGCGTTGGAAAACGTGAGAATATGATTGATGTTTCTCACCTTGAATTCTGTGTTAGAGAAGATCTTAATAAAATAGCTCCAAGGGTTATGGGTGTTCTGGATCCTGTTAAACTGGTGATCACTAACTATCCTGAAGGAGAAGAAGAATGGCTGGAAGCTGAAAATAATCCTGAAGATGAAGCTGCCGGGAGCAGGGAAATTCCATTTTCACGGGAATTATACATTGAAAGAGAAGATTTTAAAGAAAGTGCAAACCGTAAGTTTTTCAGGTTAACACTAGGAAAGGAAGTACGCCTTAAAAATGCATATATCATTAAAGGTGAGGATGTTGTAAAGGATGCTGAAGGGAATATTACTGAAATTCACGTTACTTATGATCCAAAAAGTAAAAGTGGAAGCGGCTCTGAAGAATCGCTTCGGAAGGTGAAAGGTACTTTACACTGGGTTTCGGTAAAACATGCTGTGGAAGCGGAAGTTAGACTCTATGACAGGTTATTTACTGAAGAAGCACCAGATGGGGATAAGGAAAGAGATTATCTTGATTTCGTAAATCCGGAATCATTAAAAGTAGTCACCGGTTACCTTGAACCTGGCCTGAAGGATGCGAAACCTGAAGATAAGGTACAGTTCCAGAGAATAGGATATTTTTGTGTGGACAAAGATTCCACGACTGAAAAGCCTGTTTTCAATAGAACTGTAACTTTGCGTGATTCCTGGGCTAAAATTAAATCTTAGACAGTTTATCTTGCTATTTAAGAATAATTTAGCATTCAAGTTTTAACATATTAACCGGTTATTAACAAGCTAGGGTGAAACCAACCGCTATCTTTGAGCTTTATTAACCTAAAATCAATAACTTATGGCAAGTACAGGAAATACATTATTAGCATTAATTACCGGAGCAGCAATTGGAGCTGGTGTAGGTTTACTTTATGCACCAGATAGCGGAGATAAAACTCGCAAGAAACTTAAAGATGATGCTCAGAATGCTCAGGAAAGGCTAAATAAGAAGTACAATGAAACTTCTTCTAATCTTTCTGAAAAGGCTAGGAAAGCAAGAACAGATTTCGAAGTAAGACTGGAAGAGACTTTATCTTCAGCAAGTCATAAAGCAGATGATATTTTATCTGCAATGGAGTCGAAATTAGAAGAACTTAGAAAACAAAATTCTAAATTGCAGAAAGATAAGCCGGGAACTTCATCTGGATCTGGAAACACTCCAAATAAAGCGGTAGTATAATTTCTCTATGGCATTTGAAAAGCTTTCTAACAACGTAGACGACTTAAATCATAATATTCAGGCATTTCTGCACAGTAATGCTGAATACTACAAGCTTAAAGCCTTTAAGCAGGGAATGAAGGGAGCAACATCGCTCGTTCGTTTCTTAATTATGGGTTTTTTGTTAAGCATTGCCGGGATCATGTTATCCTTCGCTATTGCAATTATTATTAGTCAGTCAATTGGTGTACCCAGCTCCGGTTACTTTATCGTAGGTGGTTTTTACCTTATCGTTGGGGTGTTGATTTATATCTTTGGAAAAGAACCGATAGAGAAATTGATCCTTCAGAAGTTTTCAAAAGCAGTTTTTAACGATAAAAATGATTAATGAGAGTTTATTCATCCTTTAAAGATATCGACAAAGATCTTAAAATTCTGAAGTTACAAACAGAGATCGATAAAGAGGAGATTCGTCTTAGTATGGATCATACCAAAGACCAGATGACACCAATGTCATTGCTGGGAAGTGGTGTAGGTTCGATAGTCCATAAAATTCTATCGATCCGTGCGGTTTCGAAAATTATGGGAATCAAAAGGACTAATATGGATTACGACTTATAGTCATCATACATAAAATTAAAAAGCCCCGATTCGGGGCTTTTTTTATGCGTCATTTTCATTGTTCCTTTTTTGTTCTTCAATTCTTTTTTTGTTCTGCTCTTTCATCGCCTCTCCGATTTGGTTAGAAGCGGTAAAGGACGCGACCATATTATTCAGCATCTCACTACCGGCCTGTGGTGAATTAGGTAAAAGAATAAGATTTGAATTCGTTTCCTCTCCAATAGCCTGTAAAGTATCATAATGTTGTGTAACCACGATAAGAGCAGAAGCTTCCTGAGAATTAATGCCTACGTTGTTTAGAACATCTACACTTTCTTCCAGTCCGCGTGCGATCTCTCTTCGCTGATCGGCAATTCCCTGACCCTGTAAGCGCTTACTCTCGGCTTCAGCCCGGGCTTTGGCGACGATCTTGATACGATCTGCTTCAGCATCATATTCTGCTGCAACCTTTTCTCTTTCCGCAGCATTAATCCTGTTCATGGCTGCTTTTACCTGTACATCAGGATCTATATCTGTAACCAGGGTTTTGATGATATCATATCCATAAGACTGCATCGCTTCGTTCAATTCACGGTTTACAGCAATGGCTATGTCATCTTTACGCTCGAAAACATCATCCAGCTTCATTTTAGGCACTTCTGCGCGCACAACGTCGAAAACATAGGCTGTTATCTGGTCATGCGGACTTTCAAGCTTGTAGAAGGCATCATACACATTATCTTTTCTAACCTGGAATTGTACAGAAATTTTCAGCTTTACAAATACATTGTCCTTTGTTTTAGTTTCCACCAGAACATCAAGTTGCTGAACTTTTAGATTAATCCTTCCTGCTACCTGATCAATGAGCGGAACTTTCAATTGTAATCCGGAATTCCGGATACTGGTAAACTTTCCGAAGCGCTCTACTACTGCTGAAGTTTGCTGCCGAACTATAAAGATTCCGGAGAAGATAAGCAGCAACAGAAAAATGGCGAATATGGGTATTAAGACAAAATTTATCATGCTAATAGAATTTTTACTGAAAATAGGTATTCTTCAGCATTTAATCAGCATAAAAAAGCTGGTAAGATCAAATTTCTTACCAGCTTAAATAATATTCAGGATCAATTATCGCAGAGTTTCAATGGCTTTAGTAAGCCTGCTTAAAGTTTGTTGTTTTCCAATATAGCTTGCGATTTCATAAACGTCTGGACCTTGTAATGCTCCAACCAGTGCGAGACGCAAGGGCATCATCACTTTTCCAAAACCAATCTCCTTACTTTTAATCCAGTTCTTGACATCAGCCTGCAGTTGTTCGGTTTCAAAATTTTCCTGTCCCTCCAGAAAGGTTTTTAATTCGTTCATCAATTCTGCTGAACCTTCTTTCCATGCTTTTTTGGTATCTTTTGGCTCGAAAGAGGTAGGAGAAATAAAAAAGAAATATCCCTGATCCCAGAGATCTTTTACAAACACTGCTCTTTCTTTTATCAAGGAAACAACGTTTTTAGCATAGGATTCTTCTACCATGATCTCTTTTTCCTTCAGGATCTTTTGAAATTCCTTTGTAACCTGCGATTCATCTGCTTCCTGCATATAATGCTGCTGGAACCATTTTGTTTTTTCCGGATCAAATTTAGCACCTCCTTTATGAACCCGTTCCAGTTCAAAAGCCTTCGTTAACTCTTCAAGACTAAAAAATTCCTGCTCTGTTCCTGGATTCCAGCCTAAAAATGCCAGCATGTTTACCACCGCTTCAGGGTAATAACCATCTTCTTTGTATCCTGCAGAAACATCGCCTGATGCGGGATCTTTCCACTCAAGAGGAAATACCGGGAAGCCCATTTTTTCACCATCTCGTTTGCTTAATTTCCCTTTACCCTGAGGTTTCAGAATAAGTGGTAAATGAGCGAATTCTGGTGCGGTCCATCCAAACGCACGATAGAGCAAATAGTGTAGAGCCAGAGAAGGTAGCCATTCCTCACCACGAATTACATGTGTAATCTCCATTAAATGGTCATCCACGATATTGGCGAGGTGATAGGTTGGCATTCCATCACTTTTAAATAAAACTTTATCATCCAGAATATTGGAATCAATTTCCATTTCACCGCGAATCACGTCCTTTAAATGTAAGGTTTCATCCTGCGGAGATTTGAACCTGATCACATATGCATCGCCATTTTCAATTTTCTCCCTGGTTTCTTCGGAAGAGAGTGTAAGGGAATTATTGAGCTTTTCTCTGTTATGCCAGTTATAAATAAAGGTTTTACCCTTTTCTTCGTGATCCTTTCTATGTGCGTCCAGCTCTTCTGAAGTATCAAAAGCATAGTAAGCATTTCCAGAAGCTATCAATTCTTCTGCATAAGCGCGATACTTGTCTTTTCTCTCGCTCTGCCTGTATGGTCCAAAACCTTTCTCCTTGCCCGGTCCTTCATCGTAAGGTATTCCGCACCAGTTTAAGGATTCGATAATATAATCTTCAGCTCCATCCACGTACCTGTTTTGATCTGTATCCTCAATACGAAGAACGAAATCACCACCATGTTTTTTGGCAAATAGATAATTGTATAAAGCGGTTCTTACACCACCAATATGTAACGGTCCCGTAGGGCTCGGAGCAAATCTTACTCTAACTTTAGAAGACATAAATAGTGAATTTTTAAGCAAAGATACAACCTTATTCAAGCAATCCTAAACTCAGCCAACTACTAATTAAAGTGTCTTAATTGTCGTATTTTTAAACAAACTATAGAACTAGTGACCAGTAATTTTGATCGCATACTTTCCAGGCTTGATGCTTTCGTTCGAAAATATTATTTCAGCCAGATACTAAAGGGCATGATGCTCTTTGCAGGTATCGGGTTGTTGTATTTTCTCCTTACCGCAAGCCTCGAGCACCTTTTCTGGTTTAGTGAATCTGTGAGAGCATTTCTATTCTGGTTATTTATTTCAATAGAAATTATCCTGTTCATTTACTTTATTGGGTTCCCTCTTTTGAAACTTTTTAAACTTCGGAAGGGAATAAATAAAGAACAGGCTTCAGAAATTATAGGAACACATTTTCAGGAAATAGGAGATAGGTTACTCAATTTATTACAACTTGATCGTACTTCTGAAAGATCTGAATTACTTATTGCAAGCATCGATCAAAAAGCTGAAAGTCTAAAGATCTTTAATTTTTCAGAGGCAATTGAGCTAAAGAAGAACCTCAAATTTTTACCGGTGGTCATTCTTCCTGTGCTGATCATACTTGCCTTATGGATCTCTAATAACTCTCATGTTTTTACTGATGGATTTGATCGAATAAGTAATTATGATCAGGTTTACGAACAACCAGCTCCATTTCAATTTATAATACTGAATGATAAACTGGAAACATTTCAGAATTCAGATTTTGAACTGGTAGTACAGATTGAAGGAGACCAGATTCCTGAAGAGTTACATCTCATTACAGATGACTACAAACGTATCCTGACTACTGAAGGGCATGGACGCTTTGTATATAAGTTCGAAAACGTAGACAACTCTCTAAATTTCAGATTGATTGGCGCAGGCATAAGTTCTAGGACTTATAAGTTAAAGGTTCTGGCTTTACCGTTGATCACAAATATGGACGTTGAGGTGAATTACCCCAATTATCTAAATCTTGATGACCAGGTATTCAAAGGTATAGGATCCTTTCAGGTGCCTGAGGGTTCAAAATTATCCTGGAACTTCTCAACTGTAGCTACAGATTTTGTGCAATTTGAAAGTAATGATTCAGTCCGCAACCTACCAGTAAGTCAGCAGCAAGCTGAAATAGAGCAACAAATATTTAGAGATTTTAATTATTCAGTTAGTTCTTCCAATGCTAATAAAACTGATCATGAAAAGTTAGATTTTCTAATTGAAGTCGTTCGCGACCTTAATCCTGAAATAAGCTTGCAACACACAAAAGATAGCTTAGACTCACAAAATACTTATATAAAAGGTCGGGTAGAGGATGATCATGGTCTTTCAAGCTTGCAGTTGGTATATTATCCGCAGGATTCGATTCAGAAAAAGCGTATTCAAAAGTTAGATGTTAGCTCAGCTCTTGTAGATGAATTCTACTATAGCTTTCCAAATGAATTGGACCTCGAACCTGGTATATCCTATTCTTATTATTTTGAAGTATTTGACAATGATGGTGTAAATGGCGCTAAATCGTGCAGGTCAGAGATCCTTAACTTCCGAAAGATTACCCAAACTGAAAAGGAAGATCAAAACCTGGAGAAACAACAAAACTCTATCGAAACATTTTCCGAAGAACTGGAAGAATTTAGAAAAGATGCGAATGAACTTGAAGAGTTGCAGAGAATAAATAAGGAGAATAGAAACCTGAATTACAATGAGAAGCAGCGACTGGATCAATTTTTAGAAAGGCAAAAGATTCAGAATAAGCTCATGCAAAAGCATAGCAAGGAACTTCAGCAAAGCATAGAAGAACAATCTAATGAGCAACCATCTTCTAGTAAAGAAGATTTACAAAAAAGGCTTGATGAGAACGAAAATAGTCTAAAGGAGAATGAGGAATTATTAAAGGAACTTCAGGAGTATACACATAAAATCGAGGTAGAAAATCTTGGAGAAAAGTTGGAGGATCTGGCGAAGAAAAATAAGAACAATGAGCGCAATCTTGAGCAACTTTTAGAACTAACCAAACGATATTATATTGAAGAGAAACGGCGAAAGATAGCAAGGGATCTAAATCGTCTTGCAGATGAACAGGAGAAAATTTCAAACGAATCTAAATCAACTTCAGAAGAACAGAAAAATCTTAATAATGAGTTCGATAGGATTCAGCAGCAAATGGATGCTTTGTCCAAGGATAACCAGCAATTAAAGAAACCAAAATCCTTAGCTCGCTATGAAGCAATAGAAAAGGAAATTTCAGAAGATCAAAAGAAGGCATCAGAAAAATTGCAACAGCAAAAGAATGCCAGCCAGGAACAAAAGAATGCTGCTAAGAAAATGCGACGATTGAGTGCTAAAATGCAACAATCCGGTATGCAGGCAGACATGCAGAAGTTGGAAGCAGATGCTAAGGTTTTACGCGAAATTTTGAATAATCTGGTGAAATTTTCTTTGATACAGGAAGAACTGTTAGAGGACTTTAAGAGTATCAAACAAACAAGTCCTGCTTACGCAAACAAACTAAATGAGCAAAGTGAACTACGAGAGAACTTCGAACATATTGATGATAGTATTTACAGCCTCGCGCTACAAAATCCAATGTTCTCAAGTAAGATAACTTCCAAACTTACAGATATAGATTTTGATATAGAAAAATCGCTGGAAAGATTAGCTGAAATTCAAATAGGGCAGGGTACCGCTAGTCAGCAATATGTTGTCACCGGGGCAAATGATCTTGCAGTCATGCTTTCTGATATTCTGGATTCTATGCAGGACATGATGTCCAGTCCTCAATCTGGTTCTGGTGATGGACAGGAATTTCAATTGCAACAGATCATTGATGAGCAAAAAGAACTTCAGCAGGATATGCAACAAAACATGGATATTCCTGAGAAATCAGGAAAGCCTGATCAGCAGAATTCAGGTGAGATATTTGAAATTTATAAACGTCAGCAAAACATCAGACGTAAATTAAACGAAATAATGGATAATGATTCATCTAACGCTCTCGAGAAGAAAATGCAACAAATTGAGGAGGATCTTTTGGAGAAGGGTTTGGATGGGAAAACCCTTGAAAGAATGAAGCAGTTGGACTATGAATTAATGAAAATGAAGAGCGCTGCGCAAAAACAGGGATTTGATAATAAGAGGAAAGCAAACATGAATACTCTGATCTATGAGAACAGGCTTCAAAACCAGATAAATACCGCTAAAGAATATTTCCATTCAACTGAAATTTTAAACAGACAAGTCTTACCTTTGCAGCAAATTTACAGATCTAAGGTTAAGGAATATTTTGGTAAAAGGAACGATTAATTTTTTCAACGAAAACAACTTCAGCCTGAAGGATGAGGTATTATTTCAAAACTGGTTATTCAGGCTTGCTGAATCTGAGCATAAGAATATAGGCGAGATCAATTACATTTTTTGTAATGATGATTACTTATTGGAGATCAACCAGAATTATTTAGATCATGATACCTATACAGATATTATCAGCTTTGACAATACTGTAGGTAATTCTTTAAACGGAGATATTTTCATAAGTACAGAGAGAGTAGAGGAGAATGCTGCGGAATATAATGTAGATTTTCTTCAGGAACTTAAAAGAGTAATAGCTCATGGTATGTTACACTTATGTGGATATAAGGATAAATCTGAAAGTGAGAGTGAATTAATGCGACGTAAGGAAGACGAGAAAATGGAAATGTTCCACGTGGAACAATCGTAATGAAAAGAGAATTTTATGTTCGATAAGGAATATGATGTTATAGTAATTGGAGCTGGTCACGCAGGAAGTGAAGCGGCCGCCGCTGCCGCTAATATGGGTAGTAGTACGTTTTTAATTACAATGAATTTGCAGAATATCGCTCAAATGAGCTGTAATCCTGCCATGGGTGGTATTGCAAAGGGTCAGATCGTAAGAGAAATTGATGCGATGGGTGGTTATAGTGGAATTGTGAGTGATACCAGTGCTATCCAGTTTAAGATGTTGAATAAATCTAAAGGACCTGCAATGTGGAGTCCTCGTGTTCAAAGTGATCGTATGCGTTTTGCTGAAGACTGGCGTTTAAAGCTGGAGCAAACCCCAAATCTTGATTTTTATCAGGAGATGGTAGCAGGTTTGATTATCGAAAATGATAGGATTACTGGCGTAAGAACTTCCCTAGGTCTGGAAGTTCGCTCCAAATCTGTTATATGCACTAATGGAACATTTTTAAACGGACTCATCCATATAGGTGATAAGCAATTTGGTGGTGGTAGAGCAGGGGAGAGAGCTGCGACTGGAATCACCAAGGATTTGATTGACGTTGGATTTGAAGCTGGAAGAATGAAAACAGGAACTCCTCCGCGTGTGGATGGTAGATCTTTGGATTATTCTAAAATGACCGAGCAACCTGGTGATGAAATCCCTTCCAAATTCTCCTATTCTGATGAGACTAAGCCATTACAAAGACAACGTAGCTGTTATATGACCTACACTTCTAATGAAGTGCATGAGATCCTCAAAGATGGTTTTGATCGATCTCCAATGTTTAACGGACGTATAAAAAGTCTTGGTCCTAGATACTGTCCTTCCATAGAGGATAAGATCAATAGATTTGCAGACAAAGACAGACATCAGTTGTTTGTAGAACCCGAAGGTTGGAATACCGTAGAGGTTTATGTGAATGGATTTTCGACTTCACTTCCGGAAGATGTTCAATTTAATGCTTTACGATCTGTAGCTGGATTTGAGAATGTGAAATTCTTCAGACCTGGTTACGCAATAGAATATGATTATTTTCCACCAACTCAGTTGAAGCATACTTTGGAGACCAAGCTAATTGACGGTTTATATTTGGCGGGCCAAATCAATGGAACTACAGGTTACGAGGAGGCGGCTTGCCAGGGTATGATGGCTGGTATTAATGCAGCTCTAAAAGTGCAGGAAAAAGAAGAATTTATTCTGAAGCGTAACGAGGCATATATTGGTGTTCTTATAGATGATCTAATCACAAAAGGTACAGAAGAACCTTATCGAATGTTCACTTCAAGAGCGGAGTATAGAACTCTATTAAGACAGGATAATGCCGACTTCAGGTTAACTGAAAAATCTTATAATATCGGTCTAGCTTCTGTAGAACGGATGAGGAAAATGGAGGAAAAGAAAGAGAAATCTTTCAAGTTCGTTCAGCATCTAAAAGATCTTAGTGTAGTCCCAGAAGAAGCCAATCCTGTTTTGGAGAAAAGAAATTCTTCACCCATGAAACAAAGTGATAAAGTCTTTAAAGTATTTTCAAGACCACAAATCACGATGGAAGATGTACGTAGTTTTTCTGGAGTAAATGAGTTTATTTTTGAGAATGACCTTAACAATGAAATGATAGAGCAAACTGAAATTCAGGTTAAGTATTCTGGATATATCGAGAAGGAGAAAAACAATGCCGATAAGCTAAATCGTTTGGAGAATGTACGTATTCCATCAAACTTTGATTATTCCAGTATAAAAAGTATGTCATACGAAGCCAGGGAGAAATTAAAGAAAGTACAACCTGCTACCGTTTCTCAAGCCTCTAGAATTAGTGGAGTAAGTCCTAACGACATTTCAGTATTATTGGTTTACATGGGTCGGTAATTTACTCATGTTCCACGTGGAACAATTAGTATTTTGATAGAATCGAATCAAATAAAATCAGCTCCGGAAACACAGGAAGTTATACTTACCTGTAAAGATCATCTTGTATCGCAGGAATGCTTTTCTATATTGGAAAGCGAACCTGGGATTTTGAAAACATCTCCTGTCCCAGAGAAATTACCGGCATATTATAAGAGTGATCGGTACATATCTCACACCGATTCAGAAGAAAATTTTCAGGATAAAATCTATCAGTTTGTAAAGTCTAAAATGCTTTTGAAAAAAGCAAAGTGGATTGAACAGGAAACCGCGGGATGTAAACTTCTGGACTACGGTGCGGGAACCGGTGATTTTCTCGCCTACATGAAAAATAGAAACTGGAATGTTTTTGGGGTGGAACCAAATGAAGATGCCAGGGATTTAGCTTCGAGAAAAGGAATCACAATTGAGGACAATCTGGATAGCTTGGATGCTAGAACATTTGACGTCATTACCCTGTGGCATGTACTGGAACATATTCCAGATTATGAGGAAGTGCTGAAAAGACTGGTAGCTAAATTGAACAAAAATGGGCTACTTATAATTGCGGTTCCTAACCATAGATCTTATGATGCTTATTACTATCAAAGCCATTGGGCTGCCTGGGACGTTCCAAGACATCTCTGGCATTTTTCGAGAAGTGGTATTTCTCAACTTTTGAAATCGAACGACCTTATTCAAGTATGCGAAAAACCATTAATTTTCGATTCCTTCTATGTGAGTCTATTAAGCGAGGAGAATCAAAAATCAAAGCCTTCTAAAATTAATGCATTCTGGCGCGGTCTAATCTCCAACCTTAAAGCAAGATCTACCGGAGAATACTCTTCCATCGCCTATTTGTACAGAAAGTCATAAATAAGCTTATTTGAGCTCTTTTAAGAGCAGTATATATGTTCTTATGATATCAATCCTGAAAAATTACTTAAAGGCTCTTAAAACGAATCTAAATACTTCATTATTTATAAAGTAATCTTATAATCTTTGTATATTTGATTAATCTTATCGATAACAACTATTCAAACTCCTATTTCACTCTAAGATTAGTTTCTTACCTTTGCCAATCAAATTTTTTAACTATGATCAAAAAAGTTTTCGGAATTGCTGCAGTTGCAATTTTAATGGTATCCTGTAACGAGCAAAAAACAGCTTATGTAGATACTAAAGTATTGGTACAAGAATATAAAGAAATGAAAGAAGTGGAAGCCGAGTTCACTTCCAAATCAGACTCAGTGCGTCAACAATTGGATTCTGTTGCAAAATCTTTCCAGGAAGAAGTTCAGGCTTACCAGTCTGAAATGAATTCTATGTCTGATGCTCAGAGACAGGAAAAAGAACGTACACTTATGCAAAAACAGCAAATGCTACAACAACAACAGCAAATGCAAAGTAATCGTCTTAGAGAGCAAAGTACGGCCGCTATGGATTCTTTAGTTGAAAAAGTAAAGGGTTATGTGAAAGACTACGGAAAGGATAATGGATATACATATATTTTTGGTTCCAATGAATCTGCAAATATTATGTATGCTGAAGAAGGTCTTGATATTACCCAGGATGTCCTCGCTGAATTAAACGAGCAATACGGTGGATCTGATGTTGCTACTGAAGAAAATGAAGAAGTAGAAGACTAATTTCTACGAATAGCTTATAAAGAAAAAGGCTCCTAACAAGGAGCTTTTTTTATTTAAATCCTTTTTTCTAGTTCATCATCCATACACCCAAGATACACACGATAAAGTATCCGGTAAGCGTAAATGCACCAGCATAATCTTTAGCCACTCTCTGTCCAAATAACAGCATAAGCAAGGTAACACATGCCAGAATTGAAGCTAGTAGCCCTAATCCAGAATCACCATTAGATATTAATGTGTAGATACCTGCAATCGCCAGAAGTCCTACTAGTACTTCGATCACCAGGATAATTCCAACCATGAGGGGAACCATTCCTGCCAGAAAGGTTTTTGAGAAATGTTCCTTTAGCCAACCAGTATTTCCACTCCAGTCCATCATCTTATCCACTCCAGATTGTAGAAATGTAATTAGAATGAATAGAAGTATTAGAATCTCAGTGATATAGGTATTCAGATTTTCCATAATTCGTTATTTTTTGTGTAGATATCGGGTTAGTTTAATAGAAAGATCGGTCAGAATAATTTTAGCATTTCCATTTCTACCAATATGATAAATGGCAGTTTCTATTGCTTCGGAAATTTCTCCAATATTCTTACCATTTATAAAAGTGGCAAATTTATCGAATTTAAAGACTTTCGGTTTAATATCAATATAAACTAAGTCTTTAGCCTTATAATTTAGCAACATTGCCTGCCTGAAGAAGTCGAGACAATATCGAAGGAAGCTTTTCTGAGTTTCGCGATTAAGAGATGCTATTTCATCACTCCAGGCTACTAGCTCCAATACTGTAGCTTTGTTCCCTTTAGCCTGAAATGCACTCCGTACCCATTGAATAAACCAGGCCTGAAACTGTTCGTCTCCCGCATCTTTTCTTAGGATATGCATTGCCCTGGTGTAATCCCCATTAGCTTGATGTGCAATCTTCCTGGCGATTTTTGGATCGCAATCTTCTTTGCGAATTAGAAAATCTTCTATATCAGATTCTCCAAGAGGTGGAAAATGCAAACGCTGGCATCTGGACCTAATAGTTTGAATAATTTGTTCTTCAGCTTCAGTAACAAGTAAAAAGATGGTTTTGCTTGGCGGCTCTTCTATCAATTTCAGCAACTTATTAGAAGCTTCATTGTTCATCTTTTCAGGCATCCAGATGATCATCACTTTAAATCCACCTTCATAACTTTTCAAGGAGAGTGATTTTACGATTTCATGAGCTTCATCTACACCAATCTTGCCCTGCTTGTTTTCAATTCCAAGACTCTGATACCAGTCATATAAACTTCCGTAGGGATTCATTTGAACAAACTGTCGCCATTCCTCGAGAAAATGTGAGGAAACGGGATGCTTTTTGATCTTTTCATTGGTTGCAACCGGGAATGCGAAATGCAGATCTGGATGAGAAAGATTATTGAATTTCAGATTGCAGGAAGCTGCACTTTCTGAATCATTTTCTCCATTGGAATTACCACATAATATATACTGAGCGTAGGCGATCGCCATGGGTAAAGTACCGCTACCAGCCTTTCCGGAAAAAAGTTGAGCATGCGGAATTCTTCTCCGGTCTGCCGTGGTTACAAGATGATTTTTTATATGCGGAAGGCCTATTATTTCTCTAAAAAGCATAGGCAAATATAAAATTATATAAGCTTTATTATCTTCGGAAAAATTTATATTTGTAACAAAGCAAACCTATGAAAACTATAGACGATTACAACTTTAAGAATAAGCAGGCCTTAATTCGAGTAGATTTTAACGTGCCTTTGAATGATGAAATGAAAGTGACGGATGCCAATAGGATAGAGGCTGCTAAACCAACAATCATCAAAATTCTTGAAGATGGCGGGAGCGTAGTTTTGATGTCCCACCTGGGTCGTCCAAAAGGAAAAGAAAGTAATTACTCGTTACAACATATACAGGATAAGGTTTCTGAAGTTCTTGGAGTAAGTGTGAAATTTGTTGAAGACTGTACTGGGGAGGAAGTTGAAAAAGCTGCAAATGACCTGAAGTCGGGAGAGATTCTTTTACTGGAAAATCTTAGATTTCACGAGGAAGAGACTGCCGGGAATGAAGCTTTCGCTGAAAAACTGGCCAAACTTGGTGATATTTATGTAAACGATGCTTTTGGAACTGCGCATAGAGCGCATGCTTCTACAACCATTGTAGCAAAATTCTTTGAAGATAAGTGCTTTGGTTATTTATTGGCTAAAGAGATCAAAAGTCTCGACAAGGTTTTAAACAGTAGTGAAAAGCCGGTGACAGCTGTACTTGGTGGTGCAAAAGTGTCTTCTAAGATCACCGTAATAGAGAATATTCTTGATAAGATCGATCACCTCATTATTGGTGGAGGGATGACCTATACTTTTATTAAAGCTCAGGGCGGGCATATTGGAACTTCACTAGTGGAAGATGATAAACAGGAACTGGCTCTTGAAATCCTTAAGAAGGCCAAGGAAAAAGGCGTGGAAGTTCATTTACCGGTAGACTCAGTGATCGCAGATAGTTTTTCTGAACAGGCAAGCACACAGGTTGAGAGTGTGGATAATATTCCTGATGGATGGATGGGACTTGATGTAGGACCAAAAACGGTTAAGAATTTTGCAAATGTGATCAAGGATTCCAAGATCATTCTCTGGAATGGTCCATTAGGTGTTTTTGAAATGGAAACTTTTGCTAAAGGAACTATAGAACTTGGTAAAGCGATCGTAGAAGCTACAGAAAATGGTGCTTTCTCATTAGTTGGAGGAGGAGATTCAGTTGCTGCTGTGAAACAATTTGGATTTGCAGATAAGGTGAGTTACGTTTCTACCGGTGGTGGAGCGATGCTGGAGATGCTTGAAGGAAAATCACTTCCGGGTATCGAGGCAATTAAGAATTAATCGGGTACGAAATTTGATTAATTGCCGTTTGTTATTCAAAACATTTTTATGCTGAAACGAAGATTTTTTGCAGTGCTGCTATTAGCAGGAGTTTCTGGTTTTGCTCAGGAAAAAGATAAGAAGATTCGTGAGGAAAAGGCGAATTTCAGAGTTCAGATATTTCAGAAAAGTGATGATACTGAAATCAAACTGACCGAACCAGATCCGGAATTTCAGAATAAATTGCCTATTTCCGCAGTGATTAGGGATTCATCGAAAGTGGCGCTTTCAGATCTTCCAAAAGCAAAGACCATAGATTCTCTCTGGAGGCTGGAGCTAACAAATTCAGATCTTTTTGAGACCATGCAAAAGTCTATAGAAGATCAGGATTATGAAAAAGTAGTTTATGATGAACTTCCTACAGATACTCTCAAGGCAAGATTAGCCAGGCTGAATGCGAGAACGCCTTTTAACGTAGAGTATAATCCACTACTGGAATCGGTCATAAAATCATACCTGAAAAGGAATAAAAAGGGAATGGAGCGACTTATGGCGCTAAGTACCTACTATTTTCCGCTCTATGAGCAGGAATTGGACAAATACGATGTTCCTTTAGAGATCAAATATCTTTCTATTGTAGAATCGGCTTTAAATCCCAGAGCTAAATCACGAGTTGGAGCTACAGGCTTATGGCAATTCATGTTTCCAACCGGGAAAATGCACGGACTTGATGTAAGTTCTTATGTAGATGAGCGTATGGATCCATCAAGATCTACGGAAGCTGCAGCACAATATCTTTCAAGTTTATATAAGGTTTTTGGTGACTGGAACCTTGTACTTGCTTCTTACAATTCAGGTCCCGGGAATGTATCTAAAGCAATACGAAGAAGCGGTGGATCTACAGATTACTGGCACTTAAGAAGATTCCTTCCACGTGAAACGGCAGGTTATGTTCCTGCATTTCTGGCTACTTTATATCTTTTTGAGTATGCCGATGAGCATAAGTTCCAGCCTGCAAATCCAGATGTTGTGTTCTTTGAAACAGATACATTACAGGTGAAGCAGTTGATCACTTTCGATCAGATATCTAAAGTAACTGGAGTAGAGAAAGAAATGCTTCAGTTTTTAAATCCTAGTTATAAGCTTGATATCATTCCATTTCTTGAAGACGAAAAATATACGTTAAGATTGCCTAAACCTGCGATTGGTAAATTCGTATCCAATGAAAATGCGATCTATGATTTTGTAGATACTCAGGCAAAAGAAAAGGAAAAGGAACTACCTCAATTGGTGAAAACCGAGGATAAGGTTCGTTATAGAGTGCGAAAAGGCGATTACCTTGGTAAGATCGCAGAAAAATACGGTGTTGGTGTTAGTAGTATTCGGCGTTGGAATAACATGCGTAGCAATAATTTAAGAATAGGACAGTATCTAACGATCTATCCCAGAAAGCCCGTAGCATCCTCTTCAAATACTTCTACAGCCTCTAATTCATCGAATGCAAAGATCTATACGGTTAAGAGTGGAGACAGTCTCTGGAGCATTTCAAAAAAGTTCCCGGGAGTTACGGTACAGAATTTGAGGAGTTGGAATGATATGAATACCAACAGCCTTAAACCTGGAATGAAGATCAAGATTTCCAAAGGTTAAGGTTCTAAAAAAACCTAATCCGAAAAAATGAAACGTAGCCTTTTAGTATTAGCCAGTATTTTCCTGTTTTTTGCCTGCGAGGAAAGTAAAGATCAAAAGAAAGACACCCGAATCCTATCAGATTCTTCCGGTAACATCAATCAGCTCACAGTAGTGATCGATAACCAAATGTGGGAAGGTGAAGTTGGAGAGACCATAAGAACCAGATTTGCAGCTCCGGTAGACGGACTGCCCCAGGAAGAACCACTTTTCAGCTTAAGCCAGATACCACCAGAAACATTCACCGGATTTGTACGTAACAGTAGAATCTTTTTAAAGATCGAAAATGGCAGACAGGGAATGGCTGTAATAAGTGATGAGTTTTCCCGTCCACAAAAAGGAATCGTACTTCAAGGGAAAAATTCACAGGATATCATTGATGTGATTAAAAGAAAGTCTGATACTATTATAGACATTCTAAAACAAACCGAACTAATAGAGAAGCAGCGCCGAATTAGAAAATCACTTTCAGATGACGTAGCATTGAAAGAGAAATTTGGTATAGATCTAAAGTTTCCTTCAGCTTACAGATATGCTAAGGAAGAGGATAAATTCAGCTGGATAAGAAAAGAGATCCCAAAAGGAAGCATGGAAATTCTAATTTACGAGGTTCCTATGAGTTCCATAGATAATGACTCCAGCGTGGTTGCGAATATCATTAAAATGCGTGATTCTATTGGAGAGTCGATGATCCCAGGCCGACTGGAGGATTCTTATATGATCACTGAAAAAGCATATGCTCCATATTTATTCGAATCTACAGTTGATGGCAAATTTGCTTATGAAACAAGAGGTACCTGGGAAGTACAGAATGATTTCATGGCTGGACCCTTTGTGAACTACGCGGTTAAGGATGAGGCAAATAACAGATATTTAATTCTGGAAGGATTTGTATTCTCACCATCGCGAGCAAAACGGGATAATATCTTCGAGCTCGATGCTATATTGCGATCGGCTAAACTGAACTAAATTAAAAAAAGCCCAACTGCAAAGTTGGGCTTTTGTATATTATAAAAAACCGGCTTATTTATTCTCTTCCGGTACTTTTTTACTATCGTCTGTAGTTGCAGGATTCTCGTCATCCTTAGAAGCGTCTTTAAATTCTTTAATTCCGCTACCAAGGCCTCTCATTAATTCCGGGATCTTTCGTCCTCCAAAAAGCAACAATATTACCACTACAATCAGGATAATTTGTGGTGCTCCTATAGCCAAAGGCAAGATAAATGCGTTCATGTGTTATAATTTTGTTCTACAAACTTAACAAGAATAACCTAATATAAACGTTAATAAGACAATAAATTGATGTATACCTGCTCACTCATAATAACGGTCATGGTCGTTCAGGAATTCGAATTATTTTAATTTATCTTTGTAATACTCAATCACGGCTATGGCTGAAAACACAAAACCTAAAAAGAAGTTCACTAAGAAACTGCTGCATAAGTACCGCATGGTGGTTCTTAACGAAGATACTTTTGAAGAAAGGTTCTCCTTTCGTCTAACCAGATTGAACGTTTTCGTAGCTGTTGGGATTTCAGCAATTTTATTGATCGCTATGACTACCTTCCTGATCGCGTTTACACCCTTGAGAGAGTATATTCCTGGGTATTCTTCCCCAGCATTAAAGGAAAAGGCTACAAAACTGGCTTATACCTCAGATTCCCTGCAAAATAAGATGCGCATGAACGACCAGTATTTGCAATCTATACAGGACGCATTACGAGGAGATTTTGATGTACAGCAACTGGACAGGGATTCTATTCTAAGCCAGCCAATCACTGAACTGGAATATCAGGAAATTAACCGGATCAAGGCAGATAGTCTGTTGCGTGAAGAAGTAGCTCAGGAGGACAAATATAATATCCTGCCAACGGCTACAGATGACATCAACTTTTCACTGTTTCCGCCAGTAAAAGGTACTATTTCTGAAAGATATAATATCGAAAATAAGCATTATGCTATAGATATCGTTACCACCAGGAATTCGCCAATAAAGTCGGTTGCAGATGGGCGGGTGATCTTTGCAGAATGGACTGCTGAAACCGGGTATGTGATCATTATCGAACACAGTTATGGTTTGCTATCGGTATACAAACATAATGCTTCTCTGAGTAAAAGTCAGGGAGATATAGTGCGATCTGGCGAGGTGATCGCTACTGCTGGTAATACAGGTGAATTTACTACAGGACCGCATTTACACTTTGAACTTTGGAACGAAGGAAACCCTGTGGATCCTTCAGAATATATTGATTTCAATTAATTTATGTCTATAAAATCTTTTGCTGCCGGGATCTTTGCTTCCTATGTTAGAAATAAAATAAATAAATGGGCTGAGAATCCTCATGATACTCAGGAGAAAGTTTTTCAGCAATTATTGAAAAAAGGAGCAGATACTAAATTCGGTAAGGATCACCATTTTCAGAATATCAACACTCATCAGGATTTCACAAAGCAGGTTCCGGTAAGAGATTATGAAGAATTAAAGAATTATATGGACCTGATGGTTTCGGGAGAAGAGGATGTATTATGGCCCGGAAAACCTTTGTATTATGCGAAAACATCAGGAACCACCAGTGGAGCTAAATATATTCCGCTAACCAAAGACAGTATGCCCACGCATATAGAAGCTGCCAGAAATGCGATTTTATGCTATATCCATGATACCGGGAATAGTAAGTTTGTGGATGGTAAGATGATATTCCTGCAGGGAAGTCCGGAGTTACAGGAGAAAAACGGAGTAAAATTAGGCAGGTTGTCAGGTATCGTGGCGCATTATGTTCCAGGCTATCTTCAAAAGAACAGAATGCCTTCGTGGGATACTAATTGTATCGACGATTGGGAAACCAAGGTGGATGCGATCGTGGAGGAAACTGTACAGGAAGATATGTCGGTAATAAGCGGGATTCCGTCCTGGGTACAGATGTATTTTGAAAGACTGATCGATAAGACTGGCAAAAAGGTAGGAGAAATTTTTCCAAATTTTGACCTGTTCATTTATGGCGGAGTTAATTACGAACCTTATCGCGCCAAATTCGAAAAATTAATTGGCAGAAGGGTAGATAGTATTGAATTATATCCTGCTTCGGAAGGTTTTTTTGCTTTTCAGGATAAGCAGAATGTTAATGGTATGCTGCTTCAGCTGGACTCCGGGATTTTTTATGAATTCATTGAAGCAGATAAATTTTTTGAAGTAAATGCACCACGTTTGCTTCTGAAGGATGTACAGATTGGGGTGAACTATGTCATGATCATAAGTTCTACCGCTGGTCTATGGGCATATAATATTGGTGATACGATACAGTTCACTTCAGTAAAGCCATACAGAGTCATAGTCTCCGGAAGGATCAAGCATTTTATTTCAGCTTTTGGAGAACATGTCATCGCTAAGGAAGTGGAGGAGGCCCTGCAGGAAGCAGTAAAAGATTCACAGGCTGCTATTAGCGAGTTTACGGTAGCACCACAAATTAGTCCGGATGATGATGAATTACCGTACCACGAATGGTTTATAGAATTTGAAAAAGAACCGCAGGATATGGATCATTTTGCCGGAGTTATTGATAAAGCGATGCAACAGCAAAATTCATATTATAAGGATCTTATAGATGGAAGCATTCTTCAAAGGCTCAAGATTACTAAATTGCCACCAAATACATTTCAGCAATACATGAAATCCATTGGAAAGCTTGGAGGACAGAATAAACTACCAAGATTATCCAACGACAGGAAGATTGCTGATAAATTAAACGAGATTATATAAAATAAAACTATGTCAATATTAAAGTTACAGGGAAGAACAAGAGCTCAGGAAAGTTCAGGAGCGATTGAACGAATGTATATCACCATGAGACACCTTTTCAACCGTGGTTTTTATAAGCCTATGGGTGTTTCCGGAGAAACTTTAAGGGAATCCTTACTTACACTTCGTCCTGAAATTTATGGATCTATCGCGAACGAAAAAGCAGAACTGGAAGGTTTGCTATATGTTATAGATCGTTTGCCACACGGTATCGAAGAATGCAGATTTATAAACCTTACCAGTGATGAAGGTTATGGGAATTCGCATTTTAAGGCTATTATACCGCCTAAAAGACGTAGAAACTGCTACAGAATCGATGATGAGCAAATGAACATTGAGATCACTCGTGGCCGCTCAGAGATCTATGATATTCTTACACATCTTACTTTTCTATTTATAGAATCGCATAAGATCATGAAAAGAGTGATTATTGATGAAGACGGGAGCGTGAACCGGGACTGGGAAAAACTCGATTTTGCAGTAACTCAAAAAGATCCGCTTACACAATCACAGAGGGAAATAGCTCTTACCCATACCGCCAGTATCTTGGGAAGAACTTTTTCAGATATCAATAAACTATATCCTAAATTCAGTACACCAGACAATCCGGATAGATTTCTTAGAGTGATCTGGTCACTGGGAAAAATGGCGATCAAGGAAGCGGTTCAGAATGAAAAAAGGATCATCACTTTTAGCCCAGTGCTGCGGGAAAGACTGGGACATCACATTCACGGAGAAGTCTGGGCGAATGATATAAAGAGTTTTCTTACCAAAGAAGAACTTATTAAAAGACCAATTCATATCATTTCTGCTAATATGCACAGTGTCATGAACACTTTGTATACTCCGTGCGCTTTTAAAACAGAGCTGAAAAAGAAAAAGCCCCTTGATATTTACGAAGAACTAAGTGATAGTGGCAATGGCAACCTTAGAACTAAGATTACAAAGTTTGCTCTGGATAATGGAATGACCTTTCTTGAAGATAAAAGCGGAACCAATATCGATGTGCAGATCTTTGATACTGCGCAACTGGAAGGTGGTTTCCAAACCGATAAATTCGCTGATATAGATCTTTCAGAAAAACCGGTGCTTTTGGTCATGGACTACGCATTTGGTGAGCAGGCCTATGAAACTATGGATGAATTGCTTAAACCATTTGATAACGACGGAAAAGAGATCAAGCTTAATGTGAAGTCGGTTTCTATCATGGGGAAAGCCGGAATTCTTGAAGGTGGAAAGGGAGATATTATGATTCCTGATGCGCATTTATTTGAAGGAACAGCAGATAATTACCCTTTCGAAAACCAGTTAAAGAAATCTGATCTTGAAGGCCAGGGAATTAGCGTGGTAGACGGAGCAATGATCACTGTTCTGGGTACATCACTTCAGAATAAGGATATCCTAAGATTTTTCCATGATTCTACATGGAACGTTTGCGGACTGGAAATGGAAGGTGCGCATTATCAAAAGGCGATACAGGCAGCTTCCAGATTACGAGGAAGTATTGATGAAGATGTTCAGGTAAGATATGCTTATTACGCATCAGATAATCCATTAGAAACAGGAAGTACACTTGCTTCTGGAGGACTTGGGACTTCTGGAGTAAAACCAACCTATCTCATTACTGAAAAGATCCTGGAACAGATCTTCAACTCCTAAAAACCACGTATGCAAATTGAAAAAACTCCGCTAAAGGATTGCCTGCTCATCAAACCTACCATGTTTGAAGATCATCGCGGTTTATTTCTGGAGACATATCATCGCAGGAGACTGGCAGATTTTAGTGGTATTGATGCTGAATTTGTTCAGGATAATCAATCCATGTCGCATTATGGTGTTTTACGGGGTCTGCATTATCAAAAGGGAGAATTCGCTCAAACCAAAATTGTAAGAGTGATCCACGGAAAGGTTCTGGACGTGGTGGTGGATCTACGACCAGATTCTCCAAGTTTTAAAAAGACTTTTTCAGTAATACTGGACGATGAGAATTTGATTCAGCTTTACGTCCCGAAAGGTTTTGGACATGGCTTTGTAACGCTTTCCAAACGATCTGTTTTTGCATATAAATGTGATCACTATTATACTCCGGGCTCTGAAGCCGGAATAAGATACAATGATCCCGATTTGGACATCGACTGGAATTTTCCTGAAGATCAAATGATCTTATCAGATAAAGACAAAGAGCTTCCATTTCTAAAAGATGTATTTTGAAGAATATCCTGGTAACCGGTGCAAATGGTCAGTTAGGTTCTTGTTTTAGAAAGCATAAGAAAAAATTTCCCGATTTTAACTTTGATTTCAAAAGTTCAGCGGAGTTGGATATTAGCAATTTTGCAGAAGTAGAAAGGCTATTCTCTTCGAAATCTTACGATTTCTGTATTAATGCCGCGGCTTATACCAATGTGGAAAAAGCTGAATCTGAGAAGGAGAAGGCATTCCAGATCAATGCTGAAGCGGCAGGTAAACTTGCAGAAGTTTGTGCTGCAAAACAGGTTAAAATGATCCATTTCTCAACCGATTATGTTTTCGACGGAAGCAAAACCGAACCTTATCTGGAAACCGATGAGGTAAACCCTATCAATATTTACGGAGCATCCAAGTTAGCGGGGGAGAGACAAATCGCTGAAGTTATTGATGAGCATTTGATCTTCAGAACGAGTTGGTTGTATTCAGAATTTGGACATAATTTCTTCTGCACCATTTTAAAAAAGGCTGCTGAAAGAGCAAGCTTAAATATTACGACCACTCAGCTTGGTACTCCAACCAATGCCAACGACTTGGCTAAGTATGTTCTCGATGGCATTCAGAAAGATTCGTCTGCAACCGGCATTTACCATTTTAGTAATCTGGGACAGGCGAGCTGGTATGATTTTGCCGAAGAAATATTGAATTACTCAGGAAAAATAGACCAGGTAGTTCTAAATAAAACAGGATTTTTTAAGACCTTGGCTCAAAGACCTGAATATAGTGTGCTTTCCAAGGAAAAAGCAATCAAAGAGATCGGTGAGATCAAAGAGTGGAAGAAAAGTCTGCAGGATTTGATCGATGAGGTTGTCTAAAAACGAGAATATGGCTAAAAGAATACTTATTACGGGAGCAGCGGGATTTTTAGGATCTCATTTATGTGACCGGTTTATTAAAGAAGGTTATTCTGTTATTGGAATGGATAATCTCATTACTGGTGATCTTAAGAATATTGAACATCTCATCAAGGAAAAGAATTTCGAATTTCATCATCATGATATCACCAAATTCGTTCATGTAGCCGGAGATCTTGATTATATATTGCATTTTGCCTCTCCCGCGAGTCCTATAGATTATTTGAAAATTCCTATACAAACCTTGAAGGTTGGTTCCTTTGGAACCCATCACTGTCTTGGTCTGGCAAAAGAAAAAAATGCCAGGATTCTTATTGCTTCCACTTCTGAAGTTTACGGAGATCCCTTAGTACATCCGCAAAACGAAGATTATTACGGGAATGTGAACACGATAGGCCCTCGAGGAGTTTATGATGAAGCAAAACGTTTCCAGGAATCCATCACCATGGCGTATCATCGATTTCACGGACTGGAAACAAGAATTGCGAGAATATTCAATACGTACGGTCCACGAATGCGACTAAATGATGGTCGAGTGATCCCAGCTTTTATTGGTCAGGCATTGAGGGGAGAGAACCTTACCGTCTTTGGAGATGGTTCGCAAACTCGTTCTTTCTGCTATGTTGATGACCAGGTAGAAGGCATTTACCGACTTTTACTTAGCGATTATACCTATCCCGTAAATATTGGAAATCCTGATGAGATCACCATCCTTGATTTCGCCAAAGAGATCATTAAACTAACCGGAACAGATCAGAAAATTATTTTTCAGGAACTGCCGCAGGATGATCCAATGCAACGCCAGCCCGATATTACGAGAGCGAAGGAAATTCTGGGATGGGAACCTCAAGTTTCAAGGAGTGAGGGTATGAAGATCACCTATGACCACTTCCGAAGTTTGAGTAAAGAGGAACTGGATAAGAGAGAGCATAAGGATTTTTCAGCACATATTAGACGATAGAATGAAGGAGGGACTGGTGTCTGTCATAATGCCTGCATACAATAGCGAAGCATTTATTGCTGATGCGATTCGTTCTGTAATTTCCCAGACTTACCATAATTGGGAACTGCTTATCGTAAATGATGCCTCCAATGATTCCACCGCACAGATCCTGCAGAAATTCAATTCCGAAGAAAATAGGATCAGAGTTTTTAACAATTCGGCGAATAAAGGTACCGCGTACTCCCGCAACAAAGCGATTGAAGCTGCAGAGGGACAGTTTATCTCATTTCTGGATGCAGATGACCTCTGGAAGGAAAATAAGCTTAAAAGGCAGCTAGAAGTTCTTTCCAAGTCTAATGTCGCAGCTTGTTTCTCCAGTTACCAGTTAATGCATGAAACTGGCAAAAAAAGCAATATTATCATTCAAGCCTTACCAGTTCTAAGTCATCGCAGGTTGCTCAAAGCAAATTATGTTGGGAACTTAACTGGGATTTATAATGCCGGACTGTTAGGAAAGATCTATGCTCCAGACCTTCGGAAGCGCCAGGACTGGGCAATGTGGCTAAGAGTTATTGAAGAAGGTGGACCTATGGAAGGAATCTGGGAATCACTGGCCTATTATAGACTTCGGAAAAATTCCATTTCAGGCAATAAACTGGAAATGCTGAAATATAATTACAAGGTTTACCGGCTTGCGGGCTTTGGCCGAAGAGCATCGCTTAAAAAAATGCTTATTTTCCTGAATGAGCAATTCTTCGTGAAATCGAAACAGAAACTAACTATTGAATAAGCGAGGTAAATTGTTTTAGTTTCCCGCTTTTAGTGCGTTTAAGTACCTCATTTTTCTGAAAGCCGATCTTCAGATCTTTTCCCACATACATTTCGATCGCCTTCATAATACCTTTTTTCTGAACCTCAGAAAGTTCGATATCGCTCACATAATCTATATGAAAAGTATCCAGGCTGGTTTGAGTAATAATAAATTCCCTGATATTTCCGCTGTCTTCTATAATGGTTTTCGTGACGTAATAGAAAGTTAGTCCTGGAACTACTTTCCCATCTGGTAAACGGGCGATATCATTAGTACGACCCACTAATTTTTCCAGAACAGGCTTTTTAAGAGTACTTCTGGTAGATAAAGCCCCTGTATCCCCAATATCATAGCGTATCATTGGGTGAGCATAGTTATATAAAGCCGTGATCACGATCCGGCCCTCCTCACCATAGGGCAATACCCTTTCATTCGCATCGAGAATCTCCACGTAAAGATCTTCAGAATTTACGATCCAGTCATGTTTAGGATCCTCGAAAGCAATAAGTCCAACCTCGCTTGCGCCGTATTCATTGATCACAGGGACTCCCAGAACATTTTCGATCAGTTCTTTATCTTTTTCAAAGAGTCTTTCAGAAGTTACAATGCATATTTTGAGACTTGGACAAAGATACTTCAGCAGGATTTCGCGATCCTTTAAAAATTTTGCGAATAGCAGGATGGCACTGGTGTAACCATTCAGATAATTGAAATCTGCCTTTTTGAAACGTTCAAGAAAAGATTCCATTTTCTGTTCACTAAGATCAAAAATATTGAACCTCCGCCTCAGACTTATTCTATCCTTCAGTCTTTCCTGCACGTTTCCGAAGAAATCAAGAGGGATTCCGTAGAAACGGGCCTGTAAAGAGGTGTTAAGATCGATCCCATACCAGGAATAACGATCCTGAAAACCGGCCCAGCTCAAGGCATGAGCAAACCTGTTCTTAGCAAATATAAATGGATGCCCACTGCTTCCTGAAGTTTTTCCGACATAAGCCGACTTCGTTGTGTACGTAGAACTTAACCTATCCCTGAGCGGTTGTTGCAGATCAGATTTTTTCATGATCGGGACTTTGCTCCAATCGTCAAAACCTTCCCATTTGAAAAAGTCGCGGTAAAAATCATTATGCTGAATATGATAGTCAAGCAATAGATTTCTCTGCCGGTATTGATACTTCTCATATTCGGCTTCGGGGATGTTCTTAACCTCCTCGAGTTTTTTCTGAGCCCGCTGAATAGGGAATTTATTGAGTTGTAAAGATAATCTGAACCAATCCAAGTGTAGAAGCGCTTTTTTAACGAATTTATTGGTGCTTCAATGTACAAACATTTATTTTTGATGCAACAATTAAAATTTGAAGCTATGAATATTCTCATTCTTGGTTCCGGTGGACGCGAGCATACTTTTGCCTGGAAGATTACCCAAAGTGATCTATGCGATAAACTATATGTAGGACCCGGGAATGCCGGTACAGCAGCTATTGCTGAAAACCTGGATATCAATCCGATTGATTTTGCACAGGTAGGAAAAGTTGCCCTGGAAAAGAATATTGATATGATCGTGGTTGGACCCGAAGATCCTCTGGTAAAAGGAATCGTGGATTTCTTTAAGAATGATGATCAATTAAAGCATATTCAAATGATCGGGCCTTCACAGCGTGGAGCTTTACTCGAAGGTAGTAAGGAACGTGCTAAGGAATTCATGGCTCTCTATAATATACCTACTGCTGCCTATGAAAGTTTCAGTTTTGAAAGTTTACAGGCAGGGAAACGTTTTCTGGAAACTTTAAAACCTCCCTACGTGTTGAAAGCCGATGGTTTGGCTGCAGGGAAGGGAGTGCTTATTATTGAAGATCTGGACGAAGCTAAAAAGGAACTGGAAAACATGCTTTCAGGGAAATTTGGTGCGGCTAGTGAGAAGGTGGTGATCGAAGAATTCCTGGATGGGATTGAGTTAAGTGTATTTGTACTAACCGATGGTGAGAATTATAAGATCCTTCCAACTGCAAAAGATTATAAAAGAATAGGCGAGGGCGACACCGGGCTTAATACCGGTGGTATGGGGGCAATTTCACCTGTACCTTTTGCAGATGAAAGTCTAATCAAAAAGATCGAGGACCGTATCGTAAAACCAACGATAAATGGTCTTAAAGCTGAAGATATCGATTATAAAGGTTTTGTCTTTATAGGTTTGATCAAAGTAGGCGATGAGCCTTATGTGATCGAGTATAATGTTAGAATGGGTGATCCTGAAACTGAAGTCGTATTACCAAGAATAAAGTCTGATCTGGTTGCCTTACTGGAATCTACCTGGAAAGGTGAACTAAATACTGCAAGTCTTGAAATTGACGAACGGTCTGCGACAACGGTGATGCTGGTATCTGGAGGTTATCCGGAATCTTACGAAAAAGGAAATCCTATCACAGGATTGGATAAGGTGACAGAATCTCTCGTATTCCATGCAGGAACGAGTAGAACTGCAGAAGGAGTTGTAACTAGTGGTGGCCGCGTAATTGCGGTAAGTTCCTTCGGGGATGATTACAAGCAGGCACTAAAAAAATCTTACCAAAGTGCAGCATTGTTGCAATTTGATAAGATGTATTTTAGAAAGGATTTAGGTTTTGACCTATCCTAAGAATGAATGTGAAGTAGATTCTCTGTTTTCTTCGTTATTATCGTTAAAGGTTTTTAGCTGCTTCATCCAGTAAAGAAAAGCAAGAAAACCAATAGCCATAAAGATCCAGTTCAGTCCATTGGCAAGAAACCAGGAATCAAGTTCCAAAGCTCTCAATTCGTCTAATGGAGCGAGGAGTAACTCAAACAAATCTTCTATTCCTTCAAAAAAATCTTTCATGATCGTATCATTAATTGTGACTACAAAAATATAAAAACTACCAATGCTAACAAGCTTTTTTAGCAAATCCAAACCTATTAACTTAACGGTGATCGTTCTGCTATTGGTGATCTTTTATACCGGCGTGAACTTTTTTCACTTGGAAAATGGTTTTGAGATACTGGATTTACTACAAAAAATAGGTGTTTTGGGTCTGCTTGTTCTAAGCTTGTTCGTGCTCAATTTTATCGCAAAGAAAAATGAACTCACAAAGCGGAGTGCTTATAAAACCCTACTTTTTGCAATTTTCGCGATTAGTTTTAGTGAACTTCTGGCCAATACACCGGTAATCATTTCCAATCTTTGTATCCTGCTGGCTTTAAGGAGGATCATTAGTCTCAAATCACATAAATTCGTACAGCAAAAGATCTTTGATGCCACTTTCTGGATAGCCATTGCCACCCTTTATAATTTCTGGTCGGTATTATTCTTTCTGCTTATATTCTTCGCGATTCTTAATTTTGCTTCAGCATTCAAGAACTGGCTGGTACCTTTTGTAGCTTTCCTTGCGGTAGCCATGCTAACGGTAACTTTTCATCTACTCGTGTATGACGAATTATACACCTTAAATAACTGGTTTCAAACCAGTAATTTTGACTTTCGTCGGTATAATGTAGCATCGATACTAGTTCCATTGAGTATTATTCTGGGCTTGCTTTTCTGGACTCTTATTCAGTATTTCAGTGCGATACAGAAGGCAAGTATTACCAGAAGACCGGTATTAAGCATGATCTTGTTCTGCCTGGTGATTTCTATTGCTGTTGCGATCTTCGCGCCTACTAAAAATGGAAGTGAACTTATATTCTTCTTCGTACCTCTTAGTATCATTGCTTCTAACTATTTTGATAGCAAGAAGGATCGCATATTCAAGGAAATACTACTGGCAGTGCTAATTCTTATGCCATTTATCCTGGTTTTCCTGGATTAAACCATTTCCTTCAGATTCACCGGAATCTCTTTATAAAAATAATATCTTTGCAAAACCTGAGTATTTCAGGCCAGTTTGCATTCAATTTATATTTAAAATAACTTTATGTTTTCAGATAAAGCCAATACTATTTTTAGAGAAGTGATCGAACTCTATCATCAAAAAGATAGCGTAGAACAGGATTTCAAAAATCCTTATGATGCTGAAAAGAATCTTCTGGAACATTTACTTTTCAGAAAATGCTGGATAGATACCGTTCAATGGCATTATGAAGATATTATCCGCGATCAAAACATTGACCCGGTTGCAGCATTGACTTTAAAGCGTAAGATCGATGCTTCCAATCAGGATAGAACCGATACTGTGGAGTATATTGATAGTTACTTTCTTGAGAAATATAAGGATGTAAAGGCAAATACAGATGCTACGATCAATTCTGAAAGTCCGGCATGGGCGATCGATCGTTTGTCTATTCTCGCGCTGAAGATCTATCATATGAACGAAGAAGCCCAGCGTACAGATGCTTCAGAAAAGCACCAGATTGCCTGTAAAGCTAAATTAGATATACTTCTGGAACAACGTGTAGACCTTTCTGCGGCGATCAATCAGCTTCTGGAAGATATCGAAAAAGGTGAAAAGTATATGAAAGTGTATAAGCAAATGAAGATGTACAATGACGATGAGCTTAACCCTGTGCTAAGAGGTAATAAGTAGAAATGAAAGATCAGAATAGCAATCAGCATCCATCAACTTCAGAAAATAAACATCTGTTGGTGATTCGTCTTTCTGCCATGGGAGATGTGGCGATGGTGGTTCCTGTTTTGAGCATTCTGGTTAGAACCTATCCACAGCTAACAATTACAGTACTTACACGATCTTTCTTTTTTCCGCTGTTCAGTCATTTACCAAATGTGCGTCTCTACGAGGCAGATGTCGATGGCGTTCATGAAGGTGTACTGGGACTTGGTACCCTGGCCCGGGAACTTCGTGATGAGGAGATCGATATGGTCGCAGATCTTCATGATGTTCTAAGAACTAATGTTTTACGATCAGTTTTTTATTTCTACGGAATTCCTTTCGAACAAATAGATAAGGGCAGAGCTGAAAAGAAAGCTCTTACAAGGGATACCAATAAGATTTTTCAACAGCTGAAAACAACACATCAGCGTTATGCTGAAGTTTTTGAGAAACTAGGATACCCGATAGATCTTTCCAATTACACAGCAGCAGCAAGGAGGGAAATACTTCCAAGAATTTCTGATGTTACCGGTAAGCGGAAAAACGTAAGATGGCTTGGAATCGCGCCATTTACGCAGCATAGTTCAAAATTTTATCCGGTAGATCTCATGGAACAGGTGATTTCCAAGCTTTCTTCGGAAACAAATACCAAAATCTTCCTGTTTGGAGGGGGGGAAACTGAAAAGAAACAGCTGGAAGAATGGGAATCCAGATTTGAAAATTGTGTGAGTGTGGTTGGTAAGTTGAGGTTTGCAGAAGAACTAAGTCTTATCTCTAACCTTGACATGATGTTATCCATGGATAGTGGAAATGCTCATATCGCAGCGATATTCGGGATTCCGGTTCTAAGTATCTGGGGCGTTACCCATCCTTATATGGGATTTGCTGCTTTTAATCAGCCTATGGAGAATTGTATCTTACCGGATCTTGAAAAATATCCAAAGATCCCAACTTCGGCTTATGGCAATAAAGTTCCGGAGGGCTACGAAGATGTCATGCGTAGCATTCCTCCGGAAGTTGTAGTTTCTAAAATTCAGCAGCTGCTGAATAATTCTTAAACATCATCAAAATCTACTTTTAACGTAGAAGTAGTTGGATGCGCCTGACAGGTAAGAATAAAACCTTCCTCGATCTCTGCATCTGTAAGGATCTGGTTTTTGCTCATTTCAGCTTTACCCTCAGTAATTCGAGCCATACAGCTACTACAGATCCCGCCCTGGCAGGAATAAGGCACATCGATATCTTCTTCCAGTGCAACGTCCAGAACCACATCTTTACGATCCATAGAAAAGCTATACTCTTCATCATCCACAACAATGGTTACTGAAGTTTTTCCATCAGTATCGCCTTCGATCACTTTTTCTTCTGAAGTGCTCGTGAACAACTCGAATTTGATCTGCTCATCACGAACATCGTTCTTCTTCAATACTTCGGTAACATGATCGATCATTTCTTTGGGTCCGCAAAGATAGAATGTTTCAAAATTGCGATCCTTGAATTTATTCTTCAGGATATAGTTTACCGTGCTTGTTTCGATTCTTCCAAATTGTGCATTTTCTTCGCGCGTACGGCTGTAAATAAACTCGACGAAAAGTCTTTCGGGGAACTTAGATTGTAATTCCAGAAGCTCCTTAAAAAAGATCGTATCGTCTACAGATTTATTTCCATAGGTTAGTACAAACCGACTTTCAGGTTCCTGTTCCAAAACAGATTTGATGATGGAAAGTACCGGCGTAATTCCGCTTCCCGCTGCAAAAGCAGCGTAATCGTTAGCGGAGTTTCCAGGTTCAAAGAGAAATTTTCCTTCCGGTGGATGCACCTCCAGAATATCTCCGGCTGTAAGTTTATTATTTGCGATCACTGAAAAACTACCGCCCTCTACTTCTTTTACGGTTACCTTGAAATCTTCAGAAGCAGGAGCCGAACAAAGAGAATAGGCTCTTCTTATTTCCCCATTTTCAGCATCATATTTAATTGTGATATACTGCCCGGCCTTGAATTTGAACTCTTCTTTCAAGTTTTCAGGAATATCGAAAGATAAACTCACCGCCTTGGAAGTTTCACGAATTATTTCCTTTATTTTTAGCGGGTAAAAATTACTCATTTTTTAATATTTGGGCGTAAAAATACAAAGTATGAAGCTTTTAAAAATGTAACAAAAGTTTAAATTTCTCTACCTATCTAAATAAACAGCAGATTTTATGTTTAGTAAGTTTCTCTGGCTGGAATGGAAATCATTCACAAGGTCGGCCAGTTTTGGAAAAAGTCTTGGATTAAAGATCCTCATGATATTCCTGGCGCTCTATTTTTCAGCCATGTTTTTATTTCTGGGCGTAGCATTATTCCCGCTGCTAAAAGAATCTTTTCCCGAACAGGATCCCTTAGCGATCGTGAATAAATTTGCTTTGACTTATTTAGGCTTCGAGTTTGTTTTCCGGTTTATGCTGCAAAGCCTGCCGGTAATGAATATCAAACCGCTTATGGTCATTCCTGTATCCAAGAAAAAAGCGGTCAATTACATACTTCTAAAATCACTATACTCATTCTATAATATCCTGCCGCTGCTCTGGATCATTCCTTTCGGGCTGGTAAGTATCCTGAAGTATGATTATCCTGCCTGGAATGTACTTGGTTGGATGCTCGGGTTTTACGCTATTATTTTATGTGTAAACTATTTTAATTTTATAGTCAAGAAGAAGTTCAACGAAAGTCTTAAGCAATTAATTCCGGTTATCATAGGTGTGGCAATGCTCGCTGCTTTGGACTACTTTGGTGTATTCGATATTGGAAGTTACTTTGGTGCGGCTCTAGATTATTTATATGACCAACCGTACTTAGCAGTGATCCCTTTCATCCTTTTGATTATTCTTTATCAGTGGAATCTTTCAGATCTAAGGAAAAAATTCTATCTCGACCGTGATCTAAAAGCTAAATCAAAGGAAGTGAACACCCAGGATCTTGGTTGGACCCGTAGATTTGGAAGTATTGCACCTTTCCTGCAGTTGGATATCAAACTTATTCTTCGGAATAAAAGAGCGAAAACAACCATTTTCATGTCTCTGTTGCTGTTGTGCTATGGACTAATTTTTTACCCGAACGATACCTACCAGGATATGCCGGCATTCTTTCTATTTGTGGGGATTTTTATGACCGGGGTATTTATGATGAATTTTGGTCAATTTGTACCATCCTGGGATTCGTCTTATTACTCCATGATCATGTCTCAAAACATACCCATGAGACAATACCTGGCTTCTAAAATGGGGTTGATCACGGTAAGTGTGGTGGTACTTTTAATTCTTACAACTCCCTATATATACTTTGGATGGGAAGTGGTTTTGCTCAACATTACTGCCGCGATCTATAATATTGGAGTGAACGTTCCTATGCTAATTTTCTCCGGAAGTTTTAATAAGAAGAGCATCGATCTGGACAAAAGCCCGGTGATGAACTACCAGGGAATGGGTGTTTCACAATGGCTCGTTGGAATTCCGGTTATGGCATTTCCAGTCTTCATTTTCTGGCTGGTAAATAAATTCATAAGCTATGAAGTTGCCGTGGGAACCATTGCAGGAATGGGTGTTATAGGTATTATTTTGCGTCCGGTACTACTAACTTATCTTACGCAACGATACCGAAGACGTAAATATGTAACGATCCAGGGATTTAAACAAAAAGGAGAATAAACTTATAGGAATATGATCACAGCAACCAATCTTTCAAAAATATATAACGGAAACAAAGTGCTTGATATCGAGCATCTGGAAATTCCTTCAGGACAAAATTTCGGACTCGTAGGTAACAATGGTGCGGGTAAAACTACATTTTTCAGCCTGCTGCTGGATCTAATTCAGCCCACTTCCGGAAACATCTTCAATAAGGATATTACGGTAAGCGAAAGCGAGGATTGGAAAAGTTTTACTTCTTCCTTTATCGATGAAAGTTTTCTTATTGGTTACCTGACTCCAGAAGAATATTTCTACTTTATTGGAGATCTTCGGAATAGGAATCGGGCAGATGTAGACTCGTTCTTAACGCAGTTTCAGGATTTTTTCAATGAAGAGATCATTGGTCGCAAGAAATATCTTCGGGATCTTTCAAAAGGAAACCAAAAAAAAGTAGGTATCGTAGCCGCATTGATCGGGAATCCTGAAGTGGTTATTCTCGACGAACCATTTGCAAATCTGGATCCAACCACACAAATCAGATTAAAAAAAATACTGAAAGAACTTTCAAATACCTCTGGAACAACGGTCCTTATTTCCAGTCATGATCTTATCCATGTTACTGAAGTTTGCGAAAGGATCGTGGTCCTGGACAGGGGAGTGCCGGTTCGTGATATAACTACTTCCGAAGCTACCCTGAAAGAACTGGAAGATTATTTTTCCAGTGAGATCGTTGAGGCCTAGGAATTGCAGCTATTGGACTTTGCAAAAAGAAGTTTACTTTTACATACTAAACCAGCTGTATCAAAGTTATTCATGATACCATAAAAGGTTCATATTGAATACGTTTACCCGAATTTCACTGTTTATACTAACTGCCGCGGCAATTCTAAGCTGCTCCAGGAAAAAGAACTCTTTTGTATACCGAAATTATCACGCGATCACTTCGGAATATAATACGCTTTACAATGGTGGTCTTGCTTTTGAACAGGGAAAAGAAGAGATCAACCAGAACTATGCAGATAATTACTGGGATATTCTACCTGTTGAAAGACTCGCTCTTGATGAAAATATCATCTTACCAGATAGCGTTAGAAATCAAAATTTTGGGATTGCTGAAGAGAAAGCTGTAAAAGCAATTCAGAAGCATTCCATGCAAATAGGAGGCAAGGAGCGAAATCCTCAAATGGATGAAGCTTATTTGCTCCTTGGGAAATCCAGGTATTTCGATCAGCGTTTTGTACCTGCGCTTGATGCTTTTAACTACATTCTTTACCGCTATCCTGCCAGTGACAATATCACTCACGCAAGGATCTGGAGAGAGAAAACAAATATCAGATTAGGAAATGAAAAACTGGCGATCAAGAACCTGAAAAAGATTCTCGATTCAGAGAAACTAAACGATGAAGATATAGCCGATGCCAGTTCCAGTCTTGCGCAGGCTTATATTAATTTACAATATATAGATAGTGCTGTTGTTCCATTACAGAACGCTAGTGAATTCACCAGTAATAATGCTGAAAAAGGTCGTTATTACTATATTCTTGGTCAGCTCTACGGTAGAATGGATCAATTGGCAGCGGCGAATGCTTCTTTTGATAAAGTAATAGATCTGAAACGCAAGTCTCCCCGAATTTACCTGGTGAATGCACATATTCAAAAGGCAAGGAATTTTGATTTTCAAAATGGTGACCGTACCCAACTACTGGCGTTGTTAAGAGATCTGGAGGAAGATCGCGAAAACAGACCATTTCTCGACAAGATCTATTTTCAGATTGGAGAATATTATAATCGTTTAGATTCCGTAGAATCCGCTGTAGATTATTATAATAGGTCTTTGAGATCACCTTCAAGCGATATTTTCCTGAAATCGATTAACTATGAGATCCTGGCCAATATCAATTTTGATGAAGCAAACTACCAGCAAGCAGGGAAATACTTTGATAGCACCTTGACCTATATGTCTCCAGATCTGCTGGAGTTCAGGACCATTAGTAAGAAACGAGAAAATCTTGCCGATGTGATTCTTTACGAAGAGATCGCTGAGGAAACAGATAGTATCTTGAGGCTCGCGAACATGACCGAGGACGATAGATTACAGTATTTTACAGCATATACAGATACTTTAAGATCACGTGCTGTCAAAACCATGGAGTCTGGGGAATTACCTGCTTACACTGCAGGGATAGGCCCAAGAACTAATTTTCCGCAAACAAATATTCCAGCTTCAGCTTCTGTGCCGCCGGCAGGTGATTTTAATAGTGGAAATGCTGGTAACATCTTTTACTTTTACAACCCAATTCGGGTTTCCCGGGGCGCGCAGGATTTCCTCCGCACGTGGGGAAGCCGGGAACTGGCAGATAACTGGCGCTACGGCAGTCGTGCTATGAATCAAAGTACGGTGAATGCTGAAGAACGTTTGATGGATATTAACCTGGATAATGATCCAATCTACGATCCCCAAACCTATCTTGCACAGATCCCTACAGAGGCTTTGGTCCTGGACAGTTTGTCTGCTCAGCGAAATCGTGCAAATTATCAACTGGGAGTGATTTATAACGAAAAATACCGTGAGTATGCACTGGCAGCAAGCAGACTGGAGTTTATGCTGAATAGTAATCCACAACAGAGCCTGATCCTTCCGGCGAAATATAATTTGTATTCGGTTTATAAAGCTCAAAATCGTATAGATGATTTACGAAGACTTGAACAGGATATTCTGCAGAATTATCCAGATTCGCGATATGCCGCCTTTATAAAAAATCCCCAAAGTGTTCAAATGGATGAGAACAGTCCTGAAAAGGTCTATGAGCAATTGTATAGAAAATTTGAGGCACAGAATTTTGTTGAGGTTATAGAGCAATCAAACGCTTATAGATCTCAGTACAACGGTAATAGTATATTGCCTAAGATAGAATTGCTGAAAACTCAGGCGATCGCAAGATTGTATGGTATCGATTCTTATGAAAATTCCCTGCAATATGTGGCTGCAAACTATCCGCAATCTCCGGAAGGTCAAAAGGCACAGCAATTACTGAATACGGCTATTCCATCCCTAAAAAATCTAGAGTTTGTAGCCGATAGTACTCAAACTAATTTTAAACTGGTACTTGCTTTTTCTGAAAGTGAAAATGTTATTGCAGATTCTTTAGAAATTCAGATTGTAAAAAAATTAGAAGAATTAGACTACAGGAAAATAAAAACTTCACGGGATGTTTACAACGCTGAGCAGACGTTTGTAGTTATTCATGGATTAAGCTCAAGATCTGCAGCACAAGGATTTCTGGAACTACTTCAGAAGGATAAGAACATCAAAATTGAAGGGGAAGCTTTTGTCATGTCGGCAGAAAATTATAGAATTGTACAAATTAAGAAAAATTTAAGAAATTTATCAAACCTTAATTAAAGCCCTACTATCATGTTTTCAGATTCCAAAAAGTCCAGAAGCTCTGCAGATCAGCGAGAGCAAAATAGTATTGCATCAGGAACATTTATCACCGGTGAAATCTCTGGAAAGGGATGCTTCAGAATAGAAGGTACGCTAGAAGGTAGTCTTAAAACTCCCGGAAAGGTTGTAATTAGTAAAGGCGGAGTGATAAATGGTACGCTGGAATGTGAAAGTGCAGATATAGAAGGAAACTTTAATGGCAAGTTGCTGGTAAAAGACGTACTTAGTCTTCGGGGGACGGCTCATATTGAAGGAGAAGTGATCGCCGGTAAACTCGCGGTAGAGACAGGAGCACTATTTAATGCTACCTGTGAAATGAATGGGGGTATAAAACCTCTTAAAACGAAAAATGAAAAACGATCAGCGTAATAAGTATCTGGGTTTTATAAATATAGCCTTTCAAATGGGACTTCTCATAGCTGCCGGAGTTTTTGCGGGCATCTGGCTTGATGGTAAGTTTCCGAACAAATTTTCTGTATATACAATTTCTCTATCTCTCGCCGGGGTGTTTATCTCACTTTACCTTGTTTACAGAGAAGTCAAAAATCTGAACGAAGACGAGTAATGCAACAAAAGATTCTAAGTTTTCTCAAAGTATTTATTCCTTTTTTTATCATTTGTCTACTACTACAGTTCGTGCTGGTAAACTACCTGTTCCAGCCCGAACTTTATTATTCCACATTTGCGATCTACGCTTTTCAATTCATAGCAACCCTTATCGTTTACATTTTACTGGTACTTGTACAGCAAAACTTTAGCGATAAAACCGGTTTTGCCTTTATGGGTTGCGGACTTTTTAAGATGCTAGCTGCAGTTTTGTTTCTGCTTCCTATGATGCTGAATGGGACAGTTAATCCATTTCAGAGCTTAATCGCATTTTTTATACCTTATTTCATCTTTCTTGTTTTTGAAACTATTTACGCGGTAAAGCTTATAAACCTGAAATAAACTGCTGACTTTCAGCAAAATCATAAAATGGGAGGATAGGGAAAAAAAATATAACTGCTTCTTTCAGATAAAAATTAAAAGTATACCTTTGCACGGAAATTTAGAGCCCACAATTTTAAGTAGATCAGGTAGTATGATAGCACAGAAATCTTTAGTGATTAGCTTGTACTTTACATTGGCCTTAGCCATTTTCCCAGCCTTTATCTTTGCTCAGGAGCACGGAGAGGAGCATTCCGATCTTCGGGAAGCTGAAGAAGAGTTTAACGCAACAGAGATGATTCTGCATCATATCGGTGATTCTCATGGTTGGCATTTCTTTGGTTCCGGAGACAACTCGTATACATTACCATTACCGGTAATTCTTTATACTGAAAACGGTCTGGTAACTTTTATGTCCAGTGAATTTCACCACGATACTGAAGGTCATCATGTAGTGGAAAAGGATGGAATGCGTTTTGTAAATCTTCATGAAGATATTTACAGGCTTAATGATGGCGCAACCGCTGTGGAGCTGGATGCCGAGGATCATCCGGTAAACGCTTCAAAGCCCTGGGATCTATCTATCACCAAGAATGTGGCAGCGATGTTTTTAACGGTCATTCTGATGCTAATTTTCTTTACTAGCCTGGCCAGACATCACAAAAAGAATTCTCATGCACCTAGCGGTTTTAATAATATTCTTGAAACACTTGTAATCTTTGTTAGAGATGATATAGCGATTCCACAACTGGGAGAGAAGAGATACATGAAGTTCATGCCTTTCTTATTATCAGTATTCTTTTTTATCTGGATCACTAACTTACTTGGTTTGTTACCTGGAGCTGCAAACGTTACTGGTAACATCGCTGTAACTGTTTCACTTGGTTTATTTACACTTGCCCTAATTTTGATTAACGGTAATAAGGATTTCTGGAAGCATACCTTATGGATGCCTGGAGTTCCTACTTTCGTGAAACCTATTCTTGCAGTTGTAGAACTTGCAGGGGTGTTTATTAAGCCTATCGCACTTATGATTCGTTTGTTTGCAAACATCACTGCGGGGCACATTATCATCCTGAGTTTGATTGGGTTGATCTTTATCCTGGAAAATGCAGGCATCGCCGGAGTTTCGGTTCCATTTGCCTTATTTATAACAGTATTGGAATTGTTAGTAGCATTCCTACAAGCGTTTATTTTTACAATGCTGTCTGCCCTGTTTATCGGGATGGCAGTTGAGGAACATGAACATCATTAATTTTAATTATTTAATTCTATTATTATGGAGTATTTACACATTGGACTTGCAGCTTTAGGAGCTGGTCTTGCAGTTGTTGGAGCCGCTATCGGTGTTGGTAAAATTGGTGGTTCTGCCATGGATGCTATCGCACGTCAGCCAGAGGCTGCTGGAAAAATCCAGACTGCTATGATTATTGCTGCAGCGCTTGTAGAAGGTGTTGCACTTTTTGGAGTGGTAGCTGCTTTGCTAGGGGTACTTACTGTACCGGCATAGTCCTGAATTTAAAAAGATCTGTTCGTAACGGTTGGTTACGAACAGATCTTAATTAATGATTACTTAAGAACACTTTATTTAGTTATATATGGATTTAATCACTCCCGATTTTGGCTTGTTTTTCTGGCAAACGATCGTCTTTTTGGTGCTTTTGTTTCTTATGGCAAAATTCGCCTGGAGACCTATCCTAAATTCTGTAAGAGACAGGGAACAGTCTATCAACGACGCGTTGGCTTCAGCTGAAAATGCTCGTAAGGAAATGCAGAATCTTAAATCTGATAATGAGCAATTGATGAAAGAAGCTCGTGCAGAAAGAGATGCTATCCTTAAAGAAGCGCGTGAGTTGAAAGAAAAAACGATCGCTTCAGCAGCTGAAGAAGCGAAGTTGAAGGCAGACAGAATTGTTGCAGATGCTCAAAAGAGTATCGAACTTGAAAAACAATCTGCTCTTGCTGAACTTAAAAATCAGGTTGCAGAGCTTTCAGTAGAAATTGCTGAGAAAGTTGTGCGTAAAGAATTATCAAGTAAGAACGAACAACGCCAGATGATCGAGAAGATGCTGAGCGATGCTAAGTTAAACTAAGATATGAAAGGGAACAGAGCCGCACAACGTTACGCAAAAGCGATCCTTTCACTGGCAAAGGATAAGAATTCGGCGGAAGCTGTAAACAGTGATATGCAAACCATTTCTGCTACTGTAAAGAACAGTGGTGATCTGGAAAACATGCTCACAAGTCCGGTAGTAAGAAAAAGCATTAAGAAGAGCGCGCTGCTGGAGATCTTTAAGGGTCTTAACGGTGTAACTGTTGGTGCGATGGATATCCTACTTGACAATGATCGTATTAATATTTTGCACATCGTTGCAAAGCAGTATACGATGATGTTCAACGCCATGAATAATATTCAGCATGCAAAAGTAACCACGGCTATTCCGTTGGATGCTGAGCTGGAAATGATCATTATGGCTAAGGTGAAGGAACTAACCGGTAATGACGCGATCCTGGAAAATTTGATCGATGAGAGCATTATTGGTGGTTTTGTACTAAGAGTAGGCGACCTGCAATATGATGCGAGTGTAGCCAGAAACCTGGACAGACTAAAGAGACAATTAAAAGACAACACATACGTTTCTAAAATTTAATTAAAACAGGTGCGCCTGGTGCGTACCATTTTATCTTGAATAATTATGGCAGAAGTAAATCCTGCTGAAGTATCAGCAATATTAAAACGACAATTATCAGGTTTTGAATCCAAGGCCTCACTTGATGAAGTAGGTACCGTTCTAACCGTTGGTGACGGTATTGCGAATATCTACGGACTTGCAAACGCTCAATACGGCGAACTTGTTCAGTTCGAGAGTGGTTTGGAAGGGATCGTTCTAAACCTTGAGGAAGATAATGTTGGGGTAGTGCTTTTAGGTCCTGCAAAAGAGATCAAAGAAGGTTCTACAGTAAAAAGAACTCAGAGAATTGCTTCTATCAATGTAGGTGAAGGTATTGTTGGCCGTGTGGTTGATACTCTTGGAGCTCCTATTGATGGTAAAGGTCCAATTGAAGGTGAGACTTTCGAAATGCCTCTTGAGCGTAAAGCTCCTGGAGTAATTTATCGTCAACCTGTAACTGAACCATTGCAAACTGGTATTAAATCTATCGATGCTATGGTACCGGTAGGAAGAGGACAGCGTGAGCTTGTGATTGGTGACCGTCAAACAGGTAAGACTGTTGTTGCTATTGATACCATTCTTAACCAGAAAGAATTTTACGATGCCGGTGAGCCGGTATTCTGTATATATGTAGCAATTGGGCAGAAAGCTTCTACCGTTGCTGCAATTGCCAAGACACTTGAAGATAAAGGTGCGCTTGCTTATACCACTATTGTTGCTGCAAATGCATCAGATCCTGCTCCAATGCAGGTTTATGCTCCATTTGCCGGTGCAGCGATTGGTGAGTACTTTAGAGATACAGGTCGTCCTGCATTGATCGTTTATGATGATCTTTCCAAGCAGGCGGTTGCTTACCGTGAGGTTTCTCTTTTACTTCGTCGTCCACCAGGACGTGAAGCATATCCAGGGGATGTATTCTTCCTTCACTCAAGACTTCTTGAGCGTGCAGCGAAGGTGATCGCCGATGATGATATTGCGAAGCAAATGAATGATCTTCCAGATAGCTTGAAAGATAAGGTAAAAGGAGGCGGATCTTTAACTGCACTTCCAATTATCGAAACTCAGGCGGGTGACGTTTCAGCATATATTCCAACCAACGTAATTTCGATTACAGATGGTCAGATCTTCTTAACATCAGATCTATTTAACTCGGGTGTACGTCCTGCGATTGACGTGGGTATTTCAGTATCTCGTGTGGGTGGTAACGCTCAGATCAAGTCGATGAAAAAGGTTGCAGGTACATTAAAACTTGACCAGGCTCAGTATCGTGAACTTGAAGCATTTGCTAAGTTTGGATCAGACCTTGATGCATCAACCATGAGTGTGATTTCTAAAGGTAAACGTAACGTGGAGATCCTTAAGCAGGGACAAAACGATCCTTACCCGGTAGAAAACCAGATCGCGATCATCTACGCTGGTTCTAAGAACTTACTTAGAGACGTACCGGTAGAGAAGGTGAAAGAATTTGAATTAGAATATCTGGATTACCTGAATTCTAAGCATAGAGATACTCTGGATACTCTTAAAGCAGGAAAACTTACAGATGAAGTAACAGATACTTTGACTAAGGCTGCTAAGGAACTTTCAGGGAAATACAAGAAATAGTATTGATTACTTAGATTGAAGATTTTAGATCTTTAATTGAAGTATTTACAATTCAAAATTATATAGGTATTGAGTAGTTACTATTAAGCAACTACTCAATACTCAATACTAAAACAAAATGGCAAACTTAAAAGAATTACGTAGCAGGATTACTTCGGTTTCCTCAACGATGCAGATTACCAGCGCCATGAAAATGGTGTCGGCTGCAAAGTTGAGCAAGGCACAGGATGCGATCACATCCATGAGGCCTTATGCTGAAAAGTTAACACAATTGCTACAGGATTTAAGTGCTACTCTGGATGATGATGCGAACAGCAAATTTGCTGAAGAGCGTGAGGTAAAAAGAGTGCTTATCGTAGCTATATCTTCCAATAAAGGTTTGGCCGGTGCTTTTAATACCAATATCATCAAAAAGGTAAAAACTAAGGTCGCTGCAGACTATCAAAATACAGAAGTAGAACTTTTAACTCTTGGAAAAAAGGGTAATGATATTCTGAAGAAAACCTTTGAAGTATACAAGAACGATAATACGATCTTTGATGATCTATCCTTCGAGAACGTTTCTGCGATTGCTGAAGAGCTAATGCAGGTATTTGTAGACGGTAAATTCGACAGGATCGAGCTTGTTTATAACCAGTTCAAGAATGCCGGAACACAAATCGTGATGGATGAGCAGTTCCTGCCTATCGAGCGCTTTGAAACCGAATCTGAAAAGCAACTTGACTATATTTTTGAACCATCGAAAATAGAGATCGTTAAAGATCTTATTCCAAAGTCATTAAAAATGCAACTTTTCAAGGCTCTTAGAGACTCTTTCGCTTCTGAGCATGGCGCACGTATGACTGCAATGCACAAAGCGACAGATAATGCTAAGGAACTTAGAGATGACCTTAAATTATCTTATAACAAAGCAAGACAGGCTTCTATTACTAATGAGATCCTTGAGATCGTTGGTGGAGCTGAAGCTTTGAACGGATAAGCTTATTAAATATACTTTGAAATGCCCTCCAAATGGAGGGCATTTTTTGTTTGGTACAGCTTTTGTTTTTATATCTTCAACTTTAAAAATTAACATTATGAAAAAATCACTACTAATGATAATCGGTATTCTGGTATTGAGCATTTTTGCTTCCTGCGGCAGTAATAAAGATCTTCAGGAAAGAGCACCTGCCCAATTCGCTGATGTTTATTACACATACACTTCAGAAGGTATTCGGCTCAATATTCCAGTTTCAGTAATTCAGGAGGAGCGTGTAGATCTTCAGGCCGTTTATTTCCACGGTATGAAGTCCCCTCTTGTTAAGAGCGAAGAGAATTCCAATATCTACATAGCCAACTTTAGAGTTGGTGCCCAGGATATGGTGATGGATGTGGACCCTAAAAAGGAATACGGTAACAAAATGCCACAAATGCCTGAAGAGAGTCCGTTTAAAATAGATCAGGACGAAGCCATTCTGGTATTTGGACAGAATGAGAAAACCAAATTCTATAAGCTTACTGGAATTGTGGAAAAGGACGAGTAGCCAGAGCGGTTTTGTTATTTAAATTCAGATATTTGTAGCAAACCAACCGGCTCCTTTGAGTACTATTAAAAATCTCTTTAAGCAAACTTTCGTTTACGGCCTGGCTACTGTCTTGCCAAGGATGGTTAGTTTCCTTTTAGTTCCCCTATATACCGATATTTTACCGAAAGAAGAGTACGGTGAAATTTCGGTTATTTTTGCTTATTTCGTTTTGATCAATGTTATCCTTGCCTATGGTATGGAAACGGCATTTTTCAGATTTTATAATAAAAGCGAAAATCCCAATAGTGTTCTAAGTACCTCGGGATGGTCACTGGTGATCACTTCACTTCTATTTACGGTAGTAGCTTATGTTACCCGTGATCTTATTGTAGAGGTCACCAATATTCCTTTGAAATACATAGAACTTGCGATCTGGATCCTGCTGCTCGACGCCCTGGTAATCATTCCTTTTGCCTGGTTGCGTGCTGCGGAAAAACCAATGAGATACGCGATTATCAAGATCTTCAATGTTGCAGTAAACCTTGGTCTGAATGTTTTTTTCCTGGTTTACCTGAAAGATCTGGCAGAGGAATATAGCTTTTTCCGAAGTATCTATGTAGAGGATTTTAAGATCAGTTATGTATTTATATCCAACCTTATAGCAAGCGGACTTACGCTTTTGCTTATGCTGCCTTTTTACTTCAGAATCTCTTTCACTTTTGATTCGGTACTCTGGCGTAAGATGCTGTCTTATGGATTCCCTATCCTGATTGCGGGAATTGCCTTTTCAGTAAATGAAGTTTTTGATAGAATTCTGCTTGACCGGCTATTACCTCAGGATATAGCACGTGAACAAATTGGAGCATACTCGGCCTGTTATAAGCTCGCCATGTTCATGACCTTATTTGCAACCGCATTTAGATTGGGAATAGAACCTTTCTTTTTCAGCCATTCCAGCGAAGAAAATGCTACTACAACGTATGCTCGTATCACTAACTATTTTGTCATTCTGGGAAGTTTGATCCTGCTGGGCGTGATCGTTTTTGCCGATCTTTTAAAGATATTGATCATTAAAGATTCCGCTTACTGGGAAGCAATGGAGATCGTGCCATTAATTTTACTGGCGAACCTTTTTCTTGGTATCTACCACAATCTTTCAGTTTGGTATAAAGTAACGGACCGCACAAAATTTGGAGGCTATATTTCTCTGGCTGGAGCTGCCGTGACCATTGCTCTCAACATATACCTTATTCCGAAGATAGGTTATACCGGTTCTGCCATCGCAACACTTGCCGCTTATGGTTTGATGATGATACTCTCTTATTACTACGGAAGAAAATATTATAAGGTTCCTTACGATATGACTCGAATAGGAGCTTACATTCTGGTATCCATTACTTTCTCAATAATCTCATTTTACTTTTTCCGGGGAAATTATTTCGTGGGAATCCCGTTATTATTGATATTTATGGGTGTCATTTACTATTTTGAAAAAGACCAGATTTTAAGAATCATACAATCCTAAGACATGGAAGTAAAAGTGATCAATAAGTCGGCACACAAGTTGCCGCATTATGAAACCGATTTTTCTGCAGGAATGGATCTTCGAGCTAATATTGATGATCCAATTATGCTGAAACCTTTAGAAAGAACCATTGTAAAAACAGGACTTTTTATTGAACTTCCTTTGGGTTTTGAAGCCCAGGTGAGACCAAGAAGCGGTCTTGCGTCCAAGAAAGGAATTACGGTACTCAATGCACCAGGAACAATCGATGCCGATTATAGAGGTGAAATTGGTGTCATCCTTGTAAATTTGTCCAATGAAGCATTTGAGATCCAGAATGGAGAGCGTATTGCTCAAATGGTCATCGCTAAACACGAACAGATCTCCTGGGAGGAAGTAGACATTCTTGGAGAAACTTCCCGGGGCGCAGGAGGTTTTGGAAGCACTGGAAATAACTAGCCCATATTTAAAGATTAATTAAAAAGCTATAAAATGAAAATTATTGTACCAATGGCAGGTCGTGGTTCACGACTTCGTCCACATACTTTGACTGTACCAAAACCTTTAATTCCTATCGCAGGAAAACCTATCGTTCATCGACTGGTAGAAGATATTGCGAAGGTTCTTGATGAAAAGATCGACGAGGTTGCATTCATCATAGGAGAGGATTTTGGAGAAAAAGTGGAAGAAGATCTTAAAAAGATCGCCGAAAGTCTTGGCGCCAAAGGAACGATCTATTACCAGGATAAACCATTGGGAACCGGTCACGCGATCATGTGTGCTAAAGAATCTCTTAGTGGTCCTGCAGTAGTTGCTTATGCCGATACACTCTTTAAAGCCGACTTTAACCTTGACAAGTCTGCAGATGCAGTGATGTGGGTAAAGAAAGTTGAGAATCCATCAGCTTACGGTGTTGTGAAGTTGAATAACAATAACGAGATCACAGATCTTGTTGAAAAGCCTGAAGAATTTGTTTCAGATCTTGCGGTTATTGGAATATACTATTTCAAGGATGTGGCAGTTTTGAAAGATGAACTTCAGAATGTACTGGATGCAAAGCTAACCCGCGGTGGAGAGTATCAGATCAACGATGGGATTGAAGCAATGCGTAAAAACGGACTTCGTTTTGTTCCAGGAAAAGTAGATGAATGGATGGACTGTGGAAACAAAAATGTCACCGTGGAAACCAATGGTAGAATGCTGAATTTCCTTCATCAGGATGGAGAGAAATTAATGGCAGACTCTGTTAAGATCAAAGATTCTGAAATTACCGAACCTTGTTATATTGGTGAAAATGTGGAATTGATCAATGCTAAAATTGGACCTAATGTATCCATTGGTGATGGAACTAAAATTGAAAACAGTACGGTAAAGAACAGTCTTATCCAGACCTTTGCTGAAGTGAAAAATGCAAAACTTGATAATGCCATGATCGGGAATTTTGCCAGATTTGATGGAAATTTTACCCAGATTAGCATCGGTGATTACTCTGTTTTAGAATAATATTTATGCGTTCATCCTGGAGCCTATTTTTAATGCTATGTTTGATGATTTCTGTGCAGGCACAGGATGATAAACGTCCATTTGAAGATGTGAACCAGGATGATCTCGGTCTTGTAAATGATGAGTTTCAGGAACTTTTCTTTGAAGCCCTCAAGCAAAAAGGTATCGAGAATTATGAAAAAGCCATCATAGCACTGCGTAAAGCTTCAGAAATTTCTGAAGACAACGCGGTGCTTTATTTTGAACTTGGGAAGAATTATCGGGAACTTCAGCAATTTCCGGCAGCTATCGAAAATTTTCAGAAGGCTACAGCATTAGAACCCAAAAGGGAAGCTATTCTTGTCTCGCTTTTTGAAACTTATGCCGCTACTCGTGATTTTGATAGTGCAATTTCCACAGTGCAAAAGCTTATTAGTTTTGATTCTGATTATCAAGAGGACTTGGCTAATTTGTACTTGCTCAATGAAGATTATGAAAATGCATTACAACTTATCGATCAATTAGATCAAAACCTTGGAGCAAATTCCTATCGAAATTCGTTACGCCGGCAGATCTATGCCCGGACAAATAATACCGATGCTCAAATTCAGAATTTAAGGCAGAGTATCGCTGCTAACCCTGAGCAGGAAAGAAACTACCTCAATCTTATTTACATGTATAGCGAGCAGGGTGAGGATGAAGAAGCCTATAATGTTGCCAATGAACTTCTGGAAAGCAATCCCGGTTCTTCTCTGGCTCATCTCGCACTATATAAATTTCAGCTAGAAAAACAGGAGCCTGAAGCTGCTATTGCTTCCATGGAAATAGTATTTGAAAGTGAAGAAATTGATGCAGAATCTAAATTTAAGGTACTTAATGATTTCCTGATATTTGTCCAGCAGAATCCTGAATATGAAGACCGGCTGGTAGAAGTTGCTCAAAAACTTACCCAAACCGAGAATGCACCGGGTTTGTATGAAAAACTGGGACAATTTTATCTCCAAAAAGCTGATCGGGAAAATGCACTTCGATATTTTGAATTGGGAATAAAGAAGAATTCTTCCAATTTTGAACTTACCAGGAATACACTATTGTTGCAAATCGATCTTCAGAAATATGAAGACGTTAGAGAATTGAGTGCACAGGCGTTGGAAAACTTCCCTTCGCAACCTGTTTTATACCTGTTTGAGGGGGTTGCACTTAATAAGCTTGAAAAATTCGAGCAGGCAGAAAGCAGTTTGAAAGATGGTTTGGATTACCTGGTCGATGATATTAGAATGGAAGCCGATTTCTATGCCCAGCTTTCCTTTAGCTATAATGGTATGAATAATACAGGATTGGCGAATGAATACCGCGCTAAAGCGGAGCAATTACTTAAAGAAATAAATTGATGATTAGAAGAATAGTAGCACTGGTATTTATGGCGGTTTTTATAGCTTCCTGCGGAAGTTCCCGTCGTGCCGGAAAGATCGTTACAAAGAACACAGAAGCTGTTTCTATTATTAAAAAGCATTATGCTGAAGAAGCCGATTATAAGACCGCTTCCGGGAAATTAAGAGCAGTATACCAGGATGATGAAAAAACGCAATCTGTAAACCTTAGTTTTAGAATGGAAAAGGACAAGGCGATCTGGATGAGCGCGAGTATTCTCGGTTTTCCTGTGGCCAAAGTCTACATCACTCCCACTAGTGTGAGCTATTATGAAAAAGTGACTCAGAGTTACTTTGACGGAGACTTCTGGTTAGTGAGTGACTTCCTTGGAACTCCGCTGGATTTCCAAAAACTTCAGAATTTATTGATTGGACAGGCGATCTATGACCTTCGTACTGAAGAGTATGATTTTACACAATCTCCAAGAGGCTTTCAATTCGTTCAGGAAGAAGAAGCTGCTGATATGAAAAAAATGTTCCTGCTGGATAGTCGTACTTTGAAAGCAGCAGCGCAGCAACTGGCACAGGTTTCAGAAAACAGAAGTCTTACGGTCACCTATTCAGATTACCAGGTGGTAGATGGTATTGTTTTTCCTGAAGAGATTCGTATTATCGCGAATGAAGGAGGAAGCAGCACCAACATTGAAATTACCTACAGAAGCATCAGTTTCAATGAGGAAGTTAGTTTTCCTTTCGATATCCCTTCCGGTTACGAAGAAATAAGCTTGAAATGATTAGAATGAAGGCTTCAAATGTATTGATTATGTTACTGCTTTGCATAGGCGGTATGCAGGTTAGTTATGCTCAAACAGATCGTGAAGAACTGGAAAAAAGGCGAATTCAGCTTAGAAATGAGATCACCAGGATCAATGAGCTTAGAATTTCCAACCAGAAGAAACAACGCTCGGTGCTTGTGCAGGTGGAAGATCTTGGACAGCAAATAAAAAGTACCGAAGATCTTATAAAACTCACCAACCAGCAGGCAAATTTGCTCACTAGGGAAATTACGACCAATACGAATAAAATTGGAGCGCTTAGAAAAGAGCTGGAACAGCTTAAGGAAGATTATGCCCGAATGATCGAGAAAAGCTATAAGAGCAAGTCTCAGCAAAGCAGAGTGATGTTCTTGCTGTCTTCTCAGAATTTCCTGCAGGCTTATAAACGAATTCAGTATATGAAGCAGTATACTAATTATCGTAAACAGCAAGGGGAAGAGATCAAGGCCAATACGATAGAATTGCAGCAGTTGAATTCCAGACTGGTTCATCAAAAAGAAGAAAAACAAAAACTAATTGCTGAAAATAGAAAAACCAGGGCTCAGTTAGAACAAAATAGAAAATCTCAGCAAGAACTTGTTTCCACGATCAAAAAACGGGAAGGTGAATTTGCGAGTCAGTTAAAAAGCAAACAGAGCGAGATCGACGAAATCGACAGATCGATCGATCGAATGATTCGCGAATCTATTGCCAAGGCGAATAAAGAGAGCGGTTCCAGCTCGAGAAGTACATATGAACTTACTCCAGAAGCGAAAGCACTGGCGACTGACTTTAATAATAACAAAGGGAAATTGCCATGGCCGGTGAAATCTGGTGTAGTGACAATGAAGTTTGGAAAACAGCCGCATCCCGTAGTAAGCTCGGTAATGGTAAATAATAACGGCGTACGAATAGATACTGATAAAGGTGGAAAGGCACGTGCGGTATTTAATGGAACTGTAAGCGAAGTGCAGGCTGTCAAAGGTGCGAACAAAGCGGTGATGGTAAGACACGGTGATTTTATTACAATCTATAACAACCTTGAGAATGTGTTCGTGAAAAAGGGAGACGCGGTTAGCACAGAACAGGAAATAGGAGAGATCGCAACAAGCAAAACTACTGGTAAAACTACTCTGCATTTCCTATTGTATAAGAATGATCAGAAAATGGATCCTGCAGGATGGATTTATAGAATGTAATTTGAACGCAACCTTATGGGTTTGAAAGCATCTAGTGAATAGAATCTAACCTATGAATTCAATAAAATCTGGCTATACGTGTGCGTTGATAGTGGCTATGCTACTACTGCTGCAGGCATGTACACCTGTTTCCATCGAAAATAACAAACGCATTCTGGTACAGGGAAAATTTGTGACTCCTGAAGGGGCTGCTATACAAGGAATCCGGGTAAGTACAACAACAGATATCAAAGGTTTTTTGAGCCGGGGACAGGGCACACTTTCTGAAGCTCTAAGCGATGAAAATGGTGACGTTTCCATGGTCTCTCTGGATGTTGATCCTGGCATTCTATGTCTGGATATTAAAAATACGTCCAATGATCGCAGACTGCAGAATTTTACAGTATGTGATTCGTCATTCAGCAGGAAGGAAACTTTGCTGGATCTTGGTGAATTTGTTCTGAAAGAAATCATAGGAACGAGCATAATAATTCGGCATAATTCAGATGTTTATTATACGTTGAGATCTGAAGCACCTTCAGTGCGAATTGGTATTGAAGACTGGAATGAACTAAGCTCTTACGATGATTTAGACCTGGCTTCAAAATATACAACCCGGGAATCCTTTCTGAATTCTGAAAATCAGGTTGATACCTTAAGAGTTACTACCACTAATAATTCTACTGTTTATTTAAAATTACAAAGTGGCCTGGAAGAATATACTTATGAATTCGAGGTAAACGAAATTGATGCAAGCTATGAGATCGATCTTTAGGCTCATGATAGTGCTAATTATTTGTTCTACTGTTTCAGTGAAAGCACAGGAGCAGGACAGCACTAAATTTTCTCCGCATCATTTTAATCGTATACAGCTGGATCCGGAACTAAGCTTATTTACTGCAATAGGAGATAACTTTTTAAAGGATGCTTATGATCTCAAAATCGGCACGGGCATTACTGCGAGCTTTTATCTACATAAGAACTGGTACATAGGAACTCGATTTTTAAATATAAATACACAGATAACCAGGCCGGAAAATCTTGGCGACATCAAGAAGACAAATATCTTTACATTCGGTGTTCATGGTGCATATGTTTATGAATTTACCGAGCGTCTATACCTGGACCTAATTGCCGGGATTGGTTCGACCGGCTATTACCATGATTCAAAATTTGGTACAAACTTTAGAGATTCGGCTACCAGTATTTGGGGCGGGCCAAAAATCAGTTATCGTATCAATAATTTCTTCGGAATATTCCTGGGAAGTGAATTTAGAAGAGATTTTATGAATATTGAAGTCAGCGAACAGCTGGACGACTACTTTGATAATGCGAACTTACTAAGTATAAGAGCAGGGGTGAGGTTTATCACGCACTAATCTTTGTCGAAAAGAGCTTTAAGTTCAGTAGCATCACTAGGTTTCATTTTACCCGCAAGTACAAGACTAAGTTGCTTTCTACGCAAAGCAGCGGCAAATCTTTCTTTTTCAAGGTCGCTTTCCGGCTCCAGCTGTGGGATTTGAATTGGAGTTCCGGTTTCGTCTACTGCCACAAACGTATAAATTGCTTCATTTGCTTTTGTTCTACGACCACTTTCACGGTCTTCCACCCAAACATCTATAAAGATCTCCATAGAGCTCTTAAAAGCTCTTGAAACGGCTGCTTCAACAGTTACAACACTCCCTAAAGGGATCGCTTTGTTAAAAGCTACGTGATTGACTGAAGCAGTTACTACGATCCTGCGACTATGACGTCTTGCAGCGATACTGGCCGCACGATCCATTCTTGCCAGTAGTTCACCGCCAAAAAGATTGTTCAGCGGATTCGTTTCACTGGGTAAAACAAGATCTGTAAGTGTAGTACGGGATTCATTAGGTGATTTAGCCTCCATGTAAGAATTTTTTGCAAAAATAGGGAGGTTAGCGGTAATTTTGCAGTTAACGAACTATTAAATTACAGTTCCTGAACCAATAACCAGGCTGCATCATTTGTTTTCTTGACCGCATAAAGTTTGTTGATCGCCTCTCTTCTGGTTTGATGACTGGAATAAACCACCTGGTGAAGTCCATATTTGTTAGCTCCTAGTAGTCGGGCTTTGAAACCTTCAGCTTTAAGTTCATCAACTTTGGTTTGTGCGTTTTCTTCAACTCTAAATGCACCTGCAACTACATGATAGTTGCCGGATTGTTTTTCAACTTCGAAGGTAACCGCTGGTAGCGGGTTATCAATGACAAAGGTGGCCTGTTGTATTTGTTCCTGAAGCTGATTTTCTGCTTCCTGCTGTTCAGCAATATTATGCTTTGTGACCTGGCTGCTGTAGATATTAAGCCCGGCAAAACTTGAAATTCCAAGAGCGATAAGACCAATTGCGGCATATTTCCAGATAGATGATCTTTTGCTTTCAGGAGTGAAAGTAATTGGAGCTTTTTCCTCAAGTTCTGATACCTGCTTTTTGTAAACCTCTCTATTAACCGGCAAGGCTTTGTACGTGTCCAGACCAAAGGACTGTGTGAGAAAGTTTACATTCGTGACAGGTTCAAATTGCAGTTTATCTTCACTATCCAGATAAAGCTCGCCAATATTCTCAAGCCTGGCTTTGGAAGCATTTTGTAACGAAGATTCCAGGTCGTATACATACTCCTGGATCATGTTATTTGCAGTCTGATATTTCACATTCTCAACCTCAGCAATATAATTCGCAAGAAGCCCATCATTTTTGATAAGCTGCCTGTTAAATGAGATCACCTTTTTTGGAGGAAAGAACTCATTGGAATTTTCATCGATAAAAGCTGATTGCTTCTGGGCCAGAAAGGCACCAAAACCGGGAAGAACTACACATTCGTAACGGTATAGCAGGTCCTGTATGTAATTGGAAATATTCATCGAGTGCAAAAATATAGGTTAAAGACAGTTAGTTAAAGTTACCTAAACAATTTTTATTAACAAATGTTTTTTTCTGTAAATTTCGTCAAATTATCCTGAATGGAACCTGATCAACTTTTGTACACCCTGGCGCTGCAACATGTTCCAAATCTAGGAGATAGCACAGCTAAAAAACTAATAAGACATTTTGGTTCTGCGGAAAATGTTTTCAAAGAAAAAAAGTCAAGTCTACTTAAAATTGATGGTATCGGGAAGACCAGGATCAGTGAAATAGAGAATCCAATTCATCTGAAGGAAGCTGAAAAGGAACTTGGTTTTATTCAGAAGAATAAGATTAGTGTATGCTATTTCAAGGAAGAAAGCTATCCTCAAAAACTCAAACATTGCCAGGATTCACCCCTGCTGTTATTTAGCCGGGGTGCTATAGATCTTAGCAGGAAGAGAATCCTTAGTATCGTTGGGACTCGCCAGGTCAGTTCACATGGAATCTCCTTTTGCGAACAGCTTATAGAAGATCTCGCACCTTTAGAGCCGGTCATTATCTCAGGATTTGCATACGGAACCGATATTACGGCTCATAAAGCAGCCATCAGGAATAAATTACAAACTGTAGCCTGCCTTGCTCACGGACTAAACCAGATCTATCCAAAAGCTCATAAAAAGTATATGACCGAAATGGAGGAGAATGGAGGGTTTTTTACCGACTTCTGGAGTACCGATACTTTTGATCGCAACAACTTCCTGAAAAGAAACCGGATCATTGCCGGTTTGAGTGAAGCTACTGTAGTCATCGAAAGTGCAGAAAAGGGAGGAGCATTGGTCACGGCCGATATTGCTAATTCCTATGACAGGGAGGTTTTTGCTGTTCCGGGTAGACCGGGAGACAAGTCAAGTATTGGCTGTAATGAATTAATTAAAAGCCAGAATGCAAGAGTGCTAACTTCCGCAGCAGATATCGCATATATGCTCAACTGGCGCACTAATGAACATGATCTCAAACCAGTTCAGAAGAAATTATTTATTGATCTTGGAGTAGAAGAGCAGCTCTTGTATGACCAGTTACAACTTCAGGGAAAAACTGAATTAGACCTACTGGCACTTCAGTGTAAAATACCGACTTTTAAAACGGCTTCGTTATTATTGAGTATGGAATTGAAGGGAGCGGTGAGACCACTCCCCGGTAAGTTATTTGAGATCGCGTAGGCTTAGTAACCTAATTTGGTTCTAACTTTAGCCAGAACTTGATTCGCCACATTTTTAGCTTTTTCTGCTCCAATCGATAGCGCCTTGTCTACTTCTTCCAGATTATTGATATAATATTCGTATTTCTCTCGTGGTTCAGCGAATTTATCCCGAACCAGTTCGAACAATGCCTGTTTGGCATGACCGTAACCATAGCCACCTGCTTCATAGTTCTTCCTCATTTCAGCAATTTGCTCTTCAGAAGCCATGATCTTATAAAGCGCAAACACATTACAGGTATCAGAATCTTTTGGCTCTTCCAGCGGAGTACTGTCGGTAGCAATTCCCATGATCTGCTTTCTTAGCTTCTTATCAGTCTGGAAAATATTGATGGTATTTTCTTTCGATTTGCTCATTTTCGCACCATCAGTTCCTGGTATGTACATGGTTTCTTCCTGCACATTCCCTTCAGGAATTACAAATACATCCCCCATTTTTGCGTGGAAACGGGAAGCAACATCCCGGGTCATCTCGATATGCTGTAATTGATCTTTCCCAACCGGAACAATTTCAGCATCATAGAGAAGAATATCGGCCGCCATAAGCATAGGATAGGTAAACAATCCGCTATTTACGTCTTCAAGACGATCTGCCTTATCCTTAAAAGAATGCGCAAGGGTTAGCCTCTGGAATGGAAAGAAACAACTTAGATACCACGAAAGTTCAGCAACCTGAGGGATATCAGACTGGCGATAAAATACACTTCTTTCAATATCAAGTCCACAAGCGAGCCAGGTCGCCGCTACAGAATAAGTGTTTTGACGTAGCGTCTCAGCATCTTTGATCTGGGTAAGGGAATGCAGATCTGCAATAAAAATAAAGGAATCATTCTTAGGATCGTTCGCCATATTAATGGCAGGTATAATTGCTCCTAGTAAATTCCCCAAATGAGGGGTTCCTGTACTCTGTACTCCTGTAAGTATTCTTGACATCGAATTTTCGAATTTTCCTGCAAAGGTAAATTTTTTATAGAACTCCTTCCTTTCATTTTACTACTTTTGAGGCATGCGATACATCAAAATGGCAGGCATCCTTCTATGGAGAATCTGGTTCTATATTCTCCTGATCGTACCTATCGTTATAATGCTTCCCGTTTTGATCGTTTTTACCACTTCTGAAAAGTTTTATCCGCAGTATTTCGTTTGCTCCCGTATATGGGCGAAATGTATCCTCTACGGAATGGGTTTTTGGGTTAAAGTTAAAGCTGAAGAAATTCCTGAAAAGCATAAAAGTTATATGCTGGTGGCAAATCATACCAGTATGCTTGATATTATGCAGATGCTGGTCATTATGAAGCAACCCTTCGTTTTTATTGGAAAAAAGGAACTCAGTAAAATCCCTGTTTTCGGTTTCTTCTACAAACGAACCTGTATACTGGTGGATCGCAAGAATCAGCAAAGCAGGAAAGCTGCATTTCTGGAAGCACAAAGAAGATTAAAACAAGGAAATTCAATATGTATATTTCCTGAAGGCGGAGTGCCAGATGATCATTCGGTCGTGCTGGATCAATTTAAAGAAGGAGCTTTTAGACTGGCCATTGAACATCAGATTCCAATTGTACCCATCACATTTCACGATTCGAAAAGAAGATTTTCATATAGATTCCTTTCGGGCAGTCCCGGAAAGTTACGAGTTAAGATCCATCATTTTATTCCTACGCGTGGCCTGGAAATGGCCGATAGAAAAGAGATTAAGAACTCTACTTTCAATATTATTCATGATGAGCTGGTAGATCCTTCGGTTCACTAGAAAGTATAGCTAATCCCTGAGTAAAGCCCGAAATTAACTGGACGTACATTATCAACGTTATTAAAGGTGTTGACCTGGTATTTCATCATTGGTTCTACGCTCAGGCTTATCTTATCGCTAATTTCGTAATCCACCCCAATCCCAACATTAGTACTAAAACTTGTTTTATTGATATTGGAAGCTGTTCCAAGTTTAGTCCTGGAGTCAGCCGTTACTAGATCCACACTGTTCTGATCAAGGAAAAGTCCACTTGCACCACCAATTAAATTTAGTCCAAAGCGCTCATCGACCAAAGCGTATTCCACTTCCAGAGGAACTTCGATAAATCCAAATTGCTGATTGATCTCTCCAGGAGTAAAGATGGTTGGGGAAATAATACTCCCGTTGCTACCATCACTATTGCCGCCAAAACTAGGTAGACCACTATCATTAGGAGATTCAACCCTAATTTCAATATTATCTTCTGTAGAATTTATATTTCCAAAGCCTGGATTCATTGCCGTTGGGCTATAAGATACATTGGCTATGTTCTGACTCATGTTCACTTTGCTGATTCCAGTTCTAATCTTGATATTTTTAGCGATATCATAAGCTAGTTTCACACCGTATGAGAAAGTTACTTCGGCATTGGTGGAATTGTTCGAAAATTGGTTGGACAATTCATTACCATCACCAAGGTTCGCATAGAAAACCGGTGCGGCAAAAGTTGACAGACGAAGATTTTTCTGGTTGAGGTTGTCATCCTCATTGTTTTCTTTATTTTCTGCGGAAGCTTTTGCGGCTAACAATTCGTCCAGTTGATTTAAGGAAGTATCCTCTAAAAGAGCAGTACTTAACAGTTCATCTGAAAGTTCAGGATTTCGGTCCTTCCAGTAGTTTTCGAATATACTTTGAATGGCATTTCTTTTCTCTGCTTCATCTTTCGAGGCTATAGCTTTTTTGCTGGCAGATGTAGTTGCTGAGGTACGATACTGATTATTTAAAATGTTTTCTTCTGAATTTTTATCACCATTCTTTTCCTGATGGGCATAACGGGAGTCTTCTTTTGATTGTTGATTGGTCTGGGATCCATTTCTTCCCGAATCATTTAAATCTTTTTCATTTTCAGTATTATTAATTCGATCAGTAATAGCAGCATTAGAGCTGCCTGCTTCTTCAGAATTGTTTTTATCTCCTTGACTATTATTCGCCGCGGCTCCAGATTGTTCCTTTTCAATAATCACATCCTGGTTTGCAATTTTTTCTTCTGAAGCAGAATCCTGATTCACATTATCATGGCTTTTAGCTCCTTTTTCTACAGACTCATTCACAAATCCCGGTTCTGAAACTTCCGTAGAAGAAACATTCATTTTCCAGATTCCCGTAGCAACTAAGGCTAGAATTGCAGCCGCAGCAGTAAATTTAAACCAGAGTGGAATGACTGGCTTTTTAGCAACTGGTGGTGTTCCGGCATCCAGTAGCGCCGATATTTGCTCCCAGTTTCTAGGAGAAGGTTCTTTCTCGAAGTCCTTGAACTTCTCCTGAAAGATCCTGTCTATGTTCTTTTTCTCTTTCATGATGATTTCACCGCTTTTGAGTTCTGTGCCAATTCAATTTTCTCCTTTAGAGAAGTTCTGGCTCTGGCCAGGTTTGATTTTGAAGTTCCCTCAGTGATACTTAATAAATCTGAAATTTCTTTATGAGAATACCCATCCAGCACATAAAGGTTGAATACCTGTCTATATCTATCTGGTAATTCCTGTACGCATTGTAGGAGGAAGTCTACGGAAATATTATCTGTTTCAACTTCTACTTCATCTTCCGGCAGATCCTCTTCGTTGGTAATGCCGTAAACTTTCTGTTGCCTGTGTTTTTGAAGTGATGTATTAATTAGAATGCGTTTCATCCATCCTTCAAAAGATCCCTTATCCTGAAACTGACCAATCTTTTCGAAAATGGTCACGAACCCATCCTGTAAATTATCCTCTGCCTGTTGATAGTTGTCAGAATACTTCAGGCATACCCCAAACAACTTGGGAGAATAGAGTTTGTAAAGCTCTTCCTGAGCTTTCCTTTCATGTTGTTTACAACGGTAGATGAGGTCTTTGGAACCCACGTATTCATTTTAGGTTAGTGCTTATAACTGCTCCATTACAACAGGGACGGTAACTTCTTCATAGATCGCTTCATCTCCTTCCTGTCCTTTCCAGAATCTAAAAGTGTAATCTCTTTCTTCATCGATGGTCACTACAAACTTTGTGCTTGAAGATGCTCCAATAACATCTCTGGTACAGGAACTATTTTCGACAACAGCGGTAACAACCGAAATGTAGATCTGGCTTCTTTCTTCTGAAGTTGTGCCTGCTCTTCGAGCGTCTAGCGCCTGAAAGCTATTACAATCTGATGGAAAGACGAAATCTACTCTTACATCGTAAGTTTTACCTAATACAAATTCGTCTGGCAGATCATGACTGGTAATACTTGCTAATTCGTAGGAGGTGATTTGGGAATCATTGTCTACTGAACAACTTATAAGCAGTAATGTCAGGGCTATTACAACCAATTTTCTCATATTCTTATTGCTTTTATAGTAGATGCAATAATTGAGAAATGGTTGCGTAGGTATCAAAAAAAATCCCCGGCAGGGGATTTTTAATTAAGCTTCTTTGGCGACCTTGATCGCTTCTTTAATTTTTACTTCCAGTTCTTCCATAAGATCTGGATTATCCTTTAATAAGGTTTTGACTGCATCACGACCCTGTCCAAGTTTGGTGTCTTCATAGCTAAACCATGATCCACTTTTCTTAACAATCTCGTAGTCCACACCAATATCAATGATCTCACCGATCTTGGAAACACCCTCACCGTACATGATATCGAATTCGGCAGTTTTAAATGGTGGAGCAACTTTGTTCTTCACTACTTTAACCCTGGTCTTATTACCCATTACGTTATTTGCACTATCCTTGATTTGGGTAGATCTTCTAATATCCAAACGAACGGAAGCGTAGAATTTTAATGCATTACCACCGGTAGTAGTTTCCGGATTCCCGAACATTACCCCGATTTTCTCTCTTAGCTGGTTGATAAAGATCACCGTACAATTTGTTTTGCTAATTGAAGAAGTAAGTTTTCTAAGTGCCTGCGACATTAATCTCGCATGAAGTCCCATTTTAGAATCACCCATTTCACCTTCTATCTCGCTCTTTGGTGTAAGTGCCGCAACGGAGTCAATCACAATAATATCGATCGCACCAGAGCGTATAAGATTATCTGTTATTTCAAGCGCCTGTTCACCGTTATCTGGTTGAGAGATGATCAGGTTATCAATATCAACATCAAGTTTTTCAGCATAAAAACGATCAAAAGCATGTTCTGCATCAATAAAAGCAGCAATACCGCCTTTTTTCTGAGCTTCAGCAATCGCATGTAAAGTAAGTGTGGTTTTACCAGAAGATTCAGGACCATAGATCTCGATCACTCTTCCTCTTGGGTATCCACCAACTCCCAAAGCAAGGTCCAATCCAAGTGAACCTGTAGAAATTGCGTCTACATCCACGACCACCTGGTCGCTCATTTTCATCACGGTACCCTTTCCGTAGGTTTTATCCATTTTGTCAAGGGTAAGCTTTAAGGCTTTTAATTTCGCTTCTTTCTCTTTCTCGTTGCTCATGTATATGTTTTAAAATATATCCAATTAAGGTGTGCTAAAATAATATAAGTTTTGTTGCAATACAATAAAAATGTAGCTACAATTATGGAATTATTCCAAATATTTGGATAAGCTTTGGAAATACTCTCAAATTTTCTCACCTCAGTTAAAAATGTATCTTTGCCGAAATTTTTCTTAACCCTTAAAATATTAGTATAGCATGCAACTGTACAATAAATTGAGCGCTAGGGAAAGGGAAGCACTATTAGAAGAAGCCAGTGAAGACAGGCTTACGCTCTCTTTCTATGCTTACGCAAAAATCGGAAATCCCGAACTTTTCAGAAATCATCTTTTTATCGCCTGGGACCAGATGGATGTTCTCGGGAGGATCTATGTAGCGCACGAAGGTATTAATGCCCAGCTTTCAGTTCCTGCCAGGCGATTCAATGAATTCAAGAAATTTCTGGATGAAATCTATTTCCTGGAAAATGTTCGATTGAATATCGCCATAGAGCATGATATCAAGTCCTTTCTGAAGCTGAAGGTGAAAGTGCGTAAGAAGATCGTAGCAGATGGTCTTAATGATGATACTTTTGATGTAACCAATAAGGGAATTCACGTGGATGCCAACCGGTTCAATGAACTAATAAATGATCCAAACACAATTCTGGTGGATATGAGAAACCACTATGAGAGCGAAATTGGTCATTTTCAGGGCGCGATCACACCAGATGTGGATACCTTCCGGGATTCACTTGATATTATCGAAGAGGATCTGAAAGATCATAAAGAAGATAAGAACCTGGTGATGTACTGTACTGGCGGGATTCGATGCGAAAAAGCTAGTGCATATTACAAACACAAAGGATTTCAGAATGTTTATCAACTTGAAGGCGGAATTATTGAATATACCCGTCAGGTTGAAAATCAGCAACTGGAAAATAAATTTATAGGAAAGAACTTTGTTTTTGATCATCGACGCGCCGAGCGAATTTCAGAAGATGTGATCGCACAGTGTCATCAATGCGGAAAAGCTTGTGATACGCATGTAAATTGTGCGAACGAAGCTTGTCATCTGTTATTCATTCAGTGTGAGGAATGTGCTGAAAAAATGGATAATTGTTGTTCTACAGATTGTAAAGAGATCCATGCCTTACCTTATGAAGAACAGAAAGCATTGAGAAAAGGAAAAGGAGCCAGCAATAAGATCTTTAAAAAAGGAAGATCTGAAGTTTTGCGTTATAAGCAATAGTTTCTTCTAAATGGTGGAGCCAATTAATATTGGTATATTTACTGTTGAAAATTTTTATGAACCTCAAGGAGGTACTTTAGGGAATGCCGAATGCCCGGTATTGGGCTGTGAAGATGAAGGAGATCCTGCACCAGAAAAGCAAAGCGCTTAGACAGGATGATGTTTTACAGGCTATCTAAAGCTACGCCCTCAATATATATAACATATGGCTTGCACAAGTTGCTCGACCGGCAAAGACGGTCAGCCGAAAGGATGTAAGAACAACGGAACCTGTGGAACAGACAGTTGTAATAAACTAAGCGTTTTCGACTGGCTTTCCAACATGTCTCTTCCGGGAGACGTGGAACCTTTTAATATCGTAGAAGTACGTTTTAAAAACGGCCGTAAACACTTCTATAGAAATACTGAAAATCTAAGTCTTAGTATTGGCGATGTAGTTGCTACGGAAGCCAGCCCAGGTCACGATGTAGGACAGGTTAGTCTTACCGGTGAGCTCGTTCGCGTACAGATGAAGAAGAAAAAAGTTGCGCAGGATTCCGAAGAAGTTCTGAAGATCTACCGTAAAGCTTCTCAGAGAGATATCGATATCTGGCAGGAAGGAAGAGAGCGCGAGGAGAAGATCAAACAACGATCAAGACAGATCGCGATCAGGCTTAATCTAAGCATGAAAATAAGCGATATCGAGTTTCAGGGAGATGGTTCTAAAGCTACTTTTTACTACACTGCGGAAGATCGTGTGGATTTTCGACAATTAATTAAGGAGTTCGCACGGGAATTCAATACCCGTATTGAAATGAAACAGATCGGACTTCGACAGGAAGCGGCCAGGCTTGGAGGAATTGGTTCCTGTGGTCGAGAACTTTGCTGTTCGACCTGGCTTACAGACTTTAGATCTGTTAGCACTTCAGCAGCGAGATATCAGCAATTATCCCTTAATCCTCAGAAACTTGCAGGACAATGCGGGAAATTAAAATGCTGCCTGAACTATGAATTGGATACTTATCTGGAAGCATTAAAATCTTTTCCAAAAACCGACGTTAAGTTAAAGACCAAGAAAGGAACTGCCGTATGTCAAAAAATTGACATTTTTAAAGGTGCGCTCTGGTATGCTTATGAAGGAGAATGGATGAACTGGCACCAGTTGAGTCCGGAACAGGCCAATAAGATCGTAGCCCTGAACAAAAAAGGTGAAGCGGCTACTAGCCTGGAAGAATATGAAACAGAAGTGATCCTAAGCGAAGAAAAAACAAAAGGATTTAATAATTCTGGCGGTGAAGATAGTCTTACGCGTTTTGATAAACCAAAACAGCAACAAAGTAAGAAACGTAATAAGAAAAGAAAGAAACGCAAACCAAACCCTACAAAGTCCAAGAATGCGTAAAGTTTTTTGCCTATTAATTTTTGTTTCAGCGCTTACAGTTGGCTGTGATGAAAAACGGGTTTTTGATGAATACCAGGCGGTACAGCGTTGGCATAAAGATTCAGTGGTCACTTTTGAACTGGACGAACTGGACTCTACAAAGGTATATGACCTGTTTATTAATGTGCGAAACAATAACCAGTACGCTTACAGTAATTTGTTTTTAATCACCGAAATCAGGTTCCCGCAGGGAAAGGTGATTAGCGATACTCTCGAGTATGAAATGGCTCGACCAGATGGAAAATGGCTTGGGGAAGGTTTTGGAGATATCAAGGAAAGCAAACTCTGGTATAAGGAAGACGTGAAATTTGAAGAATCAGGCAATTACAAAGTGAGCATACAACAGGCGATGCGCAAGAATGGTGATGTGGACGGTATCGAAGAACTGGAAGGAATTACCGATATAGGATTCAGAATTGAAAAGAACGACAATTAATTTTTAGCATATAAATGGCCGCTACTACCAAGAAAACAAAGAAACCAGCGCATAGCAATCGCAAGTATATCGTAGGTTTCTGGACATTATTCGGAATTGGGATTCTAGCTGGAATTCTAATTTTTCTTTTTGCAGGTTGGGGATTCTTCGGAAAGATGCCTTCTTTCGGTGAACTCGAAAACCCTGAAAACAACCTTGCTACCGAGATCTTTTCCGCAGATGGAGAAACCCTTGGGAAATATTACAGCGAGAACAGAACCCCAATCAAGTATGAAGATCTGCCAGATCATTTGGTACAGGCCCTGATTGCTACTGAAGATGAACGTTTTTATCAGCATGCAGGAATCGATGCGAAAGGAACCGCCAGAGCTGCAGTCTATTTGGGAACAAGAGGTGGCGCGAGTACCATTACGCAACAGTTAGCAAAACAATTATTTACTGAAGATGTTGCACAGAACGATGTGGAACGTGTATTTCAGAAAGTGAAGGAATGGGTGATTTCAACAAGACTGGAACGCCAGTACACCAAGGAAGAGATCATTACCATGTACTTCAATAAATACGATTTTATCTACCAGGCGGTGGGAATTCGTTCTGCTTCCAAGATCTATTTCGATAAGGAACCTTCAGAATTGAAAATAGAAGAGTCGGCAGTTCTGGTAGGAATGCTGAAGAACTCGGCGCTATACAATCCAATGCGAAGACCAGAACTGGTTGAATCCAGAAGAAATCAGGTTTTCGAGCAAATGAATCGTAATGGTTTTATTTCTGAACAGGAAACCGATTCTCTTCAGAAGTTACCAATGAAAATTGAATTTACTCCGGAAGGGCATGATGAGGGAATGGCAACTTATTTTAGAGCTTACCTTCAGGGCTTCATGAAAGAATGGATCGAAGAAAATCCGAAGCCAGATGGATCTGAGTATAGTTTATATCGTGACGGACTCAAGATTTACACCAGCATTGATTCAAAAATGCAGGAATACGCAGAGAATGCAGTCACCAGTCATATCGCCAATCTTCAGAAATCATTTGATCGCCAGAACGAGAAAAATCCAACGGCCCCTTTCCGCGATATTACGGAAGATGAGGTAGAGTCCAGTATACAGAATGCGATGAGAGTTTCTGCCCGCTGGAAGCAAATGAAAGCACAGGGAAAATCTGATGCTGAGATAAAGAAGTCCTTTAAAGAGAAAGCAGAAATGAGAGTTTTTAGCTGGAAAGGAAACATTGATACGGTAATGACTCCGCGAGATTCCATTCTTTACTATAAAGCATTTTTGCAAGCAGGAATGATGTCTATGGTTCCTCAAACCGGCGAAGTGAAAGCCTGGGTTGGAGGAATTGACTTTAAGCATTTCAAATACGAGCACGTTAAGCAGGGGAAAAGACAGGTAGGTTCAACCTTTAAACCCTTTGTGTACGCAACTGCAATAGACCAGCTAAAATTTTCACCTTGTGATACCTTGCCAAGATCTAAATTTACGATCGAGGCCGGTAAACATGGAAACATGAAAGATTGGGCGCCTAGAAACAGTGATAATAAATATTCAGGAATGCTTTCGCTTAAACAGGCGCTGGCAAACTCTGTAAATACCATTACCGCGCGATTGATCGATAAAACAGGTCCAGGACCCGTAATCGATCTACTTGGAAAACTTGGTATCGATACTAGAAACGTGCCCGCAGTACCTTCGATCGCACTGGGAACGGCAGATATCAGTCTTTTTGAGATGGTTTCTGCATACAGCACATTTGCGAACCAGGGAGTTTATATCAAACCGGTGATGGTCAATCGTATTGAAGACAAGAATGGGACTGTACTTTATCAAAACGTTCCTGAAACCAGGGATGTTCTTAGCAAAGAAGCAGCGTACGTGACTGTAAACCTATTGGAGGGCGTAACACAGGGAGGTTCAGGAACCAGACTTCGTAATACCTGGGGAACCACCAATGCGTTTTACAAGGATGTGATGACCGGTTATCCGTACGATTTTAAAAACCCGATCGCAGGTAAAACAGGGACCACGCAAAATCAAAGTGATGGTTGGTTTATGGGAATGGTGCCAGATCTTGTAACCGGAGTATGGGTAGGAGCTGAAGATCGTGCAGTGCATTTTCCAGGAATACAGTATGGTCAGGGAGCTACCATGGCACTGCCAATCTGGGGGATGTATATGAAAGATGTGTATGCAAATCCAGATCTCAATGTGTCCAAAGAAGCTTTTGAAAGACCGGAGAATTTGAGCATTGCAATAGATTGTGCAAGCTATAACTCGAATAGTTCAAATGACGATTCGGTTCCAGACGAGCTTGATTTTTAAATAATCTTCAGTAATTCAGTATTATAATTCTGAATTATTTAATTAAGCCAACTTCAGTCATTGTATTGACCTTTTAAATTTTGTATTTTCGGATTAAATTCTGAAAAAATGATCATAAAAACGGTTGATAGCGTACAGAAGGCTACACAAGGTGTAAAAGACGGAATGACTTTTATGCTAGGTGGTTTTGGACTCTGCGGAATTCCGGAGAACGCCATTTCTGAACTGGTACGCCTTAATATTAAAAATCTTACCTGTATTTCTAATAATGCAGGTGTAGATGATTTTGGACTTGGGCAATTACTTCACAAGAAACAGATCGATAAAATGATTTCCTCATATGTAGGTGAAAATGCCATTTTCGAGAAACAAATGCTTAGCGGTGAACTTGAGGTGGAATTGATTCCGCAGGGAACGCTAGCAGCAAGATGCCAGGCAGCACAACAAGGTTTTCCTGCGATCTATACACCAGCAGGTTATGGAACTGAAGTTGCAGAAGGCAAGGAAACAAGAGAGTTTGACGGAAAAATGTACGTACTTGAAGAAGCTTTCAAGGCAGATTTCGCTTTTGTAAAAGCCTGGAAAGGGGATAGAGCTGGGAACCTTATTTTTAAAGGAACAGCCAGAAACTTTAATCCGGTCATGTGTGGTGCAGCGAAGATCACCGTAGCTGAGGTGGAAGAACTTGTCGAGCCTGGAGAACTGGATCCAAACCATATCCACGTACCGGGAATTTTCGTACAAAGAATTTTCCAGGGAAAGGATTACGAGAAGAGAATTGAACAACGTACGGTTAGACAAAAAGATTAAGCGATGGCACTAGATAAAAACGGAATAGCACAACGAATTGCTAAAGAAGTAAAAGACGGATATTATGTAAATCTTGGAATAGGGATTCCTACATTAGTGGCAAACTTTGTTCGGGATGATATTCAGGTAGAGTTCCAGAGTGAAAATGGAATTCTGGGAATGGGTCGTTTTCCCCTGGATGGAGAGGAGGATGCAGATCTTATAAATGCCGGGAAACAAACGATCACTGCCAGACCCGGAGCAAGTTTTTTCGATTCTGCCACAAGTTTTGGGATGATACGAGGGAAACATGTCGATCTTACGATTCTTGGAGCTATGGAAGTTGCTGAAAACGGAGATATCGCCAACTGGAAGATCCCGGGCAAAATGGTAAAAGGAATGGGAGGCGCCATGGACCTGGTGGCTTCAGCAGAAAATATCATCGTGGCCATGATGCATACCAACAAGGCCGGAGAGTCCAAATTGCTGAAAAGATGTTCTCTGCCGCTTACTGGCGTTGGCTGTGTTACTAAGATCGTAACTAACCTTGCGGTGATAGAAGTAACCGATAATGGCTTTAAATTGCTTGAAACGGCACCGGGTGTAAGTGTAGAAGACGTTCAAAATGCTACGGAAGGAAAACTCATTGTTGAAGGCGATATTCCTGAAATGCAATTATAAATTCTAAGCCGGATTTATTCCGGCTTTTTTTGTGTTCTAATCAGAGAGATATCACTGATTACGATTCCCAATCATTTTGTAGGTTTCGTCAACATAACGATAGAAATCTTCGTAATGTTTATCATCATCTTTCCGAATGAGTTTTTCACCCAGCCTTACGATCACGAGCTCATCTTCAGGAATTATGATCACGTATTGACCTAAAATGCCCCTCATATAATAGATCTCTTTATCTTTATAATCGCTTAGCCAGAAGCCGTAGCCATAGTATGGTGAATCTTCGAATCTGGGTTTTGAAAGCTGTTCGATATAGGCAGCATCCAATAGTTGATCGCCGTTCCACTGGCCGTTATTCAGTAATAATTTTCCAAATTTTCCAAAGTTTCTCGCATTGGTAGCGATACAACAGTACGCTTTCTCCATGCCAGATTCTTTACTATCCAGTTGCCAGAGCGCACTATCGTTCATTCCCATTGGTTTCCAGAAGCTTTCGCTCAGGTATTCACTCAGGCTTCTACCGGTAGCCTTTTCAATGACCATAGCGAGCAATTGTGTATTTCCGCTTAGATATTCAAATTCCTCTCCTGGAGTTTTGATCACTTTCAAATCCAGTACCTGCTCCCGAATATCTTTTCCAAAGTAGGCACGGGCAGTCGATGCAAATGGATTGTAATAATTTTCATTCCAGTTAAGCCCTGAAGCCATCGAGGAAAGATCTCCGATTTTAAGTTTCTTGTCAAACTGAGGGAAAAAGTTTTCTACAGGCTGCTCAATATTTTCAAGGTATCCATCCTGGATTGCCTTGTACATAAGTAAGCTAACCACACTTTTAGCCATGGAAAAGGAATTCGTCTGGCTCGCAGCACCATATTCTTGATAATAATTTTCATAGACCAGGCTGTCGTTCTGAATGATTAAAAAAGCAGCGGTCTCCAGTTCGTTATGCAGACTATCGAGACTTCTGGTTGCTTTGATACTATTATAATCTTTTGCCAGCGGCCATTCCTGAATGTTTTCTCCATTCTCAATAATGGCGTTATCAAAGTAGGGATGATCATCGATAAAAGCAGTTTTGTGTCCATTTAAATAGGTGGTTTGTACTGCACGCAAAATATATTCATAACCTGTTAAATAAAGACCTATGGATAGAACAACGATAAATAATGCAATATATAGGAGGAGCTTGAAAATCTTTTTCATGCTCTGAAATTAGCAAATTTAGAACAGACTTTGCTGTAAAGGTGGGTTTTCCAGATCCAGCAACCATTTTTTGCGATGCAAACCGCCAGCATAACCAGAAAGAGAACCATCACTTCCAATTACACGATGACAGGGAACAACGATCCATAGCGGATTCTTTCCATTGGCAGAGGCTACGGCTCTAATTGCCTTCTCATCGCCAAGTTTACGCGATAGATCAAGATATGAAACTGTAGCTCCATAAGGGATATTTTTAAGTTCTTCCCAGACTTTCTTCTGAAAGTCGGTTCCCTTCGGATTCAATTGTAGATCAAAACTCTGTCTCTTTCCTGAAAAGTATTGCTGAAGCTGAAGGATTACTGACTTTAAAACTTCCGGTATTTCTGAAGATTCCTCGGTAGAATCATCAACTTTTATCTCGTGAATTCCGTTTTCGTCCCCAAGGATTGTCGCGATCCCAAGTGGGGTTTTAATGCTTGCCTGTTTCATCTACAGCAGGTTCATCACTATTATCTGAAGTAGAAGTAGTTTCCTGGTCCTGTTTTCTCTGGATGAGTCCGAGGCGTTTTGCACGGCGTTCCCAGTTCTTTCTGGCAAGTACCTGCATGTCTTCCACACTATCGCTTTCATCCATGATCTCCAGCCCCAATAATGTTTCGATAATGTCTTCCATGGTTACGATCCCGGTGGTATTACCAAATTGATCCACGATCATGGAAATATGAGCGCGCTTTTCAACGAAGATCTCGAACAATTCAGGAATAGGTGTATTGTCGTTCGTCACCAGGATATCTCTTTTAATGTTACTTAGAGGTTGCTCACCATGTTCATCGATCATAGCTTCCAACACATCATCTTTCAGAATAAATCCAGAGACATTATTAGACTTCTCCTTATAAACAGGAATTCTCGAGAATTTCAGGTTTTTATGGTTGGAATAGAAATCGCTCAGACTCATACTTTCGTCTTCTACGATCGCTACTGAAAATGGGGTCATCACGTCTTTAGCTTCGATAGATTTGAAAACGAGTAAGTTCTTGATAACCGTAGTTTCGCTTTCTTCGAAAACACCCTCTTCTTCCGCAGCATCAGTGATCGCAGCAAATTCTTCACGGCTCATCGTGCTTACATGTGCAGATTTCCCGATCAGCTTTGTAGTAAGCATCATTAGCCATAGAATTCCCGTGTACTTAAGCGGGAAGATCATAATATTAAGAGTTTTTGCGGTAAAATTACCTAAAGATTGCCAGTAGGTAGCTCCAATGGTCTTCGGAATAATTTCTGAAAGCACGAGGATCGCTAAAGTCATGATTGCTGACACGATCATCACAGAATTTCCACCATCACCGAAGGTCTTTTCAGCCTGAACACCCACAAGAATAGCTCCTACGGTATGAGCAATGGTATTTATGGTAAGAATTGCGATAAGCGGCTTGTCTATATCCTTCTTTAGATTTGCCAGATCTTTAGCGTAGCTCTTTCCTTCCTTTTTCCTGATCTTGATATAGGATGGTGTTATACTCAGTAATGTAGCTTCCAGAATGGAGCACATAAAAGAAAAAAATATTGATAATACGGCAAAAATGATCAGTAATCCCATGCACTTAAATAAGTTAGACTGGCTAATTTATGTATTCTCAATTCAAATATTTAAAAAGAAATTATAAAACAAAAAAGGTCTTTCATGTTCGAAAGACCTTTCTGGATTTTTTGCTGAAGGTTAAGCAGCGATTAAAGGAGTTATTTTAGTTTCCCATTTTCGTGCCTGCTGCAATCTTATTTCAGGAGCAATAATGTCACTACCGGCTTCATCGTAGAAGCAAATAGACTTAGAACTTTGCTTTTGCTTAGCGGCGAAATTTAAGGCCAGAAACTGAATTTTTTCTGAATTTCTGGCCTGTAGATCCTGTTGCAACTGTATTGTGGCATATTGAGTAAGATCAATGATCTCAAATTGATCCTCAATTTCAGCATTGCTGAAGATGATCTTTTTATTGCTCACGTCCAGTGCTATGATCGTGGTGCCAACCTGTTCGAACTCGTCAATTTTGAGTTTATTCTGGGTAGCAAAATCATAAGCTCGTTGCTTCACTTTTGAAGTTTGAGCATTGCTTTTTAAAATAAGATAAATAATAGGTATTGCGAAGAGAGCCAGAAGTCCCAGCCCTAAAATAAGAGATATAGTATCCATATTGACTTAGTATTTAAAATGAAATAAATGGTGCTTTTCAGGTATTTATACCTTAATCAGCTTGACGTAATTCATTCTATTTACCAGAAACTATGGAATGGAAAGAGGATTTTCTTCAGGTGAAAATGATACCTGAAACTTGTAAAAATCTGTAGAACTTCTCTTTCTTCTGAAATTACCGCTTCAAAACTATCAAGGCTTCCGAAGAATTTTGAGAAATCGGACTCTTCAGCATTTACTTTTTCAGAAAAAGAAAAAGCTTCATCCGGCAGATATGCGTTCTTGTTACTATGTGCCTGAGTAAAGTGAAATTCATCAGTAGGCTTTATTTCCGTAGAAACTTCAGTAGCATAAACATTCGTACCACCAAGTAGGAATACCTGAAGCAGTAGCAAGTTTATCCATAAAAATTTACTGGATTTCATACAACAATGTTAAGCCAAAAACTGATTGTAAAAACAGAAGTAGTCTTATATTTTTCTAAAAATCAGGAAATTAATTTCACGGCATCTTTTGCAAAATACGAGGCGATCATATTAGCCCCGGCACGCTTTATAGCAGTTAACTGTTCCAGGATCACAGCGTCGTGGTCCAGCCATCCCTTCTCTGCTGCAGCTTTGATCATCGCATATTCACCACTTACCTGGTAGACCGCAACAGGTACGTTTACAGCATTCTTAATGTCGCGAACAATGTCCAGATAACAAAGACCTGGCTTCACCATCACGATATCTGCACCTTCCTCGATATCCATCAAAGTTTCCTTGATAGCTTCATCCCGATTGGCAGGATCCATCTGGTAGGTTTTTTTATCACCAAAGCCTGGAGCAGAATCCAGAGCATCTCTAAACGGACCATAAAACGCAGAAGCGTATTTTGCAGAATAGCTCATAATGCCTGTATCATGAAAACCTTCGTCCTCGAGTAAAGTTCTCATCTCAAAGATTCTGCCATCCATCATATCACTGGGCGCTACAAAATCTGCGCCTGCTTTCGCATGAGATAAAGCCATCTCTGCCAGGATCGCGGTGGTATCATCGTTCAGGATCTTCCCGTCATTTACTATCCCATCGTGACCATAAGAGGAATATGGATCCAGGGCAACATCTGTCATGATAACCATTTCTGGCGCGACATCTTTCACGGTTTTCACGGCTCTTTGCATCAATCCATCTGGATTTATAGCTTCAGTACCCGCATTGTCTTTTAATTCATCTGGAACCTTTACAAAAAGCAAAACCGACTTTAAGCCGAGGCTCCATAATTCTTTTATTTCCTGCTTTAGAAGATCAAGACTATATCTATAATAACCGGGCATGGAAGCGATTTCCTCCTTAACCTGTTTTCCTTCTACCACAAAAATTGGAACCAGGAAATCGTTTGGAGAAATAAAAGTTTCTCTTACCAGTGATCTTACAGATTCGTTCGTACGTAGTCTTCGGTTTCTTCTAAGCATTGTTTCAATTTTTTAGTATTGCTGCGGCGCAGTATATTTTAAACCCAGTTCACAGGTCTTTCAAGCACCTGTATGAGTTTTTCTTCTTCACTTCCAGGTTCAGGATGATGATCATAAACCCATTGTACGTGTGGTGGAAGGCTCATCAGGATACTTTCTATTCTTCCGTTGGTCTTTAGTCCAAATAAAGTTCCTTTATCATGTACAAGATTGAACTCTACGTAGCGTCCACGTCGAATTTCCTGCCATTTTCTATTCTCTTCAGAATAAGGCAAATTCTTGCGTTTCTCCACGATCGGGACATAAGCCTGTAAAAATGAATCACCAACATCGGTCACAAAATCATACCAGTCGGCAATCTTCATACGATCATTCTCCTTTAGATAATCAAAGAAAAGTCCGCCTATTCCTCTGGCTTCATTTCTATGTCCATTCCAGAAATATTCATCGCACTTCTTCTTAAAATCTGAATAGAAAGAAAATCCATGAGGATTACATGCTTTCTTACAGGTATAGTGAAAGTGTTTCGCATCTTCCTCGAAAAGATAATAAGGAGTAAGATCCTGACCTCCACCAAACCACTGGTCGATCACAGTACCGTCTTTCTCGTACATTTCAAAATAGCGCCAGTTGGCATGAACCGTTGGAACCATTGGGTTTTTGGGATGAAGCACAAGGCTGAGTCCGCAGGCAAAAAAGTCCACATCCCCAACTTTAAAATAGCTTTGCATGGCAGGAGCCAGTGGGCCGTGAACCGCAGAGATGTTCACACCTCCCTTTTCGAAAACATTTCCATTTTCGATCACACGGGTTCTACCGCCCCCGCCTTCATTTCTTTTCCAGATATCTTCTTTGAATTTGGCGCCGCCATCGATCTCCTCCAGTTTTGAAGTGATTGAATCCTGCAACTGCTCAATATATCTGTAAAATTGTTCTTTCATGCTCATGAAAACTTTTCAGCTTGGGTTCGGTTCTTGTAATTTTTTAGTGTTGGCTTACTCTCTGTATTCCTTGACAGCGTCTACGAAAGCTTTCGCATTATCTACAGGAATATTTGGTAAAATACCATGACCAAGGTTGGCGATATAACGATCTTTTCCGAAGGCTTTGATCATATCGTTCACCATATATTTAATTTCGATTGGTTTGGAATAAAGCCTGGCAGGATCAAAATTCCCTTGCAAAGTGATCTGTCCGCCACTTAAATAACGAGCATTTCGAGCATCACAGGTCCAGTCTACTCCAAGAGCAGCTGCTCCAGATTGTGACATATCTTTTAAGGCAAACCAACATCCTTTTCCGTAAGCAATTACAGGAACTTCATCTTTTAAAGCATCGATGATCTGTTGCATATACTGCCATGAGAATTCTTTGTAATCATTAGGCTCCAGCAATCCTCCCCAAGAATCGAAAAGCTGTACGGCATCTACACCGGCTTTTACTTTTTCTTTCAGGTATGCGATGGTAGTATCAGTAATTTTTTGAAGTAATTTATGCGCAGCGATAGGTTCCATGAAACAGAATCTTTTCGCCTTATCAAAAGTTTTAGATCCCTGTCCCTGTACACAGTAACATAGAATGGTCCATGGTGAACCGGCGAATCCTATGAGCGGTACTTCATCATTTAATTCCTGTTTTGTAAGCTTGATCGCGTCAAAAACATAGCCAAGAGTTTCGTGCACATCTGGTACGATCACCTGTTCTACTTTTGCGGGAGTATCTACAGGATTTGGCAACCACGGGCCAACACCAGGCTTCATCTCCACCTCGATGTTCATTGCCTGTGGCACCACGAGAATATCGCTAAAAAGAATCGCAGCATCTGGACCTACCTGGCGAATTGGCATTACCGTAATTTCAGTAGCAAGTTCAGGAGTACGACAACGGGTGAAAAAGTCATATTTTTCTTTAAGCTTCATAAAATCAGGAAGATATCTTCCTGCCTGTCTCATCATCCAAACTGGTGGACGTTCTACGCTTTCACCTCTAAGTGCTTTTAAAAAAAGGTCATTCTTGATCATTGCTGATGTTTTAAGTCTTTTCTAAATGTTTTTGCTACCATGGCGATCAGGTTTTCAATGCCGGGCGTTCCCGGAGTTACGATGCTGGTAGTATGTCTTTTTGCTTCGGAAGCAGTTGTATCTCCAATGCAAAATGCAATGGAGTTAATCGTATTTTTGCTGGTATAGCTTTTCACTCCACTTGGGCTGTAAAATAGAATTCCGTCGTAATCTGAACGAAATTGCTGAATGTTCAACGCAGTTTTATAAACCTTAATTTCCTTAAGCGCTATATTTTGCTGCTGAAGCATCTCCGGAAGTTTATCAAGTCTCGAATAACCACAGAAAAACTGAAATTCCCGATCAGGATAATTCTGGATGATGATATTTGCCAAATCATGAGCATAGGCTGTAGTTTCCAGAACATTGTAACCCATCTCCTTAGCCATTATTGCAGTTTTCTCTCCTACACAAAAGCAATTAGTGATATCAATTTGCTTTGATGTGATTGCTTTTAATGAATTCTTGCTGGTAAAAATGGCATTCTGGATAGTTTGTTCAGGCAGATCAAAATTCAGAAATTCTATTTCGATAGCATCATACTCCGCGAATCCAATCCCACTATTTAAAAGTAGTTCCTTCTGGTTGAGTGCTAGTTTTTTCGTGGAAATTACGGTAGGCATTCATCAATTATTTAAAGCAGTTTTAATATGCTGCATTAATTCACGACCTCCATTATTTAAAACTTCCTGAGCGCAGATCGTTCCTAATCCATTCACTTGTGAAACCGGAACGCTTTTTTCTACTTCTATTTTCTTAGAACCATCAAGACTGAAAAGTGCTCCAAGAAAATGTATATGACCAGCATGAATTCTGGCTAAGCCTCCAATTGGAGCGGTACAACCACCTTCAAGAACTTTAAGGAATTCACGTTCAACGTGTACACAAATTTGAGATTCCTGGTGGTTCAAAAGAGCTAGTGCTTTACGGCTTTCTTCGTCTTTCTCCATGGCTACGATTAACATCGCACCCTGAGCCGGTGCCGGGATCATCCAGTTTAGATCAATAAAGTTCTCTGGTTTGATCTCGATACGCTCCAGTCCGGCAGCTGCGAATATGGCGCCATTCCAGTCATTATCTTCAAGTTTTTGCATGCGGGTATTTACATTCCCGCGAAGATCCACGACCTCGTGATCTGGATATTTGTGCAACCATTGCGCTTTACGGCGTAGGCTACCTGTAGCGATCTTTCCTTTTTTGTTATCCAGAAAGTCAGTTCCTTTGTGAACCAGAATATCCTTATTGCTCGCTCGTTTCATCACTGCTGCTTCCACAATTCCCTTTGGTAGAGCCGTAGGGACATCTTTCATGGAATGAACAGCAATATCTACTTCGCCTTTGATCATGGCAACATCCAGGGTTTTTGTAAAAATCCCGGTGATTCCCATTTCATATAAAGGTTGATCTAGATTGAGGTCGCCAGTAGATTTTACAGGAACCAGTTCACTTTTATGACCAGTTCGCTCCAGTGCATTCTGTACGGTGCGGGCTTGCCACATCGCTAATTCACTATCGCGAGTGCCAATTCGAATTACTTTGCTCATTTGGTAACTTCTTCGAGTTGAAAGACCTTATGGATCAATTCCAGGCTTTCGTCCGTGGTTTCAGTATCTCCTTTGAGGTGATTTGCAAAATGTTTCATGATCTTCTGGATGATACGATTGCTTACAATTTCAGCATGTTCATCATTAAAATCCGACATTTTTTTACGCTGGAAGTCCAGTTCATCATCTTTCATAGATCTTAGCTTTTTCTTTAAAGCTTTAATCGTTGGTGCAAACTTTCTCGTTTCCAGCCATTGATTGAAATCGTTTTCAACTTCAGCAATGATCTCTTTTGCCTGCGGAATGAATTGTTTTCTTCTTTCCAGCGTTTCATCGGTCATTTGCGATAAATGATCTAGATGAATTAATTGCACGTTGGGCAATTCTTCAACATCTTCTGAAACGTTCTTCGGAATAGAAAGATCAAGGATCAAAAGATCTTTTTTAGAATAAATAAGTTCTTTCGAAACTGTAGGATTCTGAGCTCCGGTAGCAACGATCAAAATATCACTATTCCTGATCTCTGCCTGTAGATCTGCATAATCCTTCACGATAAGATCAAATTTACCGGCAACTTTTTCAGCTTTATCCTTTGTTCTGTTGATTAAGGTGATATGGTTATTCCGGGTATGCTTTACCAGATTTTCGCAGGTATTACGTCCTATTTTTCCTGTTCCGAAGAGAAGAATGTTCTTATCTGAAACATTCTCTATATTCTTTAATATATACTGTACAGAGGCAAATGAAACTGAAGTCGCTCCACTCGAAATCTCTGTCTCGTTCTTAATTCTTTTACTGGCCTGGATAACAGCATTTACCAATCTTTCCAGGAATGCATTTACCAATCCAAGTTTTTTGGAACGTACAAAGGCTACTTTTAACTGACTTATAATTTCAAAATCACCCAGGATCTGGCTGTCCAGTCCTGTTCCAACCCTGAACATATGAGCAATGGCCTGTTTGTTCTTATAAACGTAAGCTACTTTCTCAAATTCCTCTACTGTTCCATGAGTATGTTCACAAAGCAATTTGATCAACTGGAAAGGATGTTCTGCGAAACCGTAAATTTCAGTACGATTACAGGTGGAAGTTAAAAGAATACCATCGATACCTTCGCGGCCGGCCTGTTGCAACAAATTTTCTTTCGCTTGTTCCGTAAGACTGAAGTGTCCACGGATCTCGGCATCAGCCTTTTTGTAGCTTAAACCTATCGTATAAAAATGCTTACCTCTTGAAATGTGATAATCTTCCATGTATCGATTTGGAATACGCTTGCAAAAATAGCAGAAGAGTATTTCAAAAAATAACGCTAGAGGCACTAAATGTGTCGATAGATGATATTTATCAGCTTTTTAAAGTCCTAAACTTCAAAATGCGCTATTTTTGTAGTAAACAAAGCTGTTGTGAATAGATTTGTTTAGACTGATTCTAAATAAATAAAATTTCCGAGGATGGATGAAAGCAAAAAAAATAACGCTGTAAGTATTTCAGAAGAAATCAAGATCGAAGATGGTTTCTATATTCTGAAGTTTCAGAATGATACAGATGAGAATAAGATCATGTCCCGCGAAATTGATAATAGTTTTATTCAATTTCACTTCAATGTGAAGGGGAACAGCAAGTTTCTTTTCAATAGCGGGAGTTATGAATTACCACTTCCTGAAGAGAATTCACTTTTATTATACAATCCCCAGCGCGATCTGCCACTGCATTTATCCATGGAAAAAGAGAGTTGGTTAATTTCTCTGGTTATTTCCATTAAGAAATTTCACGCTCTGTTTTCGCAGGAAGCAGATTATATCACTTTTTTAAGTGGTGACAATAAGGATAAGAAATATTATAAGGATGCTCAGGTCTCACCTTCAACCGCGGTAGTTTTAAACCAGATCATGAATTTTAATCTGACTCCCAGTATCAAAAATCTTTATTTTAAAGCGAAAGCTTTCGAATTATTAAGTCTGTACTTTAATAAAGCGGAGAATCCAGATCTGGAACAATGTCCGTTTTTGAGTGATGAAGAGAATATCAAGAAGATAAGAAGAGCAAAAGATATCGTGATCGCAAGAATGGCAGAGCCACCATCCCTGCAGGAACTTTCAGATGAAATTGGACTTAGTCTTAAAAAGCTAAAAGAAGGTTTTAAGCAAATTTATGGCGATTCGGTTTATAGCTTTCTATTCGATTATAAAATGGAATATGCACGCAAGCTTCTGGAGACAGGTGAATATAACGTAAATGAAGTAGGACTGAAGGTTGGTTACAGTACGGCGAGTCACTTTATTGCCGGTTTTAAAAAGAAATTTGGAACCACGCCGAAGAAATATACATTGTCGGTTAGCTAACTGATTATTGAATCATAGAGAACACTAATTATGAATTGTATTTCAATAGACCAGTTAGTATTATTTTTGAGTTGAAAAAGAAAAATTATGAGTAAAGGCGTATTGCTGGTAAATCTGGGTTCTCCAGACAGTACCGACCCCAAAGATGTCAAGAAATATTTAGGTGAATTCCTTATGGATGAGCGAGTGATCGATGTGCCATACTGGGCCAGAACACTACTGGTAAAGGGAATTGTATTAAACACCCGTCCTAAAAAATCTGCTGAAGCTTACCAGAAGATCTGGTGGGATGAAGGTTCTCCGCTAATTGTACTCTCTGAAAGACTTCAGAATAAAATTGATGAAAAGACATCTGTACCAATTGCTTTGGCAATGAGGTATGGAACTCCAAATATAAAACAAGGCTTACAGGAATTGAAGGATAAAGGAGTGGACGAAGTGCTGCTTTTTCCATTGTATCCACAATTCGCCATGGCTACTACTGAAACTATTCTTGTTTTGGCTGAAGAGCTACGCAAGGAATTTTTTCCTGAGATGAGCTTTACAACAGTGCCACCATTTTATAATCATCCAGATTACGTGCGAACACTGGCAAACAGTATCGCAGAAAATCTTGAAGGAAAAGAATACGAGCACTTGTTATTTTCTTATCATGGCGTTCCCGAGAGACATATTCGTAAAAGCGATGTGACCAGTTCACATTGTAAGATAGACGGCTCCTGTTGCCAGACGGCATCAACTGCTCACCAGTTCTGTTATCGCCACCAGTGCTTTGAAACCACCAGGTTGGTTGCGGAACATTTGGGAATGAAGCCAAATACTTATAGCGTTTCCTTCCAGTCAAGATTAGGATTCGACCCATGGCTAAAGCCATATACAGATAGAACCATCGAAAGATTTGGAAAACAGGGAATGAAGAAATTAGCCATTGTAACTCCGGCTTTCGTGTCAGATTGTCTGGAAACACTGGAAGAAATTGCCATGGAAGGCGAAGAGATCTTCCATGAAGTTGGCGGAAAAGATTTCTCTGTAGTTCCATGTTTGAACGATCGTGAAGATTGGGTAAAAGTATTATCCAGATGGATCGATGAGTGGGCAACCCAGCAAACTCCGGTGGAGGCTTAATGGCCGTTCGTAATTCTAAAGAACTGGGTGATAAACCCATTGGTAAACTTCTTATTCAACAAGCTTTACCGGCATCTGTAGGAATATTGGTGATGTCCTTGAACATCCTGGTAGATACTATATTTGTTGGAAACTGGATAGGCCCGATCGCAATTGCGGCCATCAATGTTGTATTGCCTGTCTCTTTTTTTATAGCGGCTTTAGGAATGGCTATAGGCATTGGTGGAAGTTCGATCATCTCCCGGGCACTTGGCGCCAACGAAGATTCCAAAGCCTTACGAACCTTTGGAAACCAGATCACCCTTACCTTAGTTTTATCTATAGGTCTGGTCATTCCGGGATTGATATTTGTTGATGATCTCATCCCTGCATTTGGAGGAATGGGCGAGATCTTCGATCCTGCAAAAATTTATTATATCATCGTACTCTGCGGTGTCCCAATGCTGGCGCTGGCTATGATGGGGAACAACGTAATTCGTGCTGAGGGAAAACCTCGTTTTGCCATGATCGCGATGATCATTCCTTCCGTGGTCAATCTAATTCTGGATTATATCTTTATTAATAAGCTGAATATGGGAATGGAAGGTGCCGCCCTGGCAACAACCGCATCCTATTTCTTCTGCATGGCTTATATTATCTGGTTTTTTCTCTCGAAGAACTCAGAATTAAAGATCAGTTTTTCTCATTTCAATATGGATTTTCCTATTCTGAAGGAAATTTCAGCATTGGGAGTGGTCACTCTGGCCAGGCAGGCTGTAGTAAGCGTTACCTATCTTTTAATGAATAATATTCTTTTTGATCTAGGTGGAGAAGAATCGATCACCGTATATGCGATCATTGCGCGTATGCTTATGTTCGCACTCTTCCCGGTACTTGGAGTCACCCAGGGATTTTTGCCTATTGCCGGTTTTAATTATGGGGCAGAGAACTTCAGCAGGGTTCGAAAAAGTATCAATACTGCTATTTTATATTCTTTCCTGATGGGGCTGCTAATCTTTGCCGGAATCATGATTTTCGCGCCAGATATTGTCGCAATATTTACTACGGAACCAAGTATTCTGGAGCAAACACCTTCAGCAATGCGCTGGGTTTTTGCAGCGATTCCAATTGTAACTATTCAGCTAATTGGCGCCGCTTATTTCCAGGCCATCGGGAAAGCTGTGCCAGCATTTTTGCTTACTCTATCGCGACAGGGATTTCTCTTTATTCCGCTGGTGCTAATTCTTCCGAAGTACTATGGAGAGCTTGGCGTCTGGATCTCTTTTCCAATTGCCGATGTACTTTCTACGATCATTACTGCCTATTTTCTGAATCGTGAGATTCGGCATACGCTCAGGTAAACTTCAGAAGCTTGAAAATTATAGTAAATCCTTATCTTTAAAGCAGACTAAACGATTTTCTATGAATCAATCTCTACTCAGGCTGTCAGTTCTTTTACTGATCGCCACTCTTTTCAATTCACAAAAACATTTTGCACAGGAAATTTCCGAAGAACTTTACGGCGCTCTGGAATATCGTCTAATTGGTCCGTTTCGAGGTGGACGAAGTGCTGCAGTAACCGGTGTTCCCGGTAAGCCAAATCTTTTCTATTTTGGAGCTGCAGGTGGCGGTGTATGGAAAACGACGAATGGAGGTCGCAGCTGGAGCAATATATCTGATGGTTATTTTGGAGGATCCATTGGCGCCATTGAGGTTGCTAAGAGCGATCCAAATGTGATGTATGTGGGTGGTGGCGAAAAAACGGTTCGTGGAAATGTTTCTTCTGGCTACGGAATCTGGAAAACCGAAGATGCCGGGAAAACCTGGAGCTCCGCTGGATTAAAAAACAGTCGGCATGTTCCCAGAATCGTTATTCATCCGAAGGATTACAATACTGTATATGCAGCTGTTCTCGGAAATATTTACAAACCTACTGAAGAGCGGGGAGTTTATAAATCTACCGATGGTGGTAAAAACTGGGAAAAAGTACTTTTTTCTAATGCAGATGCCGGTGCAGTAGATCTTATTATGGATCCCAACAATCCGCGAATTTTATATGCGAGTACCTGGAATGTTCAGCGCACACCTTATAGTCTGAGTAGTGGAGGAGAAGGATCAGCTTTATGGAAAAGTACAGATAGCGGGGAAACCTGGAAGAAAATTTCAGAAAACAAAGGTTTTCCGAAGGATACTCTAGGGATCATTGGCGTGACCGTTTCTCCTGCAAATAGCGAAAGAGTCTGGGCTATTGTTGAAAATAAAGATAAAGGAGGTGTTTATCGCAGTGACGATGCCGGTGAAACCTGGAATTTGATCAATGACGATCGTAGCCTGAGACAACGTGCCTGGTATTATACACGAATCTATGCCGACTCCGAAGATGAAGACAAGGTATATGTGCTCAATGTGAATTATCATACAAGTACCGATGGCGGTAAGACTTACAGTTCTGCAAATGCTCCGCACGGAGATCACCATGATCTATGGATCGCTCCAGAAGATTCTCAAAGGATGATCATGGGTGACGATGGAGGAGCACAAATTACTTACGACGGCGGTGAAACCTGGAGTACATACCACAATCAGCCGACTTCTCAGTTTTACAGGGTTACCACAGATAATTCATTTCCGTATAGAATATATGCGGCACAACAAGATAATTCTACGGTTAGAATCAGACATAGAACAGAAGGAGGAAGTATTGGAGAAGGTGACTGGGAATCTACAGCGGGAGGTGAGAGCGCACATATTGCCGTAGATCCTGAAAATCCTGAGATCGTGTATGGTGGAAGTTATGATGGATTCCTAACCAGGTACAATCATGAAACCGGGACTGTACGGAGTATTAGTGTCTGGCCAGATAACCCAATGGGTCACGGAGCCGAGGACCTCAAATATCGTTTCCAGTGGAATTTCCCTATTTTCTTCTCTCCGCATGATCCTGATAAATTGTATACCGCATCCAACCATTTACATATGACCACGAATGAAGGGGAAAGCTGGGAAGAAATTAGTCCTGATCTTACGAGAAATGACAAGTCGAAACAAAAGTCTTCAGGAGGACCTATTACCCAGGACAATACTTCCGTAGAATATTACAGTACTATTTTCGCTGCAGCAGAGTCGCCTTTAAAGGAAGGTCTGCTCTGGACTGGAAGTGATGATGGCCTGGTACATGTTTCCAGAGATGGTGGAAAAAACTGGGAAAATGTAACACCTAAAGGAATGCCGGAGTGGATGATGATCAATAGTATTGAACCTTCTGTTTTTGATGAAGGCACGGCATATATCGCTGGAACCAGGTACAAACTGGGAGATTTTGCTCCTTATTTATATAAAACGACCAACTACGGGAAGTCCTGGAAAAAGATCACTTCTGGAATTTCTTCGGAACATTTTACCAGGGTGGTTCGTGAAGATCCTGCAAAACAAGGCTTGCTTTATGCAGGTACTGAAACCGGGATGTATATATCTTTTGATAATGGAGAAAACTGGAAAACTTTTCAGTTAAACCTGCCAATCGTTCCAATTACCGATCTTGCCATTAAAGAAAATAATTTGATCGTGGCTACGCAGGGAAGAAGTCTCTGGATCATTGATGATCTTAGCCTGTTACACCAGTTGAATTCAGTTGAAAAGAATCAGGATCATCTGTTTAAACCGAAAGCTTCTTATCGAATGGATGGCAGATCCCGAGAAAGTGCAACAGCCGGGACGAACCATCCCGCCGGAGTCATGACCTATTTTTTTCTGAAGGATCCTGAAGGTAAAAAAGTGAAGTTAAGCTATTTAAATGCTGAAAATGATACGATTCAGAGCTTCTCTTCTGAAGCAGAAAAGAATAAACTGGAAGTAAGTAAAGGAGCGAATCAGCATGTTTGGGATATGCGTGGCGAAGGCGCTGAACGACTGGACGGAATGATCCTTTGGTGGGCAAGTACAGACGCTCCGCAAGCGGTTCCCGGAAATTACAAGGTAGTTCTGGAAGTGGATGATGAGGTGATGAAACAGGATTTCGAGATTTTAGCAGATGCGAATGCCGAAACCGATCTGGCTGGAATGCAAAAACAATACGATTTTATTTCCAGCGTGAATAAGACCGTAGACAAGGCTCATCAATCCATCAAAAAAATGAGAAAGGTCGATGCGCAATTGCAGGATTTTCAGAAGCAGTATAAAAACAATGAGCAGGTAAAACCACTGCTGGAAAAAGCAAAAACCCTAAGTGAGGAACTTTCACAAATAGAAAATGCGCTTTACCAGACCAGGAATCGCAGTAACCAGGATCCGCTTAATTTCCCGATAAAACTCACGAATAAACTGGCACATTTAAATAGTCTTGTGGGAATGGACGATTTTCCACCAACTCAGCAGGATATTGCAGTTAAAGACCAACTTACTGCCAGTATCAACGAAGAATTGAATAAATTTGACCAGCTTTTAAAAGAAGAAGTAAAAGCTTTTAATAAGGAATTTAATGCGATGGATCTTAATTATCTATTCGTAGAGACTGAAGACTAAATGGAGTACTATAATTATATCAAAGCCCTGCACCTTATTTTCGTAATCACGTGGTTTGCCGGGCTTTTTTATATTCCGCGCTTATTTGTTTACCAGATCGAAGCTGCTGAAAAGCCGGAACCCGATAAAACGATTCTTGGAGATCAGCTAAAACTGATGGCGAAAAGGCTCTGGTTCATTATTACCTGGCCTTCTGCGATTCTGGCGAGCGCTTTCGCTTTTACGTTACTGGCGATGGTTCCGGGCTGGCTTGAGCAACCCTGGATGCACGTGAAACTTGGTTTTGTTGTGCTATTATTTGCCTATCATTTTAAGACCCACCTAATTTTTAAAGAATTGCAGAAAGGGATTATTAACTGGACTTCAAACGGAATGCGAATCTGGAATGAGGGAAGCACGCTTATCCTGTTTTCAGTAATTTTCCTGGTTATCGTGCGGGATGCCATTAACTGGATCTACGGAGTTCTGGGAATTTTTCTACTGGGGATTATGTTAATGCTGGGGATCAAATTATATAAAAGAATTCGATCCAGAAATCCCAATGCCTGAAATGGTTCGATAATTGTTGCCTTGAAGCGAAGCCTGCCTTATGAAGATGCTTAAACTATCCTTACGAACCAGAATTTTTATCTCTATGATCCTACTGGTTCTGGGGGCATCTATTCTAATTTTTGGGGTGACAGTATATCAATATAAGCAGGAAGCTGAAAGTTATCACGAAGAACGGCTGGAGCGTAAGCAAAGAGCGATCCTTGAGAATATTAAATTTGTACTTGCCAGTACAACTTATGTTGTAGACACAGAGAATCTTGGACCCATTTTTACTGAAAGGGATAAGATCGATGAAATGGCTGAAGTTCACGAGATGCAGATCCATATTTATGATCTCGACGGAAGCCTTATTATCAAGTCCAACGAATCCTTCTTTAAAGATTCCACTACTGTAAGTATTCCAGAAAGTGTACTCAGTAAGCTGGACGCGACCACTACCAAGCATTATTTGAAGAAAACTGAAGTCAACGGGCAGAAATACCAGTCTTCATACAGTTATATTACCGATGGAAAATTTAAGCCACTGGCAATCCTGTATTTACCATATGTACAGGATGATAGTCTGCTGAACAGGGATTTGAACAATTTCCTGGTGCGCATGGCTGAAGTCTATCTTTTTATGCTGTTGATAGCCATTATTCTCTCATTCTTTCTTTCAAAATATATCACCAAATCGCTGAAGATCATTTCTGAAAAGATCAACCAGACGAGACTGGACAAACGAAACCAGAAGATCGAACTCTCTAATGCAACAGAAGAAATTTATGCACTGGTTTCGGCATATAACAGTATGATCGATGAGCTGGAGGAAAGTGCCGTAAAATTGGCCACCAATGAGCGTGAACAAGCCTGGCGGGAAATGGCCAAGCAGGTAGCACATGAGATCAAGAATCCGTTAACACCTATGCGATTGAGCGTACAAAGTTTTCAACGTAATTTTGATCCGGAAGATCCCGAAATTCATCATAAGGTTGATGAATACAGTGAAACGCTCATCAACCAAATTGATACAATGAGTTCTATTGCTTCGGCATTCTCGAACTTTGCAAAGATGCCCGCACAACAAAATGAAACTTTGAATGTGCCTAAGATCGTAAAGCTGGCACTAGATATTTTCAATGAGAAATACATTGAATTTCAATGTGATCAGGAAGAGATCCTGGCGAAATTTGATCGTACGCAATTAATCAGGGTGGTGACCAACCTGGTTAAGAATGCTACTCAGGCGCTTCAGGATGTAGAAGATCCTCGAATTATGGTGGCGGTCGAAGAAGAGGAGAATACCGTTCTAATTTCGGTTTCCGATAATGGAATGGGTATTTCCGAAGAAAATAAAACGAAGGTTTTTGAACCTAAATTCACCACGAAATCAAGCGGAATGGGATTAGGCCTTGCTATGGTAAAAAATATCGTGGAAACTTATAACGGGACGATTAGCTTTGTTTCCAAACAAAATAAAGGCACTATCTTTAACGTACGATTTCCAAAATAAAGATTATGAGTTATCAGAACATTTTAGAAGAGATTGAAAACGAAATATTAACGATTACTATAGATCGACCAAAGAAGCTAAATGCTCTTAATAGAGAGACGATTCTTGAGCTTCACCAGGCTTTCAAAGCCGCGAAAGATAATGACGAAGTGAAAGTCGTAATAATTACGGGTAGCGGAGAGAAGGCTTTTGTAGCTGGAGCAGATATTAGTGAATTTGCCGACTACTCACCAAAAGAGGGAAAGAAACTTTCAGCAGATGGGCAGGAAAAGCTTTTTGATTATGTAGCTAATTTCCCTAAACCTGTTATTGCAGCTGTAAATGGATTTGCTCTTGGTGGCGGACTGGAACTTGCCATGGCAGCACATTTTAGAATTGCCAGTGATAATGCGAAAATGGGTCTTCCGGAAGTATCTCTTGGAGTGATACCGGGATATGGTGGAACTCAAAGATTACCACAACTGGTAGGAAAAGGTCGTGCAATGGAGATGATCATGACCGCGGGAATGATCGATGCAAACCAGGCTTTGCAATACAACCTGGTGAACCACGTAACATCTCAGGAAGAATTGATGGAACTGGCTGTGAGCCTGGCTCAAAAGATCATGAAAAACTCCATGGTTGCTATTTCTACGGCAATCAAAGCGATCAATGCTAACTATGAAGATGGTGTTGATGGTTTTGAAATGGAAGTAAAAGGTTTCGGAGATAGTTTTGGCACTGAAGATTTTAAAGAAGGAACTTCAGCATTTCTAAACAAGCGTAAAGCCGAATTCCCTAATAAATAAAATACTGGCTCCTTTTTGAAAATCATGATTTGATGAAGGAGCCTTTTTTTAAATTTTAACTAGGATAAAATCCATTAAAAAGGAATAATTCCATAATTTTGAAACATGAGTTATGAGGATTTTATCAAGGGCCGGGGAGCCCAGAAAAACAGCAGTAATAAGTTTGATGCGCATAGTCATGAAACCAGGGACGACTTTTTAAACTATTGCAATGCTGAAGGGGAAGAAGCGGTAAATTTTAAAACCACAACTATTGAAACTTTTCCGAAGACGATTGTAAATAAAGTGACCAGTCCCGATGTGGGAATGGATTTTTCCTTGAATCCCTACCAGGGCTGTGAACATGGCTGTATTTACTGCTATGCCCGTAACAGTCATGAATTCTGGGGATATAGCGCCGGTCTGGATTTCGAACAAAAGATCCTGGTAAAAAGAAATTCTGTTGAACTTTTAGAGAAAAAGCTAAAAAGCAAATCCTGGCAGGCAAGACCCATTGTGCTATCTGGAAATACCGATTGTTACCAACCTATAGAAAAGGAACTGAAGATCACCAGAAGTTTACTTCAAACCTTTTTTAAATACCGGCATCCTGTTGGAATGATCACCAAGAACTCCCTCATTTTACGCGATATGGATATTCTAAGAGAACTGGCTCAGGACAGGCTCGTACACGTAAATATAAGTATCACCACACTGCAGGAACATACTCGAAGAATCCTTGAACCAAGAACTGCCAGTATTAAAAAAAGACTGGAAACTGTAGAGAAACTTTCTGCGGCTAATATTCCGGTGAGTGTGATGATGGCACCTATCATTCCCTCGATCAATAATCATGAAATAATGCCGTTGGTTCGGGAAGTGGCTAATAGAGGTGCGCTGGGTGTGGGCTATACGATCGTGCGATTGAATGGCAGTATTGGAGAGATCTTTACAGACTGGATCAAAAAATCAATGCCAGATAGAGCCGATAAAGTTTTAAATCAGATTGCAGATATTCATGGAGGCAGCCTTAACGATAGTAGGTTTGGCACCCGTATGAAGGGAGAAGGACAGTTTGCTGAACAGGTAAAGCAGCAGTTTCAAATCGCTCGCAAAATGTATCTGCAAGATCGTAAAAAACCCAGTCTAAACTGTAAGTTGCATGAGGAATATAAAGATGGGCAGACAAAGCTTTTTTAATTTTTATGAAATTTCTATTTATACTAACTTGAAAACAAAAAGCTATGCCAGAATTACCAGAAGTCGCCTATCAAAAATTATATATTGATTCCACCAGCCTTCATCAAAAGATTGTAAAGGTGGATACGGGTGCAGACAAGATCTTCCAGTCACCTAAAAAAGATTTTAAGGATAGACTTCAAGGGAATGAAATCAAAGCGGTTTCTCAAATTGGTAAATATCTTTTTCTGGAACTGGTGAAGGATGGATTTCTGGTAATTCACTTCGGAATGACGGGTAGGATGGACTTCTTCCAGCACGATGATTTCCATAAACATGCTCAGCTAACGCTTACTTTCGACAATGGCGGCAAACTGTCTTTTATCTGTCCGCGGAAATTTGGCAAACTATTTCTAACTGATGACATTGAAAACTTCAGAAAAGAGAAGAAACTTGGACCGCATGCCACTGAAGTTTCAGAAGAAGAATTCATAGAGCTTTTTAGCAATAAAAAAGGCAATGTGAAAACTGCATTAATGGACCAGGCTTTTATCGCCGGGTTAGGGAACCTTTATGTTGACGAGATGCTATTTCAAACAGGAATTCATCCAAAATCGAAATGCGAGAATCTCAGTGACAAGGATCTAAAGGCAATGTTCAAAAAAATGAACATCATCCTGGAAACGGTGACCAAAAGCAAAACCGAAGGTGAGCAGATTCCTGATTCTTACCTTAGAAGTCACCGTGATGCGGGTGGAGACTGTCCTAACGGGAAGGGAAAGATCGAAATGATTAAAATAGGAGGCAGAAGCACTTACTTCTGTCCCGACTGTCAGGAAATAAGATAGCTTAAACTATTATCGAACATTGGTCTAATCAGCTGCCAGTAGATCAAAATCCTAATGTTTTATTAGTACTAAAGGGCTTCCGAACTCGATTTGGTAGTTTTGCAGAACGAAACCCTAACCATTAATTCCGGTAAACTACAAATGACCTATACCGGAACTGTAAATGGTAAAAATATAGAAGGGACCTATCAACAAGCGGGACATGACTACCCGCTAAAATTATATAAGATCGTGAAAGAAAAACCAGGAAATACTACATTACCATCAAGTAAGGAAGAGCTGGCCAGACTGGCCGGTCTGGAATCCGGGAACTACAAATATTCAGTCGATGACTATTTCAAAACTCCGGAAGCATTCTCATTTAAATTATCTCCAGATGGAAAATACATTGGATATATGAAACGAAGAGCTTCAGGAGAACGGGACCTTTACCTGAAGGAAGTTGCTTCAGAAAAAGAAATATTGCTTAAAAAACAGGAAGAAGACCTTATTCGTGGATTTGCCTGGGCGAGTAAAGATCGTATTGTCTATATGCAGGACAAGGGTGGCGATGAAAATTACCATGTTTACGGAGTAGATATTTCCGGAGAAAATAACCTTGACCTTACGCCATTCGAAGGTGTTAGAGCAAATATTATCGCCTCACTCAAAGAAGATAAAGACCATGTGATCGTACAGATGAACAAGGACAATCTGCAACAGGAAGAACCCTATCGCTTGAACGTAAACAGCGGAGAGATCACGAAGCTTTATACTGTAAACGAAAGGGATGATCCGGTAGCGGGTTATGATTTTGATCGGGAAGGCAATCTGCGCGCAATCACAAGAATCGTCGACGGAGTGAATACCGAACTTCTATATAAGATCGATGGGGAATTCAGACAGATAAAATATACAGATTTTAGCGATTCCTTCAGTATAGCTTCACTGAGTGTAACTTCTGAAAATCCAGATCATGCGTACGTAGTTTCGAATCTGGATGGTGATAAAACCGAAATTCAGATATATGATCTAAAGCAGAATAAGAAGATAGAAACGATCTTCAGTAATGAAACATTTGATGTTTCCGGGTTGACGCTGTCGAGAAAGCGCAATTACGAAATTGACTACTTCAGCTACACAGGTGAAAAAACCGTAGTGGTTCCTGTAAGCGACACCTATAAAAAGATCTACGCAAGACTAAAAATGGAGTTTGGAGACAAACAATTCTACACTGCTGGCAGAACAGATGATGAAAGCAAATATATGATCGCTGTGACCAGTGATAAGATCGTTGGCGAGTATTACCTGTACGATGTGCAGAAAGATGAGGTAAGGCTGCTATACAAGTTGTTACCACAATTAAAGGCGGAAGATATGGCCTCTATGAAGCCAATCACCTTTAAAAGCCGGGACGGCAAAACCATTTATGGATACATCACGCTTCCGCAAGATTACGAAGCGGGACAGCAATTACCACTTATCGTGAATCCTCATGGCGGGCCGCAGGGAATTAGAGATTCCTGGGGTTTTAATCCTGAAGCTCAGCTTTTCGCCAGTCGTGGTTATGCCACCCTTCATGTGAATTTTAGAATTTCGGGTGGATACGGAAAAGAATTTTTAAAAGCTGGTTTTGGCGAAATAGGCCGTAAAGCCATGGATGATGTCGAAGACGGAATAGACTTCGTGATCGATCAGGGTTGGGTAGATAAAGATAAAGTTGCTATATACGGCGGAAGTCATGGTGGTTATGCGGTGCTTCGCGGAATGACTAAAACTCCGGAAAAATATGCCTGTGGTGTGGATTATGTTGGAGTAAGCAATCTCAACACATTTATGCAAACCATTCCTCCATACTGGGAAAAATACAGGGAGATCATGTACAAGATCTGGTATAATCCAGACAATGCTGAAGAACAGGCAATCATGAACGAAATTTCACCGGCTTTGCATGTAGATAAGATTCAAAAGCCACTATTCGTAGTGCAGGGAGCCAATGATCCCCGAGTGAATATCGATGAAGCAGACCAGATCGTGGAAAGCTTGATAGCACGCGGAGTTGAAGTCCCTTATATGGTAAAGTATGATGAAGGCCACGGATTTGGGAAAGAGGAAAACCGACTCGATCTGTATAAAGCTATGATGGGCTTCTTTGCTGAACATTTAAAAGATAAAGAAGCTAGTCCGCTAAAAGGATAATACTGAAGGAAATTAATTAATTAAAGGTCGATACAAAAATGTGTCGGCCTTTATTTTTTACCTTCCCATTCAGCATAAAACTGGTCAAGGAAATTTTCCATAAAAGCATGACGCTGTTCTGCGATCTTTTTAGCAGTAGTTGTATTCATGCGCTCTTTCAGCAACAGCAGTTTCTCATAAAAATGATTGATGGTAGGAGCCAGAGAAGCTTTATATTCTTCTTTGCTCATATTAAGGTTTGGTTTGATCTCAGGATCGTAAAGTGGTCTGTTTTTAAAGCCGCCATAATTAAAAGTTCTGGCGATTCCAATGGCACCAAGCGCATCCAGCCTGTCGGCATCCTGAACAATATCAAGTTCCATAGATCGAAATTGCTGCTGTACATTTCCGCCTTTAAACGAAATATTCTCAATGATCATTACCACGTGATCTATGATCTCTTCTGAAACCTTCTGAGTTTCTAAGAATTCTTTGGCCTTCGCCGGTCCTACCGTATCATCTCCGCCATGAAATTTAGAGTCGGCAATATCATGTAGCAAAGCGCCTAATTTTACGACCAGAAGATCTGCTTCTTCAGAAGCTGCAATATTCAGACTATTCTTATAAACTCTTTCTATATGAAACCAGTCGTGACCTCCTTCAGCATTATGCAATGTTTCCTTTACATAAGCGATCGTTTGGTCTATCAGCAATTCTTCGGTCATAGTTACTTGATATCTGCGATAATGGTTCTTTCAATTTTAGCAATAAGACTTTCAGCATCCATAGAGGATATTTCTATTGGGTCATGTGCTTTTAAGGTCATATTTACGCCAATTCCCATCGGGAAATTTCCGTATTTGAATAGTTTCCAGGAGTTATTGATGGTAATTGGAACTACGAGTGCTTCCGGATTCTTTTTGAAAAGCATCAACATCCCGTTTCTTCGAAATTCCTTGGGTTCGCCAGTTCTACTGCGCGTTCCTTCAGGAAATATAACAGCAGAACGTTTGGTGGTTTTTAGATAATCTCCAAAAGCCGACATTTTTTGAAGCGACTCTCTTCTGTTCTTGCGATCTATCAATACTGAACCACCATGTCTTAAATTGAAGGAAATACTTGGAATACCGTGACCTAATTCTTTTTTACTAACAAATTTGGGATGATGTTTCCTGAAATACCAGATGAGTGGCGGAATATCATACATTCCCTGGTGGTTGGAAACAAAGATCACCGTACGATCTGTAGGTATATTTGCAGGTTTCTGAATATCAAAAGTAGTTCCCAGAAGATTCAGGCAACGTAAGAGGAAGAGATTGAAGATATCAACACTTTTTTTATGTGCTTCATATCCTCCAAGTTTCAGGCATACCCACTGGATAGGATGAAAAAGGAGTAAATTCAGAAAAAAGAAGAAATAGAAAATTACCGTAAGCGGGTAAGCAAGAATTTTTTCCATAGGCTATAAAAATACCAAAAATAGCGAAATCTAGAACTGAGGTATAAAAAAACCACGCAGGAAACTGCGTGGTCTTAAATTATATTAGGTGATTCTTAGCAGAACTCATTATAAGCTCCAATAAGATTTTCAGCGATCATATCTGCAGGGCGACCTTCAATATGGTGACGCTCTAGCATGTGTACTAATTCACCGTCCTTAAACAAGGCCATAGATGGCGAAGAAGGAGGGAATGGTACCATAAGATCTCTCGCTTTGTCTGTTGCTTCCTTATCGACACCTGCAAAAACAGTTACCAGATTATCTGGTTTTTTGCTATTCTGTAAAGACATTCTAGCTCCCGGTCTTGCGTTCGCTGCTGCACAACCACAAACAGAATTCACTACTACCAAAGTAGTTCCCTTCTTTTCCATAGCCTGCTCAACATCTTCTACTGTGTGTAATTCTTCAAAACCAATACTAGTAAGATCCTCTCTCATTGGTTTTACTAAATCTGCTGGATACATATATCAATTCTTTTTATTAAACTTTATTGAGGCACAAAGGTACCAAATTTAGTTCAGCTTACATATCTCAAATTACTATGTCCTAATAGGTTCAGTTTATGACCTATTCAAAGCGAACTCATGAAGCCAATTATAGATTACAACACTAAAATGTTATCTTAGCGGCTAAAGAAAATTGCCCAATGATTAAATGGCTTGCCGCAGTTCTGGGATACATGTACTTCAGGTTTCCCGGTGCTATTCTTGGATTTATAGTAGGTTCCCTGCTGGATAATTACATACGCACCTCTGGTGGTCTGTTTAAATCCATGGCTGGGGGACAGAAGCAAACAGTTTCACCCGGAGATTTTGAACTTAATTTACTATCATTAAGTTCCATTGTGATCAAGGCAGATGGGAATGTCTCCCAGCAGGAACTTGATTATGTTCGCGCGTATTTTATTCAGGCCTACGGAAAAGAGCGTGCGAATGCCACTTTTCGAACTTTTAACGAAGTAGTTAAGAACCGTCAGGTTTCGGCTTATAATATTTCCAGGTATCTAGCTGCACGAACAAAATATCCTACCAGGCTTCAAATCATCCATTTTCTCTTCGGAATAGCCCAGGCCGATGGTCATGTGAGTGAAGCTGAAGCAAACGTCATCAGGGAAATTGCCGGTCATCTTCAAATTGGAGCCCGGGATTTCGAAAGTATCAAGGCGATGTTCTTTAAGAGCACCACCAGCGCTTACACGATCCTGGAGATCGAGAAATCTGCAACAGATGCTGAAGTTAAAAAGGCTTACCGCACCATGGCGAAAAAATACCATCCAGATAAATTAGGAGATATGGATGAAGCCTATAAAAAAGGAGCTGAAGAGAAATTTAGAAAAGTGCAGGACGCCTATGAACAGATCCAGAAGGAACGCGGACTTTAATTCTCCAGTATTTCCAGAAACTGCTCCTTATTGAGATATTGAAAATACCTTGCTTTGGCTTTAAAATCCTGATCCAGAAAGACCGTTGCTGGTAGCGAAAATGGCCTGTTTTTTCGTCTGGCCATAAGCAAAGCGATCTGGTGAACCGGATTTCTTCGGTTTAGCCGTTCATTGATAAACACCTGATTCCCAAAGCGGACAGTATCCTCACTTTCCACATCAAATTTTACTGCGTAATAATCTTTCTTTAATCGCTTCTGAACCACTTCGGATGAAAAAACTTCTTCATCCATTCTTTTGCATGGCGCACACCAGTCGGCATAGAAGTCAATGAAAACCTTTTTCGGTTTTAGCTGAAGGGAATCGTATAATTGTTCAAAAGTGAGCCATTCTACTTCAGACCTTTTTTGTGCGGAAGTTTCCGTAGAAAGAACAAAGAGGAGAGCAGCAAAGATTACCGAAAACTTCATATTATAAAGATTCTATTTTGAGACCTACAAAAATAGAACGCGGATTCCCGGGACTATAAATATAGTTACTGTCACGGTTCTTGTCGATATCAAAATCGTCCTGGTAAGCATTGGTGACGTTCTTTACGCCACCAGAGATCTCCATATTAGAATTGACTCTCGACAGCGGAATGTTATACCCCAAACGCAAACTTAGCTCTGCAAAACTTGGAGTAATGTCATATTCGTCTATATCCTGTCCGGTTCCTTGCCCGGCAAAGTGCACGATATCCATCTCTCCTGTATAGACAAGGTTAGCACTTGCATTAAAGCACTTTCCGGGAGTAAAGGTTAAGGTTGCGTAGCCATAATCATTCGGTGTACGAAGAAAGTCTCTTTTCGCTTCCAGTCCTTCTATATTTTTAACAGGTTCTTCAAACTTGCTGGATTGCAAAGTTAATCCTGCTTCCAGTTCAAACAGGTAATCAAAATTAGCTCTGGTTTCCAAGGTAAATCCTTTCACAGTTGCGCCCGCACCATTACGTTTTTCAAAACGCTCACCAAACTGATCTTCTCCTAATGGAAAAAGATAGAATGCATCATTCAATTTCGTGTAGAAGCCTTCCAGGGTATAACCCCAGATAAAATGCTCGGTAGCTCGATCGTAATTGATAGAGGCCGTAAAACTGTTACTTCGCTCTTCAAAAAGATCTTCGGCTAAAGAAATCCGGGAAATTCCGCCCCCGGCAAATGCGATGTGCAGATCTGTGTCGAAAGCCTGAGGAGCTCGGAAACCTGTTCCCCAACCTACTCTAAACTGCGTGGTTTCTTTTAGTTTATATAGAAGAGATAGACGCGGACTCACAATCGCATCATCTACCAGATTGTGTTTATCGACTCTAAAACCTGATAGGAAATTTAGGTTCTCAGTGACATCCCAGTCATTTTGAAAGAACGCTCCAAAATTCCGGGTCGTTTGATCGATGAGGTAATTGTAAGAAGGGATGATATCGTACACATCATCATATACGAATTCTGCTCCCGTGGTAAATGTCGTGGTTCCACCCAAAAAATTATCGATTCGCTGATTAAATTGACCGCCTCCCTGATGCGTTTCCACTTCTGAAGTTCCGTAAGGAGGGTTGGCAAAAAATTGCTGTTTTTCAATTTCGTCATCGGGAATGATCCCGGTATAATGATCACGCTTTGTAGATTGACCACCGTAATAAAGAATAATTGAACTCTTGTCATCATTAAAATTAACCTGGTAATCCAGGCTTCCCATAAGCACGTTATGAGTTCTCTCTTCACTCTGTTGAGCAAGATATGCGGAGCCTTCCACCATTTCACCGCCATAACGGTATTCATATAAACTGCTCAGGCTTAAATTGATCTTGGAATCTTCGGTTGGGAGATAAAAAGAATTGACCGCGAAAGCATTGTCTTTAAGTTCGGGCAATTCAGAGTAGTTATCGCCATTCGCATCGTATAGTTCCCGCGTTCTGCGATTAACGAAAAAATTTGCTCCCGCTTTATAATCCTTAGAGACTACCGTAGCGTTTCCATTTAGAACATCCTGGTTGGCTTCACCATCAATATTCTCCAGGGTGTAGCTGAGGCTATAGGAGTTTTGCTTCGGAATTTTGGTGATCACGTTAACTGTCCCTCCAATAGCGCTGGAACCATATAATGCCGAAACTCCGCCGCGAACAACCTCTATACGTTCGATCATGTTCACCGGAATTTGTTCCAGACCATATAAACCGGTTAACGGACTAAAGATTGGACGACCGTTCACCAGGATCTGTGAGTATCCGCCTTGCAATCCATTCATTCTTAGCTGGGTGTAATTACAAGTCTGGCAATCTTTTTCGATTCTTAATCCCGGCCGAAAGCGCAAGCCGTCTGAAAGATCTGTTGCCACTACCTGTTCCAGGGTTTCACTGTTGATAAGATTTACGATCACCGGAGAATCTGTTCTTCTTTTGGCAGTTCTGGTCCCGGTAACCACAATTTCGTCCAGTCCGTTTGGATCCATCTCCATCTCAATGTTCAGAGTCTTTTTCTCCTGTTCGAGCTTGATATTCCTGTAAACTGTCCTGAAGCCCTGGGACTTTACGATGATCTTATACTCACCAGCAGGAAGCTTCAGGCTATAAGCACCATTTTCATCAGCACTTGTACCATAATTTTCATCTTCAGTATAGATACTGGCAAATGCTACGGTACCTTCAGAGGAATTAATAGTTCCGGTGATTTCAGAACCCTGGGCAAAACTGGAAATTGATATAATTCCGAAGAGGAAAAAAGATATAAACCGCATTATTTTTTTTACGAAGATATAAAACATATTTAGACGGGACTAAAAAATGGATTTATTGAATAAAAAATGTATTTTTGGTGCTATTAAAATGTATTTTATGTTTAGCTTATCTGAAGAGAATTATCTCAAAGCCATATTTCATCTACAGAATTCCTATAAAAATGGGGTGAGTACGAACGCGCTCGCCGAGGAAATGCAAACCAAAGCCTCCTCGGTGACCGATATGATCAAGAGACTTTCAGAAAAGAGCCTGGTGAATTACAAGAAATATCAGGGGGTAAAACTTAGTGAAGCGGGTAGGGCTGCCGCGATAGAAGTGATTCGAAAACATCGATTATGGGAAGTATTTCTCGTGGAAAAACTCAATTTTAACTGGGATGAGGTGCATGAAGTGGCCGAGCAGCTGGAGCATATTAAGTCTGAAAAGCTAACTGCAGAACTTGACAGGTTTCTGGGATTCCCACAGCGAGATCCACATGGAGACCCAATTCCAGATTCAGACGGCAATTTTTCTGTAGCTAACCGTGTCTTACTATCTGAACTTAAAACTGATGAAACCGGGATTTGTGTGGGAGTGAAAGATTCCTCTACAGAATTTCTACAATACCTGGACAAGAATAATATTTCCCTGGGAGCGACCGTAAAGGTGAAGCAAAAGGAGGATTTTGATCAATCAATGTTGATCGAAATGGATGATAATGAATTGATGATCTCAAACCAGATCTCAGCCAACTTATATATAAAAACAACTTAGAATGGAAGCATTAATTAGCTATTTCGAACAATTGGATCCGGTACTTGCAGCATTATATGCAACCCTTTTTACCTGGGGACTTACGGCATTGGGAGCATCGCTGGTTTTCCTGTTTAAAGGAATGAACCGTGCTTTCTTTGATGGAATGCTGGGTTTTACCGGTGGCGTTATGGTAGCGGCAAGTTTCTGGAGTTTGCTGGCTCCCGGAATAGAGATGAGTCCTGGCGAAGGATTTGAAAAGACCATACCGGCCTTGGTTGGATTTGGGCTGGGAGCACTGTTCATCTTTGGACTTGACAAGGTTTTACCGCATTTGCACGTAAATTTTAAAATGAGTGAGGCTGAAGGGGTTAAAACTCCGTGGCATAAATCTGTATTATTAACGCTGGCGATCACCCTGCACAATATTCCCGAAGGTCTTGCCGTAGGTGTCCTGTTTGGTGGTGTTGCGGCTGGTTTTGAAGGTGCCAGTATTGGTGGTGCGGTAGCTCTGGCCATTGGTATTGGACTGCAAAACTTCCCGGAAGGATTTGCGGTAGCCATGCCATTAAGAAGACAGGGATTGAGCCGATGGAAAAGTTTTAATTACGGTCAGCTTTCTGCGATTGTAGAACCTTTTGCGGCGGTACTCGGTGCCTGGGCAGTAATGACCTTTGAACCAATATTACCATACGCCCTATGTTTTGCTGCAGGTGCGATGATATTTGTTGTGGTTGAGGAAGTGGTCCCGGAAGCACAGCAGGGTGACTTTACCGATATTTCAACCCTTGGATTTATTGGAGGTTTCATGGTCATGATGACGCTGGACGTAGGTCTCGGTTAGTATTTTGCAACAGGAGTAGTTTGCGATCGTCTTTTTTAAAAAGGCGATATGCGATTTCTCATTATTTTTATGGCATTATATATTTCTTTTCAATCTACTGAAAAAGATATTACAACTTCAGAAACTAAAGAACAGAAACCGGAAGTAGAATTGAATGTCTTTTCGGCATCGTTGTGCCTAGGGGATGAGCTTAATTTTGGAGACCGCCGGATAAAATTCAGGGAAATCATTTCAGATTCCAGGTGTCCCAGCAATCCTATCGTGATGTGTATCTGGGCAGGACAGGTGCGAGTAAAAGTAGATGTCTATGAAAAGCGAAAGTTTGTTGGGAGTGTGGAATTTTCAGGTACTCAATCAATAGACCATCTTTTTGCTAACTCGAAAGAATTAAAGATAAGCCTGGTAAATGTCAAACCTTATCCAGTGAATCCTGGTAAGATTCCTGCGGAAAATTATATGGTAAGTTTTCGGCTTACCGAAGTAATGTGATTAATCACTACAGCCACAACCGGAAACTCCGCAAGCAGCAGCGCTATCCTTCTTTTTGGAACCGCCAACAAAGGAAGGCTTCCAGATAAAGCGCGTGACCACATAACCCAGAGCTATCAAAAAGGTAATTAAAACCAATATTTCCTGAAGTATTTCCATATCAATTCAGTCGTTTTATAATTCTAAACTTACTTTTATTTCAGTACCTGGAACGCGATAAGTGCGACCACATAAGCAAAAGCAGTCATGATCACCAATTGTAAAACAGGCCATTTCCAGGTATTTGTTTCTCGTTTCACGATGGCCAGCGTACTCATACATTGCATCGCAAAGGCATAAAAAAGCAATAAGCTTATACCACTAGCAAATGTAAATAATGGTCCACCCAACACAGGGTTGGTTTCTGCTGCCATTCGGTTTTTGATGGTTTCCTCTTCGTCACTTCCCACACTATAGATAGTTGCAAGGGTTCCAACGAAGACCTCTCTTGCAGCAAAAGAACTTATGATCGCGATCCCAATTTTCCAGTCGTAACCTAATGGAGCAACGGCAGGCTCTATTCCGCGTCCCATAATACCTATATAGGAGTTCTTCAGCTTATAAGAAGCAATTGCCTCCTCTACACTTTCATCTTCTACATTCTCGTTGTTCTCATACTGAGCGGTGACAATCTCTTCAGCATTGTTGAAATCATCTCCGGGACCATAACTGGCCAGCACCCACAGAATTACAGAAATAGCTAGAATGATCTTTCCGGCGCCAAAAACAAAAGATTTCGTCTTTTCAACCACATTGATCGCAACATTCTTGGCCATAGGAAGCTTATAATTAGGCATTTCTATGACGAAGTAAGATTTTGTACTGGTCTTTAATATTTTATTCAGTAACCACGAGGAAAAAATAGCCATTCCGAAGCCGAGCAAATAAAGGATCATCAAGGTTAATCCCTGGTAATTGAAACCAAAGAAACTCTCGTTTGGAATTACCAATGCGATAATGATAAGATAAACCGGTAATCGAGCAGAACAGGTGGTAAAGGGAACAACTAAAATAGTGATCAGTCTTTCTTTCCAGTTCTCAATATTCCTGGTAGCCATTACTGCCGGAATTGCACAGGCCGTTCCCGAAACCAAAGGCACTACACTTTTTCCACTAAGACCAAAACGTCTCATGATGCGATCCATTAAAAAGACCACGCGGCTCATATAGCCCGATTCTTCCAGAATGGAAATGAATAGGAATAAAAATGCGATTTGCGGAATAAATATCACGATCCCTCCAAGCCCGGGAACGATCCCTTCTGAAATTAAACTGGTAAAAGATCCCGGCGGCAGCGTGTTTTTCGTCCATTCGCTTAGCGAAGCAAATGCAGCATCGATCATATCCATTGGGTAGCTCGACCAGCTATAGATCGCCTGGAAAATTAGAAGTAAGATTCCGAAGAAAATAACATATCCCCAGACCTTATGAGTTAAAATACGGTCAAAACGGGAACGAAGATCTGTAGCTGCATTCTTGTCTACGGTCATCGTCTCCTTCAGCACACCGTTGATGAACTGATATCTTAAAATTGTTTCTTTTTGCTGAAGTCTCTTCAGGTCACTAACAGATTTTGTATTAAAATCTGAACTTCGGTTGATCTCACCACGGTTTATATTTCCGAAGTTAACATCCTGAGTGATTACCAGCCAGAGTTTGTATAAAGATTGATTAGGAAAGGTCTTGCGTAAGTTTCCGAAATATTCAGGATCGATCACAGATGCATTTACACAGGGATCTACCGTCATATGACGAAAGTTGATGATTAATTCCTTTAGCTCTTCAATACCCATGTTTTTACGGGCACTTACAAGCGCGATCCTGGTCTTTAAGCGTTCTTCCAGTAATTTAATGTCCAGGCTAATCCCCTTTCGATCCATCCTGTCTGCCATGTTAATCGCAAGAATGGTAGGAATTCCAAGGTCTTTGATCTGGGTGAACAACAGTAAATTCCGCTTAAGATTTTCGACGTCACTCACTACAACGGCAACATCTGGATAATCTTTATCGTTTTTATTGAGAAGCAGTTCTATGACGACATTTTCATCTACAGAACTGGCGTTTAAACTATAAGTGCCTGGAAGGTCAAGAATATGAGCTTTTAATCCACGTGGAAGTTTACAGATCCCTTCCTTTTTCTCAACGGTGATCCCGGGATAATTCCCAACCTTCTGGTTGAGTCCGGTAAGCTGATTGAAAACAGAGGTCTTTCCAGTATTGGGATTTCCTATTAAAGCAACATTAATTTGCTTTCCCATATTAGCCTATTAATTCGATTTCTATAAGCAAAGCAGTTTCTTTTCTAATGGCCAGATGACTTCCATTTATGTTTAAATACATAGGGTCATGAAAAGGCGCAGTTTGAACAAGTTCTACTTCATTTCCAGGAAGGCAACCCATTTCGAGCAATTTCAGGGGGACCATATCTGCAGAGAATTCTTTAATGATTCCACGTTGGCCTCGCCTAAGATTTGCAACCGTCACCTTCATTTTTATTTAGATTGATTTTAAACAAGGCAAAAGTAATGGAATTTGGCCCAATACAAAAGATTAGCCTTAAATAATTAGCGATCCTCTTTCTTCAATATTTCAATATCGTGCATGAGATCTTCTATAGCTTCCGGCTGCGTACCGTCGTAAAAACCTCTAATTTGTTTCTTTTTATCTACCAGCACGAAATTTTCAGTATGAATCATATCGTATTTTCCACCATCGCCGGTGGATTTAGTAGCCAGGTAAGATTTACGAGCCAGATCATAGATCTGCTTTTTATCACCCGTCACCAGGTTCCATTTTTCATCGAGCACACCTTTTTCTACGGCATATTCTTTTAGGACAGGAACGCTGTCGGTTACAGGAAATACAGTATGGGAAAGTAGTAAAATGTCCTCATCATCTTTAATTTTTTCCTGGATCTCGATCATATGATCTGTCATGATCGGGCAAATGGTAAGGCAGGTGGTAAAAAAGAAGTCGGCTACATAGATCTTATCGTCATAAAAATCTTCAGTAATAGTATCCCCATTTTGGTTTACGAGTTTAAAATCTGCGATCTTATGATATTTTCTAACAAATTGAACGGTGGTATCCACCAGTTCAGCATTCACCATATCTGGTTGAAAAACGGGTAATCGCTCCTCAGGTTTTAGTAAAGTATAAATAAAATACATGATGATGACCGAGAGAACAGCCAGTACAATGGCAAACGGTTTATAGCGGGCAAAGAACTTAAGCATTGGCGCAATTTTTTACAAAGTTATGGCCTGAGCTTCAATTAGTCCAATTTCTTCTGCGGAATTTTTCAAGGTGGATTACTAGATCAAACTAAACTTTCCTAGATGCTTTTAAAAACTTACTTTTGTGCGATTTAAAATTTGAAGTTAGCTGATGGATCCATTTTTAGTAAAAGCCATACAATTAATATTAAGCCTTTCCTTACTTATTGTTCTCCACGAATTAGGTCATTTTATTCCGGCCAAATTATTTAAAACCAGAGTTGAAAAATTCTATCTCTTCTTTGATGTGAAATTTTCTTTGTTTAAAAAGAAATTCGGGGAAACGACCTATGGAATTGGTTGGTTACCGCTTGGTGGATATGTAAAGATCGCGGGGATGATCGATGAGAGTATGGACAAGGAACAAATGTCTAAACCTCCACAACCCTGGGAATTTAGAAGCAAACCGGCATGGCAGCGATTGATTATTATGCTGGGTGGTGTAACTGTAAATCTTGTTCTTGGTTTTCTTATTTACATGATGATCATGTTCGTTTGGGGATCTGCTTACGTAGGGCCAGATGAAATGCCAGATGGATTTGCAGTGATCGATGATTTCAAGGAATATGGTTTCGAAGATGGAGACAGGATTCTTGAGGTAAATGGAAATGAGTTCCAGAATAGCCTGGATATCAATAAGCATCTTTTTATGAGAGATGTTCAGAATATTACTGTATTACATCAGGATGGTTCAGAAGAAACTATTGAGGTTCCGGAAGAAATAGGGACACAGATGTTCGAAAAAGGAGTAATGCAGCCATTTGTTCCAATTCAGTCTGCAGTCCTTGATACGGTAATTGCAGAGCATGCAGCATCAAAGGCAGGTCTTAAAAAAGGCGATAGTATTATTAGTCTGAATGATGTTGAAATTGGTTACTGGCACGAAATCGCTCCTGCTTCCTTTGAAAACAAGGAAAAGACTATAGAAGTTGTTTTTGAACGAAATGGGGAAATTATGAGCACAGAGGTCACTCCAGATGAGGATGGGTACCTGGGTGTTGGACCAGCCTCAGAGATTGAGATCAAACGCAATAAGTACGGTCTTAGCGAAAGCATAAGCAAAGGATTTGATTACGGTTACTGGACATTAAGAGATTATGTGTACCAGTTCAAATATGTATTTACAAAAAAGGGAGCTACGCAACTTGGAGGATTCGGAGCCATTGGAGGTTTGTTCCCAGATTCCTGGAACTGGTTCGGGTTCTGGAATACCACGGCCTTACTTTCAATTATCCTTGCATTTATGAATATCCTGCCAATTCCTGCACTGGATGGTGGACATGTGATGTTTCTGTTGTATGAAATGGTTACAGGTAGAAAGCCAAATGATAAGTTTATGGAGATCGCCCAGATGGCTGGTTTCTTCTTGTTGATAGCGCTGGTGCTTTATGCAAATGGAAATGATATCTACCGCTGGTTATTTGAATAATCTCTGCGGAAGAATTTATAGTATAAAACAGTCCTTTTGGGCTGTTTTTTTGTTTAGTAGTATCTGTAGAAATATAAAATCCATCATTACTGAAAATTTTATCGATCTGTAATTAATTGACTTTCTGAAGGATTCGTAATTAAAGAAAAATTCTTCGAAAAAAATCTGAAATTTGTTTTGACAGCATTTAAAAATTGATTTATATTTGCAACCGCTTTCAAAGCAAAACATTCCTCCTTAGCTCAGTTGGTTAGAGCATCTGACTGTTAATCAGAGGGTCCTTGGTTCGAGCCCAAGAGGAGGAGCAACAAAGCCATTCGTTTTTCGAGTGGCTTTCTTGTTTTTAGTACTTTCCTCTCTAATCCCATTTTTAAACTTAATTTAATATAAGCGTGACCTTAAAGAGACATCGCTGTACTTTCTTTGTGCGTACAAAAGCACACGAAAATCGTATAAGTTTTTGTCGACTCTACATAATAGTGTGCGAGGCTGTCCTGTAAAAACAGGGCAGCCTTTTTTTATTAACTTGGACCAACCTCAGGTTTAACTCTTGGGAAACATTCAGTTAACATAAAGTCTGTTTCTTTGTCGCCGACAAAAACTTATAATACGATTTAATGAAGACTAGATTCAGCACACTCGTTTTGTGCCTGTTCGTCGCATTGGGACTTGAAGCTCAGGAAATAAGTGACACAAAATTTGGAAAAGGCCTGCTTAATTTTACCGCAAAGGATAGTTCCTTTAGCGTGAAATTTGCGCCAAGGTTTCAGTTCAGATCTCATACTACCTGGAATCACGATGGAGAAGAGTACATGGATCCAGAGCAAAATTTCCTGATTAGAAGAGCAAGACTAAAATTTGATGGATTTGCTCTTACGCCAAAACTGGTTTATAAGATTGAACTTGGTCTTTCGAATAATGATATTTCCGGAGCCAATCAGTTTACATCTAATTCACCACGGTATATTCTCGACGCAGTTCTTAAATGGCATTTCCATAAGAACTTCGAACTATGGGCGGGGCAGACCAAACTTCCTGGAAATGTGGAAAGGGTTATTTCTTCAGCGAGTTTACAGCTTATAGACCGATCTATTGTAAACAGCAGGTTCAATCTAGATAGAGATATTGGACTTCAGCTACATCATAAATTCAAACTGGGAGAAAAATTCGTGATCAAAGAGAAGCTGGCGTTTTCGCAGGGCGAAGGACGAAATATAACCAGTGGTAGCCAGGGAGGAATGGAATACACAGGAAGAATTGAGCTTCTGCCTTTTGGAGAATTTCTTGAAAAAGGAGATTATTTCCAGGCAGATCTTGAACGAGAGCCCTCTCCTAAACTAATGCTGGGAGCAGTTTACGATATTAATAATGATGCCGTAAGAACGAGAAGTAACCTGGGAAGTTTTATGTTGCTGGAGGATGGGACACTTTACGAAACTAACATCCAAACGTTTTTCCTGGATGCAGTTTTTAAATACCGCGGACTTTCAGTAATGGCAGAATATGCCTATCGCGATGCAGAAGATCCCATTGCCAGGATTCAGGGAGAAAATCAGGCAGCTGAGTACAGGGTGCTGGAAGGGCAGGGAATAAACTTTCAAACTGCGTACCTTTTCAGAAGTAATTATGAAATTGCAGCTAGATACTCAAGAAACGACTATTCCGATATTATCGAAGTGGATGATGTCGAACAATACACTCTGGGAGGATCCAAATATATTGTAGGACATAAGCTAAAGATACAGGCAGATATCAATTATTCGAAACAAGCTGGAATAGAGGATTTTATATCATTTAGAACAGGCTTCGAATTTCACTTTTAAAATTAACAATTAGGTAACAGTAAATCCACGATTTGGTTGGATACTTGCACCGCTTTTTAAACTCAATAAAATGGAAAATATTTACTTGTTGATGCTGGTTGCATTAGTGGTTCTTGCCATTGCCGATTTGGTGGTTGGAGTTAGTAATGACGCCGTAAACTTCCTGAACTCTGCGATTGGTTCCAAAGCGATCACATTCAAAACGATCATGATCGTGGCCAGTGTAGGTATCTTTATTGGTGCTGTTTTTTCCAGCGGAATGATGGAGGTAGCCAGAAAAGGTATTTTTATGCCCGGTCAGTTCTATTTTGATGAGATCATGATCATATTTATGGCTGTTATGATCACAGACATTCTCCTGCTGGATTTTTTCAACACACTGGGAATGCCAACTTCAACAACAGTATCCATTGTCTTCGAATTACTTGGAGCAGCGGTAGTAATGGCGCTTATCAAAATTGGAGCTTCAGATACTCAAACGCTGGCAGATCTTTCCTCTTACATCAATACAGATAAAGCAACCGAGATCATATCCGGAATATTTCTATCTGTAGTCATCGCATTTACTATAGGAGCATTGGTGCAGTGGTTGTCCCGCCTAGTGTTCACGTTTGAATACGAAAAGAAAATCAAGAATTTTGGTTCTATTTTCGGCGGAATCTGTCTTGCAGCCATCAGTTATTTCATCATTTTCAAAGGGATGAAAGGAACTCCTTATTACGATAGTTTTAAAGATATACTTTCTACACAGGTTTATGCTGTGATTGCAGTTAGTTTCCTGTTCTGGACACTTTTCAGCTATTTATTTATGAAGATCTTTAAGAAAAGTATCCTGATCTTCGTGATTGCAGTAGGAACATTTGGTCTTGCGCTTGCATTCTCTGGAAATGACCTGGTGAACTTTATTGGGGTTCCAATGGCGGCTTACCACTCTTATGAAGCCTGGGCAGCGTCTGGCCAGATCTCTACGGAATTCTCAATGGAGGTATTACGTGATAAAGTACCGGCAGAACCAATCTTATTATTTATCTCAGGTGCTATTATGGTGCTTACCCTTTGGTTTTCGAAGAAAGCAAAGACTGTAGCTGAGACTGAAATCGGACTTTCCAGACAGGGACATGGAACCGAAAAGTTCGATCCAAATATGCTTTCCCGTGCTCTAGTAACAGGAACTACCAAGCTAGCTGATACTTTTAGAGTAATTATTCCTGGTGGAATGCGTAGAAAGATTGGTCGCAGTTTCAACAAACCCGATGATATACTTATAGGGGATAAAGCTGAAGAACAACCTGCTTTTGATATGATCCGTGCAGCGATCAACCTTACTGTAGCCGGTGTATTGATCTCTATCGCTACTTCCTATAAATTACCATTATCTACTACCTATGTGACTTTTATGGTGGCTATGGGAACTTCATTGGCAGATAAAGCCTGGGGTAGAGAAAGTGCTGTTTATCGTGTTGCCGGAGTTTTAAAAGTAATTGGAGGTTGGTTCTTCACTGCATTTAGTGCCTTCTCGGCTGCAGGAATTTTAACCTATATTATTTTCCTCGGAAAAGGACCTGCAATTGCCATTCTATTAATCGCAGCTATAGGACTACTTGCCAGAAACTATATCTCACACAAGAATAAGGAAACTGCCAAAGCCGATAAATCTGGCCTGAAGAAATCTGAAAGTAAGACCGTTCAGGGGATTATCCTCGAAAGCGCTGATAATATTTCAAATGTTGTAAGCAGATCCAATAAGATCTTCTCTGATACCTTTGCTGGCTTATCCAAACAGGATAAGAAGAAGCTGAAGAAGAGTAAGAAGGGAGTGGAAAAACTTGAATCTGAGATCGAAGATTTAAGAGACCAGATATTCTTCTTTATCAAAAGTCTTGATGAAACCAGCGTACGTGGAAGTAGTTTTTATATTTCTATCCTTGGACACCTTACAGATATCGCTCAATCACTAGAGTATATTTCCAAGAAAAGTTACAAGCATGTGAATAATAACCACAAACCACTTCGATATAATCAGCTTTTAGATCTTAAAGAGATTGATGATATTTTAAGCGAGTTGCTAACAGAGATTGAAGTAATCTTTAATAACAGGGAGTTCCAGGATATAAGTGGAGTCGTTGCTAAAAAAGATGTAGTGCTGCAGAGGATTTCTGAAAAGATCGAAAAACAGGTGTCAAGAACAAGAACTGAAGAATCCAGTCCAAAGAACACGACCTTGTACTTCAACTTATTGTTAGAGACCAAAGACCTGATGAAAGCGATCATGAGTCTTATGGAAGAATACAATTCCAGTTACAAAAAGGTATAATCATAACGTTTTACTCACTCAAAAAGCCACATTTTCTAAATGTGGCTTTTTTTTTATAGTAAAAACCTATTTACAGGCTTAAACGTTATAAAAACCTGATTTCTAGTTTACTATCTATTTTTACTGGTTTATAGTACGTTAAACTTCGGGAATCAGCATATGAACGATACTTATGGAAATCCGTACAAACGCTGGTTTTTCATCGGTCAATTTTAGTATTTAGCCGGTTTCTCAGAGCTTTAATTCACAAACTTAAGTTAGCGTTTTACTTTCCTTCGGAAGAGCTGTTATAATTTTCTAATTTCACCAAACCCCAAACTACTTCGGCTTCAGCTTGCTGTAATCGAACCACCAATATGAAAATTTTAAAGGATGTATTCTCTGAGTACGTCAGGACCCCAACTTTTTTAAAGTTTAAGGATTCCCGAGCTATTTTACTCCCAGTAATCGCGTTTGTGTTGACTTTATTGTCAAGCTGTAATCCCGTTGCACTTGTAAATCCTGATAGTTATAGTGAGAAATGGGAAAATACCTATGTGTGGTTCTCACCTTCAGATCTTAGTACTATTTACGTCTCCGGAAATGGAGATCCTGAAACTGCTTTACCTGTTCCAAACGATTCCGACTATCTAATAGAATGGAGTAAAAAAGGGGAGGTCTATGAGCTAAGGATCACTTCGTATTACCAGGATATTGATTTTGCCTGGTTCGATGGATATGATGCTGAGAATAATTCCGAAGAAATTCCGTGGATACAGGAAGGAAATACTTTAGAGCTGATAAGCGAAAAACTACTACCTTCTGAAAATGGCAGGTATCGTATTTCCCTCTCAGATGATCTGAAAGATTAAGCTTAACTAATATATTGCATTCCCGCGATCAAGATAAATTCTCTAAGTTCCGGGCATGAACTCGTAAATTTGGTAAATTTGTGATCAACGATCATTCAACTAGAAGTTAGATCGTACTCAAGAATTTACTATGAATCAATTTACCGCTACTTATACAGACCAGTACCAGTTGTCCATGGCTCAGGTCTATTTTAAAAATGGACAGAAAGACCAGCAGGCAGTTTTTGACTATTATTTTAGAAAACTACCATTTAAATGTGGTTACGCGATCTTTTCAGGACTAGAGGATCTTTTGGAAATTTTGTCGAAGCTTCGATTTTCTGAAAATGATCTTCAGTTTTTAAAAGAACAGGGTTTTGAAAAGGATTTTCTTGAATATCTAAAGAACTTCCAATTCAAAGGAAAAATCTATTCAGTAAAAGAAGGTGATATCGTATTTCCAACCCGCCCGATCTTACAGGTAGAGGCAAGTATCATCGAGGCTCAGATTATCGAAACCATTCTTCTGAATTTACTGAATTTTCAAACACTTATAGCTACCAAGGCAAGCCGTATGCGTTTAGTGGCTGGAGATGCGACTTTGCTGGATTTTGGATTAAGGCGTGCCCAGGCTAGCGGAGGATATTTTGCTACCCGCGCCGCAATCATTGGAGGTTTTAACGGGACAAGTAATGTAGTCGCTGGAAAAGATTTTGATATTCCTGTTTCTGGAACAATGGCGCATTCTTTTGTGCAAAGCTATGATGATGAATTGACGGCTTTCAGGGACTTCGCTGAAGGTCGTCCTGAAAATTGTGTACTTCTTGTAGATACCTATAATACACTGGAAAGCGGTATTCCTAATGCGATTAAAGTCGCAAAGGAGATGGAAGGTCGTGGACAAAAATTAATGGCGGTCAGGCTTGACAGTGGAGATCTTAGTTATTTCGCCAAGGAAAGCAGGAAAATGCTCGATGCTGCTGATCTTGATTATGTGAAGATAGCAGCTTCGAATCAGTTAGATGAGCATGTGATAAAAAGTTTACTGGAACAGCAGGCTCCCATTGATATTTTTGGAGTGGGAACAAACCTGGTGACTGGCGATCCTGATGGTGCATTGGATGGGGTTTACAAACTGGCATTTTCCGCAGGTAAACCAAGGATAAAAATTTCAGAAAGTATTATTAAGATCACTCTGCCACATAAAAAACAGGTTTTCAGAATAAAGGATGAGAACGGGAAGTGTATTGGAGCAGATGCAATTGGCCTGTACCATGAAGATAAAATCGAGGAAATGCATCATCCATTCGAACCTTACAAATCTATGAATCTTAAGCAATATAAGCAAGAAGCTTTGCTGGAGCTGGTGATGGATGATGGTAAGGTGCTGCAGAAAAAAAGAAGTCTTAGTGAAATTTCGGAATATAGTATCTCAAGACTTTCAGAACTACCAATAGAATATAAACGTTTTAATAATCCGCATATCTATAAGATCGGGATTAGCGAAACGCTGAAAGATGAACGGAATCAGTTGATCAAAATGCAGAAAAATAAGATATAATGAAGACGCTTGTTCTTATAGATATTCAAAATGATTTTATGCCGGGCGGTGCACTCGCTGTAGAGAAGGGTAATGAAATAGTTCCTTTGGTTAATGAACTTCAGAAAAAATTCGATCTCGTTATTGCTACACAGGACTGGCATGCTAATGGACATTCCAGTTTTGCCTCAGCTCACCGGGATGCAAAGGTTTTTGATCTTATTAAACTAAACGGACTCGACCAGGTGCTATGGCCAGATCACTGCGTTCAAAATACACCTGGCGCGGAATTTCATCCAGAGCTGGATACCAATCGCATTGAAACGATTTTCAGAAAAGGTACAGACCTGTCGATCGATAGCTATAGTGGATTTTATGATAATGCACATTTAAAGTCTACTGGACTTTCAGGATACCTGAAGGAGAAAGGTGTACAGAATGTATATTTCGCCGGTTTGGCAGGAGATTATTGCGTAGCCTACTCGGTTCTGGATAGTATAGCGGAAGGTTTCAATACGACACTCATCGAAGATGCCACCAGGGCAATTGATAAGGAAGGTTTTGATCAAATGAAACTGGAAATTCTTAGAAAAGGTGGAACTATTTTGAACTCCGCTGAACTGGAATTCTAGAAGTCCAGGTAGTAAATATAACCTACATTGAACCAGAGTACAAAGTCATTAAACTTATTCTGCGGTCCCTGTACATCCAGGCCTTCCAGCTTGTCGGTATCATAATAAGTAGCTCTGGCTTCCAGTTGCAGATCGCTGAATCTACTCAGTCTATACCGTAGCCCTGCACTTCCAAGAATGGCAAAGGTATTTCCTGGTTCCAGGAAGAGTCCGTCTTCAAAAGTATTAAAAAGTACTTTAGGACTATCCAGTGGGCCAAGATCTGAATACGCTGTAGGTCTATAATGTACAAAATGAACTCCCAGGGAGATATAGGGAGCGAAAAGGTAACCAAAATCTCTTGCATTTTTTATTCCTAAAAAATGGTATTCTAGAGAGGTTCCTGCTTCAATAACTTGAGTTTCTCCATGCATTGCGCGGAGTTGTTGTCCTCCCAAACTATTTTTTTCTGCCACCGGACCATAATGGTCCAGGTTAGATCTTAAATAATCGATCTCATTTCTAATTCTGAAATACTTAGTAAACCATAAGCTGGTAGGCCGGCAACTGCATTCAGGTTTAAAGGCAAAATTCATATAATGAACCAGGCCAACACCAAAACCACCATTGTCCAGATTATTTTTCACATTCCAGCGTTCCCCGTAATCGGTGAAAAATCCGGCAGGCCCGGCGATCACGCCAACTTCATTTGAAAAACTAAGCTGTCCCGAAGCATTTTCAGAATAGCCCAGGATAATAATGAAGAAAAGAAGAAAAACCTTATTGATATTCATTGAATGCAGCTTGCAACGTTAGCAAATATAGCAAAACTACGCTAACACAATATTTATAAACTGCCTGCGAACAAAGGGGTGGAAAGTAAAAGTTAATTTTATATGAAATGACAGAATGAATCCAGTAATCCTTATAGAATATTTATATTTGCTGCATAATTTGGACAAAAAATTTATAATTTAATAATAGCGCCAGTCATTATGGAAAAAAATGTCAAAAATTTCCTGGAAAAGGTGTCAACCAGAAACCAGAACGAGCCAGAATTTATGCAGGCTGTTCACGAGGTGGCTGAAACCGTAATTCCTTTTATTGAAAATAATAAAAAATACCAGAACAAAATGCTTCTGGAGCGTATGGTGGAGCCAGAAAGGGTTGTGATGTTTAGAGTGCCTTGGCTTGATGATAACGGGGATATACAGGTGAATCGTGGATTCAGAATCCAGATGAACTCAGCAATTGGACCATACAAGGGAGGTTTGCGTTTTCATCCATCGGTAAACCTTAGTATTCTTAAGTTTCTTGCGTTTGAGCAGACTTTTAAAAATAGCCTTACAACACTTCCTATGGGTGGTGGTAAAGGTGGTTCAGACTTTGACCCGAAAGGAAAATCTAATAATGAAGTGATGCGTTTCTGCCAGAGCTTTATGACTGAATTACAAAGGCACATTGGTGCTAATGCTGATGTACCAGCTGGTGATATTGGCGTTGGTGCTCGTGAGATAGGTTTCATGTTTGGCCAGTACAAAAGAATTCAGAATGAGTTTACAGGAATTTTGACCGGTAAAGGCCTTAGCTACGGTGGTTCTTTGATTAGACCTGAAGCTACAGGATACGGGAACGTATACTTCGCTCAAAATATGCTGAAAACAAAAGGAGAGAAGCTAGAGGGTAAAACCATAGTAATCTCAGGTGCTGGAAACGTTGCACAGTATGCTGCGGAAAAAGCTACTCAGCTTGGAGCTAAAGTAGTTACCATGTCAGATTCTGGAGGATTCATCTACGATAAAGATGGTATTGATGCAGATAAACTTCAGTTTATCATGGAACTTAAAAATGAGAGACGTGGTAGAATTAGTGAATATGTAGATCAATATTCTGGAGCTGAATATCACGAAGGTAAAACTCCATGGGATATTAAATGTGATATCGCATTGCCATGTGCAACTCAGAATGAATTAGATAAAGAAGATGCTCAGGCATTGGTCAGTAATGGCTGTATGTGCGTAGGAGAAGGGGCTAATATGCCATGTACTCCTGAAGCAATCGAGGTTTTCCATAAAGAAAAGATATTGTTCTCACCAGGAAAGGCTTCTAACGCCGGTGGTGTTGCAACTTCAGGACTGGAAATGTCTCAAAATTCCATGCGTTATAACTGGACTTCAGAAGAAGTAGATAAAAAACTTCACGAGATTATGAACGATATTCATGAAAAATGTGTAGAATATGGTACTACTGAGGATGGTTACGTAGACTACGTAAAAGGAGCGAACATTGCAGGATTTGTAAAGGTAGCAGACGCTATGCTAGCACAGGGTGTTGTATAGTTAAGCATACAAAAAATAATACTAAAGCCGCTGAAAAGCGGCTTTTTTTATACATTGCCCCCAAATTCTTTTAGCATGCTGGTGCATACCAAAGCGATCGTGATCAGTGCATTAAAATATGGGGAGGCAGATCTTATCGTAAAGCTTTATACGCTGTCTGACGGTCTTAGAACCTATATGTTGAAAGGAGTGCTTAAGAGTCGCCGGGGTAAGTTTAAAGCTTCCATGTTCCAGAGTCTTACTCAGCTGGATATCGTAGCCAATCATAAAAATACAGGGAAACTGGAGTATTTGAAAGAAGCAAAAGTGAATGCGAATTACCAAAGCTTGCACACACATCCAGTCAAACAGGCGCTGGTCATGTTCCTGGCTGAAGTTCTTAAAAATAGTATCAGAGAAGAAGAAAACAACGAAGCGCTGTTCCATTTCCTTGAGTATAGTCTGCAATATCTTGATGCTGCTGAAAAAGTTGCCAATTTCCATTTATTATTCCTACTTCAACTTACAAGGTATCTTGGGTTCCAGCCTCAAAATTCTACTTCAGAAGCTGAATACTTTAATATGCTCGATGGAGTTTTCCAGGAAATTCCAACGAATGACTATTGTATAGAAGGTAATACTGTAGATTTGCTGAAAAATTTATTAGGCACCGAATTTGATGCCTTATCGAGTATAAAATTGAACCAGGCTTCACGAACAGATTTCCTGAAAATGCTTCTTCTTTATTTTGAGCTGCATATAGAAGGTTTTCGTAAACCGAAGTCTCTTGGAGTGTTAAATGAAATTTTTGGATAAATGCGGTCAGGACTCTTAGTTCTATTTTTCTTTCTTTCTTATTTCCATCTGTCAGCACAGGAGATCAGAATCCTGGATAGTGATACCGGTGAACCTGTTTCCGGGGTGGCCATTTACAATCAGGATCAGTCAAAATATACTATTTCAGATATTGAAGGAGTGGCGATTATCACTAATTTTTCAGATACCGAAGTGATTATTTTTAAGTCGGTTTCCTATAAAGAAGTGTATCGCAGGAAAAGAGAGATCCTTCAGAATAACAGTATCGTTGTTCTCGAACCGGGTGAAAATCAGCTCGAACAGATCACACTATCGGCAGCGCGATTTAAGCTGAAGAAAGATGAAATTCCGCAGAAGATCGTAAGCATCGTTCCTTCTGAAATTTTAATGGCAAATCCTCAAACCTCAGCAGATCTACTGGAAAGTACAGGGCAGGTTTTTGTACAAAAGAGTCAGTTAGGCGGTGGAAGTCCCATGATAAGAGGTTTTTCAACCAACAGATTATTGCTTACCGTGGATGGAGTTCGTATGAATTCTGCTATTTTCCGAAGTGGGAATCTTCAGAATGTGATCTCCGTAGATCCATTAATGGTAGAGAATGCCGAAGTTATTCTTGGTCCCGGTTCTGTTGTTTACGGTAGTGATGCTATTGGCGGGGTGATGAATTTTTATACACTGCAGCCAGATTTTAGTTTTACCGGTGACTCTTCTGTTTCAGGCTCTATATATACTCGTTTTGCCACGGCAAATAACGAAAATACCGTACATGCAGATGTGAATGTAGGACGTGAAAACTGGGCTTTTAGAACCGGGATCACTTATTCAGATTTTGGAGATCTTAAGATGGGAGAACATGGTCCAGACGACTATCTGCAACCTGATTATGCTGAAAGGCAGAACGGCATCGATGTGATGGTGGAGAATCCAGATCCGCTGGTTCAAAAGCCAACAGGATATGACCAGATCAACCTCTTGCAAAAGGTGAAATATATGCCATCCAAAGACTGGGATTTTAATATCGGACTTGTTTATTCCCAGACTTCCGATTTTCCAAGATTTGACCGACTTTACCGCAAGAAAGATGGTGTTTTGCGTGCTTCAGAATGGTATTATGGTCCGCAAACCTGGTTTCTTGGAAACTTGAAGATCAATCATCGCAGCCGTTCAGAATTTTATGATAAAGTTCAGTTTACAGGTGCTTATCAGTATTTTGGTGAGAGTAGAAATGATCGGGATTTTGGAGAGCCTTTCCTTTACTCTACGGAAGAAAATGTAGATGCTTATTCAGCAAATCTGGATTTCGAAAAGTCTTTGTCTGAGAGCAAGTTGTTCTATGGTTTCGAATATGTACTTAATTCGGTTGCTTCCGAAGGAGCCTTCAGAAATATTCAGATTGGAGAAACCGGAGATACAGCGAGCAGGTATCCAGATGACTCAAAATGGCAGTCCATGGCGGTATATTCGAGCTATCAGTGGAAAATAAGTGAAGATCTTTCTTTGCAGTCGGGTCTACGCTACAATCATATCCTGGTGGACGCAAAATTTGAGGATCGTTTCTATGATTTTCCTTTTGAGGAAGCAAATATCAGTACTGGGGCACTTACCGGAAGTCTTGGACTTAACTGGCGTCAAAATCACTTTGTAGGCTGGCGACTGGGACTTTCTACCGCTTTTCGTGCTCCTAATATTGATGATATTGGTAAAATATTTGATTCTGAACCAGGATCTGTCGTAGTTCCAAATCCAAACCTGAAGTCGGAATATGCCTATAATGCAGAACTTGGAGCCGACTTCAATTTCAGCGATAATCTTCGTCTTGGGCTAACCGCTTATTATACGTACCTCGATGATGCGATGGTTCGAAGAGATTATGATCTGGGTGGTGTAACCGAGATCGATTACCAGGGCGAACCTAGTCGTGTACAGGCCATACAAAATGCTGCCAACGCTTATGTTTATGGACTGGAAGCTGGACTGGAAATAGATTTTTCGGTTGCCTTGCGTATGAACTCTCAGTTTAGCTATACCTATGGAGAAGAAAATGATGGTGGGGAATATGTGCCCTTGAGACATGCAGCACCAATGTTTGGTAGTACGCATCTGGTCTGGAACAAGCGAAAACTAAAACTTGACCTATTTGCAGAGTACAATGGTGAATTTGACTTTGAAGATCTTGCTCCGGGAGAGCAGGATAAAGCTTATTTATATGCTACAGATTCGAATGGAAATCCATATTCACCAGCCTGGTATACACTTAATTTAACAGGTCAATACCGTCTCAACCCTAATTGGCTGGCTACGGTTTCTCTCGAAAATATAACCAACCAGCGATACCGCACCTATTCTTCAGGAATTGCTGCAGCAGGTAGAAATTTGATCATAGCCCTGAGCTATAATTTTTAAGAGCTTATCTGCTTTCATATTTCAGAATTAATTGATCCTGAGTGTACATGTATTTAATCTTAGAATAATATCATCTTTTGTTAAAAATCCTTATTTTCGCATATCATTTGAAAATAGGAGAAAATGAGTGCAAAATTCCCTGAATATAAAGGTCTTGACCTGCCTAAAGTGGCCGAAGAAATTCTTAATTACTGGGAAGAGAATGATATTTTCGAAAAGAGTATAAGTTCTCGCGAAGGTAAGGAATCTTACATCTTTTTCGAAGGACCTCCATCTGCAAACGGCTTACCTGGTATTCACCATGTGATGGCCCGTTCTATTAAAGATATTTTTTGTCGTTACAAAACTCAAAAAGGGTTTCAGGTTAAACGTAAAGCAGGTTGGGATACTCATGGTCTTCCTATCGAACTTGGCGTGGAAAAAGAGCTTGGAATCACCAAAGAGGATATTGGAACAAAAATTAGTGTTGAGAAATATAACGTGGCATGTAAAAATGCCGTCATGCGTTACACCGATGTCTGGAACGATCTTACCAAAAAAATGGGTTACTGGGTCGATATGACAGATCCATATATCACATACAAGTCCAAATATATGGAAACTGTATGGTGGTTGCTTTCAGAAATATATAAGAAAGATCTTATTTACAAGGGCTATACCATTCAGCCGTATTCTCCAAAAGCTGGAACAGGTTTAAGTTCTCATGAGCTTAATCAGCCGGGAACTTACCAGGATGTTACTGATACTACGGTAACGGCGATGTTTAAGATCACAGACTCCTCTGCTGCACCGGTTGGCGCTGGCCTGGAAGGAGCTTTCCTGATCGCATGGACTACCACACCCTGGACTTTACCATCGAACACTGCACTTACTGTTGGACCTAAGATCCAGTATGTAAGCGTAAAAACATATAATCAATATACATTTGAGCCAATCACGATCATCGTGGCGAAAGATCTGGCTGAAAAACAATTTGATAAAAAATTCACCAAGGTTTATTCGGAAGAAGAGCTTAAAACTTATTCTGAAGGCGACAAAAAGATCCCATATTTAATAGGCGAAGGTTTTACAGGAAAAGACCTTGTTGAAATCAAATACGAGCAGCTTTTGGATTATGCGCAACCTAACGACAATCCAGAGAATGCTTTCCGTGTGATCGCGGGAGATTTCGTGACCACTGAAGATGGTACGGGAATCGTGCATACCTCTCCAACTTTTGGGGCAGACGATGCGCTGGTAGCAAAACAGGCTTCTCCGGAGGTGCCGCCACTTCTTGTAAAGGATGATAATGGCAATTTGGTACCATTGGTGGATCTTCAGGGTAAATTCAGACCAGAGTTGGGAGAGTTTGCCGGGAAGTATGTAAAAAATGAATATTATGAGGACGGGCAGGCACCTGAGAAGTCTGTAGATGTTGAGCTGGCCATTAAATTAAAAGAAGAGAACAGGGCTTTTAAAGTTGAAAAATATGTTCACAGCTACCCAAATTGCTGGAGAACAGATAAGCCAATTTTATATTACCCACTGGACTCATGGTTTATCAAAGTAACCGAGTTCAAGGACAGAATGCATGAGCTTAACCAGAGCATCAACTGGAAGCCAAAGTCTACTGGTGAAGGAAGATTTGGAAACTGGCTGGCCAATGCAAATGACTGGAACCTTAGCCGTAGCCGGTATTGGGGTATTCCATTACCTATCTGGCGAACCGATGATGGCAAGGATGTGAAGGTGATTGGATCTGTAGCGCAATTAAAGGAGGAGATGGCGAAAGCCGTTGAGGCCGGAGTGCTGGAAAAAGATATATTTTCAGATTTTGTAGCTGGTGACATGAGTGAAGAGAACTACGAAAAAGTAGATCTTCATAAGAATGTGGTAGACACGATTACCCTGGTTTCAGATTCAGGAAAACCTATGAAACGTGAAGCAGACCTTATCGATGTTTGGTTTGATTCCGGTTCCATGCCTTACTCACAGTGGCATTATCCATTCGAGAATAAGGAGAAAGTCGAAGATGAATGGCGTAAGGCAGATTTTATTGCTGAAGGTGTAGACCAGACCCGTGGATGGTTCTATACGCTGCATGCGATCGCAACCATGATCTTTGATGATGTTGCCTATAAGAACGTTGTTTCTAACGGACTTGTACTTGATAAGAACGGGCAAAAAATGTCCAAACGTCTTGGAAATGCAGCAGACCCATTTGAGACTCTGGCTGTTTACGGACCAGATGCTACGAGATGGTATATGATCTCTAATGCAAATCCATGGGATAATTTAAAATTTGATATTGAAGGTATTGGAGAGGTTCAGCGTAAATTCTTCGGAACCTTATACAACACCTATTCGTTCTTTACACTGTACGCAAACATAGACGGTTTTACGTATGCTGAAGCAGACGTAGATCTTGATACGAGACCTGAAATAGATCGCTGGATTTTATCAGAACTGCACACACTTATTCAGAAGGTAGATAAGTTCTATGCTGAATATGAGCCAACAAAAGCAACGCGGGCCATTTCAGAATTCGTTCAGGAGAATCTGAGCAACTGGTTTGTGCGTTTGAGCAGAAGACGCTTCTGGAAAGGTGATTACGAGCAGGATAAGATTTCAGCTTACCAGACTTTGTACACCTGTATGGAGACTGTAGCCAAGCTGGGAGCACCGGTAGCACCATTCTTTATGGACAGGCTTTTCAGAGATTTAAATAACGCGACAGGAAAGGATACTTCAGAATCAATTCATATTGCAGAATTCCCGGTTTATCAACCAGAATTTGTTGATAAATCCTTGGAGCACAAGATGAAGAAAGCGCAGACGATCTCTTCCCTTGTACTTTCGCTGCGGAAGAAGGAAATGATCAAAGTACGTCAACCTCTTCAAAGAGTAATGATTCCAGTACTTGACGATACTCAGAAGCATGAAATTGAAGCGGTTGCAGACCTCATAAAGTCTGAAGTAAATGTGAAGGAGATCGAGCTTATAGATGATGCTTCAGGACTTCTGGTAAAGCAGGTAAAACCTAACTTCCGAGTTCTTGGCCCAAGATTTGGTAAGGATATAAAGCTGATTGTCAATGCAGTTAATAATTTTTCCGCAGAAGACATCGCAAAGATCGAGAGAGAAGGAGAGATTGAATTAAACATTAACGAAAAAATGGTTAATTTGTCACTCGCTGAGGTAGAAATAAGCTCTCAGGATATAGAAGGATGGTTAGTAGCCAGCAGTGGTAATCTAACTGTGGCACTGGATGTTAGTATCAGTGAGGAGTTGAAAAGGGAAGGTGTTGCCAGGGAACTGGTAAACAGGATCCAGAACCTCCGAAAAGATTCAGGCTTTGAAGTAACTGATATAATAGATGTTACCCTACAAAAGGACGGCATGATCGAGGATGCCGTGAACGATAATATAACCTATATTAAAACCGAAACATTAACTGCAAACCTCGATTTTGCAGAGGTGGTGGAAGAAGGTGCAGATGTTGAATTTGATAATGTCGCCACTAAAATGTTCATTAAAAAACATTAAGCCATGTCTACAGACGTAAAAGAACGCTACAGCGATGCAGATCTAGCCGAGTTCAAGGCTTTGATCAAATCCAAGATCGAAAAAGCACAGGAGCAGTTGTCCAACTACCAGTCTGCTTATAAGAATGACGGGAATAACGGAACAGATGATACCTCTCCAACATTCAAAGCTTTCGAAGAAGGAAGTGAAACTATGAGCAAGGAGGCTAACTCTCAACTAGCCATCAGGCAGGAGAAGTTCATTCGGGATCTTAAGAACGCCCTGAACAGGATCGAAAACAAGACGTACGGTATTTGCAGAGTTACCGGGAAGCTTATTGCCAAAGAAAGACTGTTATTGGTGCCGCATGCAACTTTAAGCATTGAAGCAAAAAATATGCAGCGCTAAGCAATACAAACAAACGTCCGGAACAATTTCCGGACGTTTTATTTTTACTGAAGGAAGATGTTGAAGAAATTTTGTCTGCTGATTCTTTTCTGTACGAACATGTCTTTGCATGTCCAGCGAGACACCCGTGAGATCTTCAATGCCGCCGGGATTGAATCCATCGATATACTTACCAACGAGGTTTTCAAAATTACTATTACCGCTACCAATACAGACAGGATCAGGCTCATTACTCACTCTGAAGGTGAATACTTTAATCAGATACTTGTTCAGACGAAAGTCGATGATGGCAATTTGAGCATAAAAACGAGCTATCCCCAGGAACTTACCGGAGGCTTTGATAAATTAAGTGCACATAAGGTCTTTTCTTTAGAGCTGGAACTGGAGATTCCAAAGGATCTTGAAATTTCTGTAGACTCCAATATTGCTTCCTTAATTACATTTGGTTCCTTCAGCCAGCTAACAGCGAATCTAAAAGATGGCTATTGCAACCTGAGAGAATTTGCTGGAAATGCCACCATTAATACTTATGATGGTAATATTCGGGTTGAAACAGCCTCTGGTCTTGTAGAGGCGGTAAGCAGGAATGGTAAGGTGGAGATCCCGGAACATTTCAGTGGTAGAAATCCTATAAAACTTAAGTCCATAGACGGCAATATATTGGTGCTAAAAACTAAATAATATTAGTATTTTTGGTGCGTTTCAATTAAAAATCAACCATGTCGCTTAAAAAAGCTGGAATCATCATTTTCCTGATCTTATTAATAGATCAGATCTCCAAAATTTATATCAAAACACATTTTGCACTGGGTGAAGAGATCGAGGTTTTCGACTGGTTTAGTATTCTATTCGTTGAGAACGAAGGAATGGCCTGGGGAACCAAGATTCCAGGGGAGTATGGTAAGTTAGCCCTAACGCTTTTCAGATTGGCTGCTATAGTTGGAATTGGATACTGGTTATGGGATGCAGTTAGAAAGAATGGATCTAGAGTATTGATCGTTTCTATCGCGCTTATCTTTGCCGGCGCCTTTGGAAATATCATTGATTCTGTTTTCTACGGAATCATCTTTGACGATAGCTACGGTCATGTAGCAAGTTTTTTACCTGAAGCCGGTGGCTATAGTTCGATATTCTACGGGAAGGTGGTAGACATGCTTTATTTCCCTCTGTGGAAAGGTTATTTGCCAGGTTGGATCCCATTCTGGGGTGGAGAGTACTTCACATTCTTTGAACCCGTATTCAATATAGCAGATTCTGCAATTAGCGTTGGTGTAGCTTTACTTTTGATATTTAATAAAAAAGCATTTCCGAAGGAAGAAGAATAAGATCAGGCAGCAGTTTTATCGAAGATCTTTTCGAACTTTTTAAGTTCGATAGGTTTTATTAGATAATCTGTAACCATATTAAATGATTTCACTCTCTCCAGATCCCGAGGGTCTATTGAAGAGCTAACCACGTAAAGAGTGATCTTTTTATTCAGGTTGTTCTTGATCTTCAGAAATTCATTTAAGAACTCCCAGCCATCCATTACGGGCATGTTAAGATCCAGGAATATGATATCTGGAAGCAAATCCTCATGGGTCACAGAAGACATGGAATTTTTGAAATAATCCAATGCTTCCTTACCATTCTTATAAATAAGAAGATTCTCTGACAATTTTTTGATCTCTATGATCTTTTTAACCAAGTTCACGTATATCTTATCATCATCGATGATACACGCTAGTTCTACTTTCTGCCCCATTGTATAGATCTAGAATTTTATTTTAAACGTAGTCCCTATGTCTAGAGTACTACTAACAGATATGGCTCCCCCTAGAGCTTCCACCTGGTTTTTGGTAATGAATAAACCAATACCTTTTGCTTCCTGACTGGTATGATGAAAGGTTCGGTACATTCCAAACATTTTATCACCATATTCGTCAAGATCGATCCCCATTCCATTGTCACTTATCTCGAGAAATTCTTTTTCGTTCTCAATATATGTCTGGATAAAGATGACCGGTTTACGACCAGGTTGTTTATATCTAATCGCATTCGTGATTAAATTTAATAAAATACTTTCAAGATACTCAGGTATATAGCTAATTTCTTTCAAATCCTGAAACTCAGCGACGATTTTTGCATTTTCCCGATTAATGAGTGATGATATCGATGCCAGAACGATCTCCAGAGCCTCTTCAAATTTGATTTTAACCCTCTCTTTCTTTAGCGAACATTGAACACTAACGATATTATTAAGTCTTGAAATCGCAGAATCCAGGTTGCCAGCAACATCATCAACATTGGCCAGTAGATCCAGTTTATCTCTATCGGTTTTAGCCTCTCGTAGCAATTCCACGATAAGACTCAAATTGCTACTATGAGATCTTAAATGATGGGAAACGATGTGGGCAAAGTTGAAAAGTCGGGAGTTTTGCGAAGCAATGATATCCAACGAGTTCTGAAGATTCAGTTCATTGTTTTTGTTTTCATCGATGTTCTGTAAAACTCCTCTTATTCCAATCACCTGCTGATCGTCATCATATACTGGTTTTCCTGTTAATCGCACCCAATATTCTCTATTCTGAAAGGAGATCATTTTTAATTCCAGTTTAAAAGGAATCCCGAAGTTCTCACATTTATCAAAGGCAGATTTCATTCTGTTATGATGTTCTTCAGCATAGAAGGTTTCCCGCTTTTCATAGGCAGGTTGAAAATCCCGGGGGCAATCGAGAATTTTCTTAGTTACATCATCCCAGTAAATATTCTTATTGATCGTGTCTACATACCAGCCTCCGGTAGAAGTCATTTCTGCAGTCTCGCGATAGTAGAAGAAGTTTTCTTCGATCGTGTACTGGTCCCGCTTGGTCTGGTGGATATTTACAAAAAGGAGTACCGCTGTTTCCCTGAAGGAATTATCCTTGCTTTTTAGATTCTTGCATTCAAACCAGCGATACTTTCCATTCCCAAGTTTCAGCTTGATCTCAAATTTGAAGGTTTCATCATCAGCGATAAGTTTTTCAAAATGGATTCTGAAATCGTAACGATAATCGGGATGTAGAATATGATTGATAAAAAATTCAAAACGATCTTCTTCTATCTTAGGATCACCCACAAGATTACCGAAATGGTCTGACCAGCTAATCTCCTTGGAAAAGAGATTGATATTCCAATAGGCGATATCGAAATCCTGAAGTATGCTGTTTAACTGAAGGTCGCTAAGCATTAGGGTCTTTTGGCAATGTTAAATGTACATTTTTAAGCTAGTTGTAGCAAAAATTATTTTTTCCTGAAATCGTAGATCCTGTTTGGGGTAACGCAATAGTCCAGTGGGATGTCACTGGTGTACACATCACTGATCTCATCTACGGGGCCATAGAAGGAAACTCCAATTTTAATGATGTCTTTCTTGCAGCGACTTAAAAACCGATCGTAAAAACCTTTTCCGTAGCCAACTCTGTGTCCGCTTTTGTCCAGTGCCAGAACAGGAATAAATACAGCGTCCAGTTGTTGTGCAGCAATCTGGATTCCATCTACCGGTTCTGGAATATTCCATGGATTCTTAACAATCCTTGTTTGATCGGTTAGTAAGTAATTAATCATCTCACCAGTTTCGAAATCAGACTTGGGAACAATGATCTCTTTGTCTTTGCCCTGCAGTACATGTAGCAAATACTCTGTATTTACTTCCTTTTGTTCAGCAATACTCAGGAAAATATGAAAATATCGTGCATCCCAGATGCGCAGTTCAAGACATCTATTCGCAATATCAATGCTCATGCTCTCGATATCTGCCTGAGCAAGCTGACTGCGTAAAAGCTTAAATTTCTTTCTGATTTCAGACTTCTTCATCAAAAAGCACCTTTGATTGCATGGATATGTGAAAGATGGCATCACCCTGATAAACGATCGGGGATTCATTAATATTAATCACGTAACCTTCGCTATTGCTTTTGATCTTATGGCTAAACTTACCGTAGGGATCTGTAATAGTAGCGATATACTCACCTTTTTCAACATGTTTCCCACATGGGATCTTGACATGTAGAAGACCACTATATTTAGCCCGTAACCAGGAACTATTCTCGATAAGAACAGTATCTCTTTTTACCTCTGGATATTCAAATTTATCATTCAGCATTTCCAGATGACTAAGAATACGTATGGCGCCGTCTACACCTACTTTCGCTACATCTTTATTGGAATCCAGGGATTTTCCACCTTCAAATAACAAAACGGGAATGCCTAATTTAGAACAGGTTTCCCGGTAAGATTTTGTGATGGTTTTGGAATGTATGGTAAAAGGAGCGTTGAAGATCTTGGCATATTTAATACTTTGTTCGTCGCCTTTTTTAACCCGTATTTGTGGTGCATTGAACCTGGCAGCACCTCCGGTATGGAAGTCCAGGCAAAAATCTGCTATTGGTAGTATTTTTTTTACGAATTGATAGGCAAATCTACTCGCCAGCGACCCATTTTTTGTTCCGGGGAATACTCGATTAAGATCACGTCCATCAGGAAATTCACGAGCCATATTCAAAAATCCGAAGATGTTGACGATCGGGATGCAAATGACGGTACCCACTTTAGGTTTGTTAATACCTTTTGAAATGATCTGCCTTACGATCTCCACACCATTGATCTCGTCACCATGAATTCCAGCAGTTAGAAGCACAACTGGACCCGGTTTTTTGGAACGTTCAATAATGACCGGCACCTCCACAGAAGTGGTAGTGTATAGCTTGGCCATATTAAAATTTATGGTCGCTCTTTTACCCGGCAGTACTTTTTCTCCCAGGATCTCAAGAACATTGTTCTTGTCTATTCGCGGCATATGTTAGACGTTTCGTTCAATATATCTAATGATCGTTTTGGCAATATCCTTTCCGGTAGCTGCTTCAATTCCTTCCAGACCAGGAGAGCTGTTCACTTCAAGTATAAGAGGACCACGACTACTTTGCAGCATATCCACACCTGCTACACCAAGAGCCATTGCTTTCGCTGCTTTGATGGCTGCGTTTTCCTCTTCATCTGTTAATTGAATGATGGATGCTGATCCTCCACGGTGAAGATTCGATCTAAACTCACCTTCTTTCCCCTGTCTTTTCATTGCACCTACAACCTGTCCATCTACCACAAAAGCCCGGATATCTGCTCCACCAGCTTCTTTGATGAATTCCTGTACGATCACTCTTGCCTGTAGCCCGTTAAAGGCTTCAATTACAGATTCTGCAGCATTTTGAGTTTCTGCCAGTACGACTCCTAATCCCTGAGTACCTTCCAGTAATTTGATGATTACCGGGGCACCACCAACATGATCCAGAATTTCAGTCACATCTTTCGAATAGTTGGTAAACACAGTTTTAGGTAAACCAAGTCTTGCTCTCGATAATATCTGTAAACTTCTTAATTTGTCCCTGCTTCTTACCAGTGCCTGAGATTCAGTCGTGGTAAATGTGCCCATCATTTCAAATTGTCTTACTACGGCAGTACCGTAAAAAGTAACGGAAGCTCCAATTCTTGGAATTACCGCATCAGTATCATCCAGAAAATGGTTTTTGTAGTAGATACTTGGTTTCTTCTTTTCTATAACCAGGTCACACTTTGTAGGATCGATCACTTCTACCTCGTGGTTGCGCTTTTTAGCGGCTTCTACCAGTCGGCTTGTAGAATAGAGTCGGGGATTTCTGGATAATATTCTAATCTTCATATTACTTCAGGTTAAACGAGACATCGACAAGCTCGGTGTCCACTATAAATTTTTTGGTTAAAAACTTTCTTCCAATCAATACCGGATAACGCATTTCCTGTCTGTCTGAAAGCGATAAGGATATTTTAAATACTTTTCCGAAGAGTTTAATATTGGTACGCACCAGATATCGTTTCTGGATGATCCCGTTACTACTTCTTACAAATACAATGTCGTAATCTTTAAAAATAAAAGCTCTGCCATTATATAAAGGATGTTCAGCATCCAGAAAGGTACAATGCAGTTCATCATCAACTTCTTTGATATTCTCGCAATGTATCGAGGAACTGTAAGCTCCTGTATCAATTTTAATGGCGATGTCGTTGAGGTGTAAAGCAGGAAAATCTGCCTTGTCAAATCTTCCGATCACAATCTTCTCCATAATGCAATATACTAAAATGCCCTAAGTCTGGGAGCTGTGCAAAGTAAACGAAAGATTATGCAATATTTTGATACGTAGAGCGATATTCTTAAAATTTACTTCGGAAGCCAAAAAAGGTTTAGTGAGCTTATTTTAATGTTTATTTTTGAGGTAATGGAAAAGCCAGCTCTGGACGTACAATTAAAAACCTTGCCCAATAGCCCGGGTGTTTATCAATATTTCGATAAGAATGGAAAGATCCTATACGTAGGGAAAGCCAAGAATTTGAAGAAAAGGGTGACTTCTTATTTCACCAAGCGACATGACAGCCATCGAATTGGAGTCATGGTCAAGAAGATCCATGAAATAAAACATATCGTGGTTGCTTCAGAAACCGATGCACTGCTTCTGGAAAATAACTTGATCAAGAAACATCAGCCCAGATTCAATGTGATGCTGAAGGATGACAAAACCTATCCCTGGATCTGTATTAAAAATGAGCGGTTTCCACGAGTTTTTCCCACCAGAAAACTGGTTCGCGATGGCAGCGAATATTATGGGCCTTTTACCAGCTTTAAAACAGTAAACACACTACTCGATCTAATCAAAGGATTATACAAGTTAAGAACCTGTAATTATGATCTTTCCGAAGAAAAGATTCGGAATGAGAAATATAAGGTCTGCCTGGAATATCATCTTGGTAATTGTGAAGGACCCTGTGAAGCTTTGCAGCCTGAAGAAGAATATAATCGAAATATTGAAGCGATTCGCCAGATCGTAAAAGGTAATTTCAAGGATTCCCTTCAGCGTTTTCGAAATCAAATGAAAGAGCATGCTGAGAATATGGAATTTGAAGATGCTCAGCGTATCAAGATCAAGATCGATGTTCTGGAGAACTATCAATCCAAGTCTACCGTGGTAAATCCACGAATTAATAATGTAGATGTTTTTTCCGTAGTAAGTGATGAGGGTTATGGCTATGTGAATTTTCTGCAGTTATCTCACGGTGCGATCATACGCTCCCATACCATCGAGATGAAAAAGAAGCTGGATGAAAGCGACCGGGAATTGCTGGAACTGGCCATTGTGGAGATCAGGCAGCGCTTCAGCTCGAAATCTACAGAGATCTATGTGCCTTTTAAGGTCGATGTTGGTGAAGACCTGAAGATCACGGTTCCAAAACTGGGCGATAAAAAGAAGATCGTAGAGTTGTCCCAGCGAAATGCGAAATATTTCAGGCAGGAACGATTTAAGCAAATGAAGATCATAGATCCAGACCGTCATGTAAACCGAATTATGGCGCAAATGAAAGAAGATCTTAGACTTAGCGAGGAACCTCGACATATAGAATGTTTCGATAACTCTAATATACAGGGAACCAATCCGGTTGCCGCCTGCGTGGTATTCAAGGATGGAAAACCTAGCAAAAAGGATTATCGAAAATTCAATATCAAAACCGTAGAAGGACCAGACGATTTTGCTTCTATGGAAGAAGTGGTTTTTAGACGTTATCGAAGATTACTTAATGAAGATGAACCACTTCCACAATTAATAATCGTAGACGGAGGAAAAGGACAGCTTTCCAGCGGTGTGAAGGCACTGGATACCTTAGGTCTACGCGGAAAGATCGCTATCATAGGAATCGCGAAACGACTGGAAGAGATCTACTATCCCGGCGATTCCATACCTTTATATCTGGACAAAAAATCTGAATCTTTAAAGATCATTCAGCAGTTACGAAATGAGGCGCATCGCTTCGGAATTACTTTTCACCGGAATAAAAGAAGTAAAACCGCATTAAATACCGAACTTGAGTCTATTGCTGGAATTGGCGAAAAAACAGTCATTGAACTCCTGAAGAATTTCAGATCTCTTAAAAGAGTTAGGGAGGCAAGCGAAAAGGAACTTGCAGACGTGATCGGGGCTTCCCGGGCGACCATCGTTTATCAATTTTATCATAAAGAGAATGCGTAAATATCTTTTCATCCTTAGTCTACTCATTTCCTTTGGAGCAATTTGCCAGGAAGAGGATAGGCCAAAGGTTGGACTTGTATTAAGCGGAGGTGGTGCCAAAGGTCTTGCCCATATAGGTGTGCTAAAAACCCTTGAAGAGCAAGGGATCAAGATCGATTATATTGGAGGTACCAGTATGGGAGCAATTATTGGCGGACTCTACGCTTCCGGCTATTCTGCCAGCGAACTTGATTCTATTTTTAGAACCACACAGTTTGATATTCTAATTCAGGATAACCTGCCAAGGCGGGCTAAAACTTTCTATGAAAAGGAAGATTCAGAAAAATACGCGATCACGCTACCTTTTGACAATTTTGATATTTCATTTCCTAGCGGACTTTTTAAAGGTCAGAATATTTACAATTTACTTTCCAGACTTACCATTCATGTAAGCGACGTGGAAGATTTTAGTGAATTACCCATCCCGTTTTTCTGTATTGCGGCCAATGTAGAAACCGGGGACGAAGTAATTCTGGATAGTGGATCACTGGCTAAAGCAATTTCAGCCAGTGGCGCGATACCAACACTTCTAAGTCCCATAAAAATTGACGGACAATTGCTCACAGACGGCGGGGTTGCTAATAATTACCCGATCGAAGAATTAAGGCGTCGTGGTGCTGAGGTGATCATTGGTGTGGATGTGCAGGATAGTCTTGTCAAAAGAGATAAATTACGAAGTGTGTTCGAAATTATGAGTCAGATCTCAAATTTTCGCACGATCAATGATATGAAGGAGAAAGCTCCAAAAACCGATATTTACATTAAACCGAATGTAAATTCTTTCTCGGTCATGGCTTTTGACAAAGGACAGGCGATCATAGATTCAGGAGCTGTGGCCGCAAACAATATGCTGGAAAAACTCAAATTGCTAAGTGATCCAGATGATAGCTTATTAATTCGGAAACCGGTTCCAAAGATCGATAGTTTTAATATTAGTGCACTTTCAGTAGAAGGAAATAACACCTATCCCAGAGCTTATGTGCAGGGTAAATTAAAACTTGATTACGAAGAAACTTACAACTTCGAGGATCTGAATATTGGAATTAACAACCTTTCTGCGACCGGTAACTTTGAGAGAATTAATTACCAGCTAATACCCGAAGATGAAAATGGCAATTATGTACTTGCCATGCAGATCGAGGAAAGTGAAAACAAAATGCTATTGCGACTGGGATTGCATTATGATGAACTTTATAAAAGTGGGGCACTGGTGAATCTTACCCGTAAGAGTTTACTATTTACCAATGATGTGGCTTCTCTGGACCTTATCGTGGGGGATAACCTGCGTTACAATTTTAACTATTACCTGGATAAAGGTTTTTACTGGAGCTTCGGAATAAATTCTCGTTACAACACCTTTGATAAAGGCTTGCTATTGAATGGCATCAGAGATACTGAAGGTCTGAGCGAATTTCAGGATATAAGAGAGCTGGAAGTTACGGTGAGAGATTTCACCAATCAGATCTATGTGGAATCACTATTTCAGCAGGTATTTTCAATAGGTGTAGGAGTGGAACACAAATATATGAAGTATAGCAGTAATACGTTTAACGATGCGATTAACCAAAGTCAGGAACTGGTTCTGGCAAATGACCATTATGCCGGCGGCTTTGGATACGTGAAATTCGATTCATACGACAATAAATATTTCCCCACAAAAGGAGTTCGTTTTGATGGAGACTTTCATATTTACCTGTATTCTTCAGATTATAATAATGATTTTTCGGAGTTCTCGATCGCAAAGGGAAGTTTAGGTTATGCTATCCAGCCTTTTCCCAAATTCACGACGCGAATAAGTACAGGTACCGGTTTTAAGATAGGGAACGATGAGAGCCAGGTGCTCGATTTCTTTTTGGGTGGTTACGGGAATGATTTTATCAATAATTTCAAACCTTTCCTGGGTTATGATTTCTTAAGCCTTTCCGCAGATAGTTATATAAAGGCGCAACTGGAGTTCGACTATGAGCTTTTCAGAAAAAACCATATTATCGCCAGCGCCAATATTGCCAATGTGGAAGATGACCTGTATACCACCGGAAACTGGTTGAGCATGCCCGATTATAATGGCTACGGAATTGGTTACGGAATTGAAACATTTATGGGACCACTGGAAGCAAAATATTCCTATTCACCTGAAAATAAAGAAAGTTACTGGTTTTTTAGCCTGGGATTCTGGTTTTAAGCGACGAATTTTCTATAATTACTTTATCGTTTTCGTAACCGGTTTTTACACTAGATTTAAGATTGTTTCGGTAAATTTTCTTGATATTTGTGTAAATCGAAATAAATACTGGAAATAATAACAATCTTTCAAGAAATGAATTCATTTTTGATCGATTTTAAAATATAATCACATGCCTTTTTATCATAAACTCGGCAAAATCCCACACAAGCGCCATACGATTTTCAGAAAACCTGATGGAAGTCTTTATTATGAGCAGCTTTTTGGAACGATTGGTTTCGACGGGATGTCGTCCAATCTGTATCACGAACATCGCCCAACCCAGGTAAAAGAAATTAAAGGAAGTTACGATGTACGACCGAAGGTTGCGATCGAAAATAACCTGAAATCATACCGTTTAAAAGGTTTCCAGATCACTCCGCATCCAGATTATCTTCAAAGTAGAAAGGCGGTTTTGACCAATGCAGATTGTGATATTATTCTCGCTTCTCCTCAAGGTTCTACGGAAGATTATTTCTATAAGAACTCTGATGCAGACGAATTGATATTCGTGCATAAAGGATCTGGTAAGCTAAGAACTCATCTTGGAAACATTGATTTTAAATATGGGGATTATCTATTGATCCCAAGAGGGACTATCTACAAAATGGATTTTGATGATGAGAACAACAGGCTTTTTATCGTTGAATCCCGTAGACCGATCTATACTCCAAAACGATACAGGAACTGGTTCGGGCAACTGCTGGAACATTCTCCATTTTGTGAAAGAGACTTACGCCAGCCACATGAACTGGAAACCAATGATGAAGAAGGGGACTTTCTTATCAAGATCAAGAAGCAGGGAGAAATTTTCGATATGGTCTACGCGACGCATCCTTTTGATGTGGTTGGGTACGACGGCTACAATTATCCGTACGCGTTCTCCATTCACGATTTTGAGCCAATAACCGGAAGAATTCACCAGCCGCCACCGGTGCATCAAACTTTTGAAACTGATGCTTTTGTGGTTTGTAGTTTTTGTCCGCGTAAATACGATTATCACCCGGAAAGCATTCCGGCGCCTTACAGTCATAGTAATATTGATAGTGATGAGGTGCTCTATTATGTTGATGGTGATTTTATGAGCAGAAACGATATTGAAGCAGGTCATATATCCTTGCACCCAGCGGGAATCCCTCACGGGCCGCACCCTGGAGCAGTAGAAAGAAGTATTGAGCAGGTAGAAACTGAAGAGTTGGCCGTAATGGTAGATACCTTCAAGCCGTTAAAACTTACCGAAGAAGCGATGAAAATTGCCGATGAAACTTATTACAGGTCCTGGTTAGATGGAGAGCATTAAGAGATGAAAGAAGATTTATCAGCACAGGATAGAGCGATGTGGTAATATTTTGAAATTTGATTTCAAGTTTATATCATATTTACATCCTTTAAAATAACAACAATGTCAAAAGATAGCACATCATTAAATTTAGAAAAAGTAGTTCCTGAAGCAGAAGACTTTCTGCCAATCCTGGGAACAGACTTTGTAGAACTATACGTAGGAAATACCAAGCAGGCGGCCTATTATTACCAACACGCATGGGGTTTCCAGCCAATCGCTTATTCAGGTTTGGAAACTGGTCGTAAAGACAGCGTTTCCTATGTAATGCAACAGGGTAAAATTAGAGTTGTTCTTACTTCGCCACTGCAGCCGGAAGGAGATATCAATGCGCATATAGATAAGCATGGTGACGGAGTAAAGTTCGTAGCACTTTGGGTGGACGATGCCAGAAAGAGTTACGAGGAAACTACAAAAAGAGGAGCGAAGTCTTATGTAGAGCCATATGTAATGGAAGATGAAAACGGTAAGGCTGTGATCTCTGGAATACATACTTATGGAGAAACCATTCACCTTTTTGTAGAAAGAAAAGACTATACCGGACCATTTTTACCAGGTTACAGAGTTTACAATACCAAAACGCAGGTGCCAGATACAGGTTTACAGTTTATCGACCATATGGTTGGAAATGTAGGCTGGAATGAAATGGACAAATGGGTGGAATTCTACGGAAAAGTAATGGGCTTCGCCCAGTTGGTATCATTTGATGATAAGGATATTTCGACCGACTATACTGCGCTTATGAGCAAGGTGATGAGCAATGGGAATGGTAGAATCAAATTTCCAATAAATGAGCCTGCGGAAGGAAAAAAGAAATCACAGATCGAAGAATATATCGATTTTTATAATGGAGCCGGAGTTCAGCATATCGCTTTAGCTACAGATAACATTATTGAAACAGTTACAGCATTAAGAGATAGAGGCGTGGAATTTTTATATGTTCCGGAAACTTATTATGATGATCTACTGGATCGTGTTGGTGATATCGATGAGGACCTGGCGCCATTAAAAGAGCTGGGAGTGCTGGTAGATCGCGATGATGAGGGATACCTGTTACAGATCTTTACAAAACCAGTTCTGGACAGGCCAACCATGTTCTTCGAGATCATCCAGAGAAAAGGTGCTCAATCCTTCGGAAAAGGAAACTTTAAAGCTCTATTCGAGGCTATTGAAAGAGAACAGGATTTACGAGGTACATTAAATTAAGATTAAATATCTGCTGAAATTTAAGTGGAAAAATGAAATAAATGACAATCTGGTAAACGTTTAGTTAAAGTTTATCTAAGAGTTGCGGGTAAGGGAGAAATATGAGACTTTTGCACCGCATTTCTGGAGTGGTTACCAGAATTGAATTTTTTTTCATAATTTAAGTTTTAGTTGGTTAATAAGACAAAATTCCCCATTATTAATTTGATGGGGTTTTTTTGTTTCTATACTTTTGGAATAGTAATTGTAATCCATCCATACGCCTGAAAATTCTATTACTTAGACAATTAAACCTATGAGAAATTATATTACAATTACCTTTCTTTTTTTAGTGTTTACCACGGGAAATATGTTTTCACAAGATGCATTTGACGAAGGTGAGTGGTTTAAATTTAGAATTCATTATGGATTATTTAATGCCAGTTATGCTACACTGGAGGTAGATGAAACCAAATTCCAGAATAAGCCGGTTTATCATATTAAAGGACGCGGTAGATCTACCGGATTATTAGGCTTGTTCTTTAAAGTGGATGATGATTACCAGACTTATATCGATAAGCAAACTGGCAAACCTTATCGTTTTGTACGTAATATTGACGAAGGCGGTTATACCAAGGATCTGGTGATCGACTTTGATCATAATGATAAGAAAGCCCATGTTCTCAATCGAAAGAATAATCAGAAAAAATCATATTCTGTGCCTCATAATGTGCACGATATGTTATCATCATTTTACTATATTCGCAACCAAATTAAAAACGACGAGTTAGAGCCAGGTGATGAGATGCGTCTGAACATGTTCATCGATGACGAAAACCTCGATTTTAAGCTTGTTTTCCTGGGGCGTGATACGATTAAAACTAAGTTTGGTAAAGTTGCAACCCTGAAATTCAGACCTTATGTACTTGCCGGAAGAGTATTTAAGGAGAAAGAAAGTCTTACTTTCTGGATTAGTGATGATAAAAACAAAATTCCGGTGAAAATTGAAGCAAACCTGGCCGTAGGGTCTTTGGATGCCGATCTTGAAGCTTACAAAGGTCTAAAGCATCAATTTAGTATACTAATGGATTAGATATGGAGATAAAACCCGAAATCGCGGAACGAATTGGAAAGCTTGAAGAAAAGTTCAAAAATTCGGGACAGGATATGGGGTCTTATCTGGATGGTCTGCTTTATGACCGCTATCTTTCTTATTGGGATTATATTAGTGTAGATACGCTATTAAGTTTACAAAAGACCAATACGCATTTTCCAGATGAGATGATCTTTATCACTTATCACCAGATCACTGAATTATACTTTAAGCTCATCATTCACGAGCAAAAACAGATCATAGAAACCACAACGCTAACATCTGCCTATTTCGTTGAAAAGCTAAATAGGATGAATAGGTATTTCAGAATACTTATCGACTCCTTCGATGTAATGATCAAGGGAATGGAAAGGGAACAGTTTCTGAAATTCAGAATGGCTTTACTACCTGCCAGTGGATTCCAATCGGCTCAGTTCAGGATGATCGAACTATATTCAACTCCTTTGGAAAATCTTGTCGATTTTAATTTGAGAGATGAATTTACAGTAGAAAACTCTTCCGAAGAACTTTTTGAAAATATATACTGGAAAAAAGGAGGTATAGATCTGGAAACCGGCGAGAAAACTCTTACGCTTAAGCAATTTGAAAAAAGATATACTCCTCGATTTCTAAGAATTGCAAAAGATGTATACGGAAACACCATATATCAGCGTTACCAGGCCATGCATGAAGAAGATCGTCAAAATGAAGATCTACAACTGGCTCTTCGAAACTTTGATGTTAATGTAAATATTAACTGGTTGCTTATGCATATGGGTGCTGCTTACCGATATTTGAGCAAGAAAGATGAAACCATAAAAGCGACCGGCGGAACAAACTGGAAGAAATTTCTACCGCCAAGTTTTCAAAGAGTTTCTTTCTTTCCAGAATTATGGAGTCAGGGAGAACTGAACGACTGGGGGAAGCAATGGGTGAACCACACATTTAATACTGAAAAACAAAAAGCATAAAAACTTGAAGAAATTAGGCTTATTAGTAATGCTAATGCTGGCAATGACTGCCTGCAATGAAGATGAGAAAGAACAGGCCGTAAATGAGGTCGAGACCAAAAAAATTCCTAAGATCGAGAAACAGTATGGTATTATCCTGAATGATTTTGAGGTCATTAGGGATACCATACGGTCTGGCGATAGTTTTGGTTACATCATGGATCAAAATGGCGTGGATCATGGAAAGGTCTTTGAAGTTTCAGAAAAAGTAAAGGATACCTTTAACCCTGCGAGAATTACTGCCGGTAAGAAATACATGATCCTAAGAGCAAAAGATTCGGCTAAAACACCGCAATATTTCATTTATGAAAATGATAAGATCAACTATACGGTAGTCTCTATTGGGGATAGTATCTATGCTGAAAAGAAAAAAAGACCGGTAACTATAAAGCAAAGAGAAGTAAGCGGAGTGATCACTTCTTCCCTTTCAGAAGCAATGCAGGCTCAGGGCTTGAGTAATCTTCTGGTTTACGAACTTTCAAATATTTATCAGTGGAGTATTGATTTCTTTAAACTTCAAAAGGGAGACCAGTTCAAAATGATTTACCAGGAGAAATATATTGACGATACTATTTTCGCCGGGATTGAAAAGGTAGATGCCGCGGTTTTTAAACATTCAGACAGGCCATATTATGCTTTTAGTTATATGACGACCGATAGCGTTTCTGGTCAGGCTAGTTTTTATGACGAGGAAGCTAAAGCATTACAAAGTTTTTTCCTGAAAGCTCCGCTAAATTATTCCAGGATCTCTTCAAGGTTTACAAAAAGACGTTTTCATCCGGTTCAGAAAAGATGGAAAGCCCACCTGGGAACAGATTATGCTGCACCACATGGCACGCCGATCGTAAGTACGGCTAATGGAACGGTGATCGCTTCAGGCTATACCTCCGGAAACGGGAATTATGTTAAAGTGAGACATAATGGAAAATATACTACTCAATATCTTCACATGAGTAAGCGTGCAGTTAGAAACGGGCAAAGTGTTAAGCAAGGCGATGTGATAGGTTACGTGGGAAGTACAGGACTTGCCACAGGGCCACATGTATGTTATCGATTCTGGGTGAATGGCAAACAGGTGGATCCATTCCGCCAGAACCTGCCTTCAGCCGAGCATATCACAGACAATCTAAAAGACGATTATTTAAATCATATTGAATCGATTCGGGCAGAGCTGGATCAAATTCCGTATAAAAGTATCTAAATGAAAAATATTAATCCAACCACTACCAAAGCCTGGAAGGAATTAGAAGATCATTATAAAGAGATCCAGGTTGAACATATGAAGAATATGTTTAACAACGATGAAGAAAGAGCTGATAAATTCACCATTAAATGGGAGGATTTTTATCTTGATTACAGTAAGAACCGAATGAATGAAACTACCGGGAAATTACTGAATAAGCTTGCTGCTGAATGTGGTTTGAAGGAAGCAATGGATGCATATTTTCAGGGTGATGCCATCAACCAGACAGAAGGAAGACCGGTTTTACATACTGCTTTAAGAGCTTCAAAAACCGCAAATGTCCAGGTGCATGGTGAAAATGTAATTCCTGAAGTGCAGGAAGTCAAAGAAAAAATCAGAACTTTTACTGATGAGGTGATCGAAGGAAAACGCAAAGGTTTTACCGGGAAGAAATTTACCGATATCGTAAATATAGGAATTGGAGGATCTGATCTTGGACCGGTAATGGTTGCTGATAGCCTGAAATTCTACCAGAATCATCTGAATTTACATTTTATATCTAATGTAGATGGAGATCATGTACATGATACCATTCAGGATCTAAATCCTGAAACCACCCTTTTCGTGATAGTTTCAAAAACTTTCACGACCATGGAAACAATAAGCAATGCTACTACGGTTCGAGAATGGTTTCTAAAAAAGGCTCCTGAAAAGGAAGTTTCCAAGCATTTTGTAGCAGTTTCTACCAATCTAAATAAAGTAGAAAGCTTCGGAATTGATCCTGACAATATTTTCCCGATGTGGGATTGGGTTGGAGGTAGATTTTCTTTATGGAGTGCTGTAGGTCTTTCAGTAGCACTTGGAATTGGATACAATAATTTTGAATCTCTTTTGGAAGGTGCCCGTAAAATGGATGATCACTTCAGAAATACCGATTTTGAGAAGAATATTCCGGTTCAGCTGGCACTAATTAGTATATGGTATAATAATTTCTTCGGCGCTGAAAGTGAAGCGGTGATACCTTATTCTCAATACCTGGATAAATTTCCATCGTACTTGCAACAGGCGATCATGGAAAGTAATGGGAAAAGTGTGGACCGTAATGGTGAGAAAGTAAATTACCAGACCGGAACAATCATCTGGGGAGAACCAGGAACGAATTCACAACATGCTTTTTTCCAGTTGATTCACCAGGGAACCAAGCTTATTCCTGCAGATTTTATTGGCTTCAAAGAAAGTTTGTTTGGAGATCAGGGGCATCACGATAAATTGATGGCGAACTATTTTGCTCAAACTGAAGCTCTTCTTAATGGTAAAACGGAAGAAGTAGTGGAAGAGGAGTTGCGCTCCATGATGTTTAGCCAGGAAGAAATAGATAGGATCAAATCATTTAAAGTATTTAAAGGTAATAATCCAACGAATACCTTATTGGTTCAAAAACTAACTCCGGAAAGTCTGGGGAAACTTATTGCCATGTATGAACATAAGATATTTGTACAGGGCGTCATCTGGAATATTTTTAGTTATGACCAATGGGGAGTTGAATTAGGAAAACAACTGGCGAATAAAATTCTTTCAGGTTTTGAATCTAATAATTCTGAAGGTCACGATTCCTCTACACAGAATCTGTTGAAGTTTTATATGAACTAAATAGTTCGAATTATTACGTATAATATGAAAGCCTGAAGTCTGGAACTTCAGGCTTCTTTTATTTATAAAAGCTAAAATCCCTTCCGAAGAAATTGACTTGAAAATGCAGGCATGATGCAATTCGCTCATTAATAGAGTAGAGATCAAAATTTCTCCATTACAAATTCAATAAATTTTAAAGTCTTTGAGTAGCAAAATTGATTTTTACAAAATATCGTGTCCATAATATTGCCCTGTTTAACGTCTTTAACACTCCTAGAGCTTATTTTGAATCATTCCATTTAACATAATATTTTGTTTTCCTCTAATTAGCAGTATATTGCGGCGAAATTTGTTGAAATGTTAAACTTCTGTACGTTAAATATTTTAACATTGAGATAATGTAAGAGAAGAACATTTAGTTTTCTTTTGCATCGAATTTTAAACAAACTCAAACACACAAAAAAAATGAGGAAATTATTACTCTTAGCGATGTTCTTAACATCTGCTACGATTTTTGCTCAAGGAACTGTTACCGGTGTGGTAATGGATTCCCAAACATCAGGTCCACTTCCAGGAGCTAATGTAATGGTAGTTGGAACTAACAATGGTACTATGACAGATTTCGACGGTAACTTCACTTTGAATGTTGCGGAATCTGAAGGTACTATTAAAATTACCTTCGTAGGTTACACTTCTAAGGAAGTGAAATTCAATGTTACTGGCGACACTCAGGATCTAGGACAAATCGTTCTGGGTGCAGATGATAACGCATTGGATGAGATCGTTGTAACAAGTTTCTCACTTGCTATCGACAGAAAAACACCAGTAGCTGTTTCAACTATTAGTGCTGCAGAGATCGAAACCAAGATTGGTAACCAGGAATTTCCTGAAGTGCTAAAATCTACTCCTGGAGTATATGCTAACAAAGCCGGTGGTGGTTTTGGTGATGCAGAGCTTCGTATGAGAGGTTTTGAAGGTGAAAACATCGCAGTAATGATTAATGGTGTTCCTGTAAACGATATGGAAAATGGTCGTGTATACTGGAGTAACTGGGCAGGTCTTTCTGATGTAACAAGAACTATGCAAACTCAAAGAGGTTTAGGTGCTGCTAAAGTTGCTGTTCCATCTATCGCTGGTACGGTAAACGTTGTAACTAAAACTACAGATGCTGAAAAAGGTGGTAGCATCTACGCTGCAACTGGTAATGATGGCTACACTAAGTTTGGTGCTACTGTATCTACAGGGAAGTCTGAAAATGGACTTGCTGCAACAGTATCTGCTTCGAGAACAGTTGGAGATGGTTATGTAGATGGTACTGAATTTATTGGGTATAACTACTTCGTAAACATCGCAAAAGAATTTGGTGAAGATCACGAACTTTCTTTTACTGCTTTTGGTGCGCCACAAAGACATGGTCAGCGTCAAAACAGATACACTATCGAAACTTACAGAGAAAGCGAAAGAGGTATCAAATTTAACGGAGATTGGGGTTATTTAAATGGTCAGGTTACTCATATCGAGGATAACTTCTACCATAAACCACAAATGTCATTAAACCACTACTGGGATATTAATGAGAATACTGAATTATCTACTGCACTTTACGCTTCCTTTGGAACAGGTGGAGGTGGTGGATGGGCCGGAACTAACAAGTTTGGTCTTGATTCTAAATACAGAGATGGTTACCTGCAACCGGTAAACCTAGATCTAATAGTAGATGAGAACATTGAAAGAGGTGCTGATGGTTCTGAAACTATTTTAAGAGCTTCCAGAAACGACCACAACTGGTATGGTGCACTTTCTACTTTATCTACAGATCTTACAGATGATATCGAACTTCTTGCAGGGATCGATTTAAGATACTACAAAGGAGAGCACTTCCAGGAAGTTACAGATCTTCTAGGTGGACAGTACTACTTTGATGATTCTAACGTGAACAATCCTGTAAACCTTGCTAAGGTTGGAGATAAGATTAGCTACAACAATGATGGTATCGTTCTTTGGGAAGGTGGATTCCTTCAGGGAGAATATTCAAAAGATGATCTAGATATCTTCGTTTCTCTTGCAGCTTCGAACACATCTTACAAGCGTGTTGATTATTTCAATAACCTTGATTCAGATCCTAACCAGGAATCTGATTATGCACACTTCTTTGGATACCAGATCAAAGGTGGAGCGAACTACAACTTCACCAGAACTAGTGGTGTATTCGCAAACATCGGGTACTTTGAAAGAGCACCTTTCTTTGATGCGGTATTCTTAAACTTTGTAAATGACCTTAACCCAGACGCTGAAAATCAAAAGATCTTTAGTACTGAACTTGGATATACTTACAGAAGCTCTGTATTAAGAGCAAACGTAAACGTTTACAGAACTAACTGGAGAGACAGATCTTTAATCTACTCTTACAACAATCCTGATGGTTCTCTTGGTGTTGCAAACATCTTGGGTGTAAATGCAGTTCACCAGGGTCTTGAACTTGATTTTGAGTACCGTCCTTTCGAGGAACTGTCTATCACAGGTTTCGCTTCTTTTGGTGACTACAGATGGGAAAGTGACGTAACAGGAGTACAGATCTTTGACGAAGAGCAGAATCTTATTGACGAGATCAACCTTTTCATCGAGGATACTAAAGTAGGTGGTACACCACAAACTACTGCTGGTCTTGGAGTTGACTATGAATTCTTGACAGATATGAGATTAAGAGCGAACTATAACTTCTTTGGTGACTTCTGGTCAGATTTTGATCCGGTAAGCCGTACGAATCCTGATGCTGGTGAGACATGGAAACTTCCAGATTTCGGAACGCTTGATGTAGGTCTTTCTTACGATTTCTCTGTAGCTGGATTTGATGCTGCTTTGAATGCGAACGTTTATAACATTACAGATACAGAATATATTGCTAATGCACAGAATGGTCTTCAGAACAACGCACGTACTGCACTTGTATGGTACGGTTTCGGAAGAACTTACACTGTAGGAGCTAAACTTAACTTCTAAACACAACACGATGAAAAAGACATTTTATGTACTAATGGCTTTCGTAGGTCTGGCTTTAACTAGCTGTGAGCCAATGGAAGACATTCATGATGAGATCGACAACGACCTGGATAGCCAGCTTGCCGTTGCAGAGAGAGATTATGTGCTTACTGAAGATGATTATGAAGAACTTGGACAAAACTTTCCAAATTTTGGTTCAGTAGAAGATGCAAGAACTTTAATTCCTACTTTACTTTCAGACCTATATCCAACTTATGGTGCAGGTTCTATTATCAATGTAGGATTCGATCTATTCGATCCACTTAGAGTTCAGGACTATTCAGTATCTAGCTCAGACTATGGTATGATCGATCTTTCTACAGACTATTTCTCTGGAATGGGAGAGGTTGTAGATTTCCTTGACGCGAAGTATCCACAGGCAGAAGAAGGTGAGTATGTTAGACTTACTTATAATATCCTTGCTGAAGAGATCGCTTACGAGCTTTCTGCAGATGATTTTGATGTAATTGGTGATGAACTTGGAGATGTTTACCCAGATCCAGCATCTAGTGCTGCTCAATACAGCAACTTCGATAGAAGATCTGATAGAGATGCTTACTGGAGTAACGATATGATCGTGGAAGCTCTTGGTGCAGCTATTTCAGAAGCATTTGGAGATATCGCGGGTCAGCAATACAATGTTTCTTACGCTATCTATGATGGTAGTTCAGGAACTGAGAGCATGACTGTTCAGTTTGATGGAAACACGTATGTAGCCGTTGGTGGAACTTCTTACGAGATCACTAGTGAAGACTATGACGCTATTGGTGAAGAATTCGCAACTGCATACCCTGGACCAGCTGGAAATGCTGCTCAGTTTGGAAGTTTTGATGTAAGAGAGACTAGCGATAATTACTGGAACGAAGACATGCTTTTAGAAGCTTTTGCTTTCGTAATTACTAGTGAATTTCCTGCAGCTCAGGATGGTGATCAGTTTGTATTGACTTACAAAGTTTACAATGGATCTGTTGCTACTATCGTGGTAAACCTTGCACTTAACGGTGATACTGTAGAGATCGATGAAGATGCTTCAGTTTCAACTATTGAAGAAACTAAAGTATTTGCTTACACCAACGGAGATTGGGATGAACCTTACATGCTCCCTGAAAATTCTTATACTGAAGAATTCGGTCAGCGTTTCAGCAACTTCGGAGACGAGGATGAAGCTCTTGCTAAAATCGCGATCTTCTTAGGAAGAGAATTTCCTTACGCTGAAGAAGGTGAATATAAAGCTGTTGCATATCGTTTCTACAACGGAGAAGCAACTGTGACTGAGTATGCTAACTTTACTTTTGAAAATGGTAAATGGATGGCTATTCCTAGCGTAATTTCAGATGCACTTCAGTTTGGATTTGAAGATGGAATGTGGGTACCAGACAACACGATCAACTACATGTTGAGTTCTGCTGATTACTCTATCATTGCTGATGCACTTTCAGGTAATACTGACCTTGCTACACAACTTGCTAGTATCGAACGATATGGTAATTTTGACCGTCGTCCGGGAGCTAGTGCTGAGTGGAATGATGATAATCTACTATTAGCTATGCAAGCGCTTCTTAATGAGATCGCTCCAAATGCTGAAGAAGGACAGAAGTACTTACTTACTTTCGATATCTATAATGGATCGAACACTACAGAAAGCCTAAGCCTTATTAAAGAAGGTGGAATGTGGGTAGTTAACCAGTAGGTTCTAAACTCAATTTATATAAACCTCTTATCTTCACGGTAAGAGGTTTTTTTTTGTCTTAAAATGTCAGATATTTGCAGCCACAATACACAAACTATGAAAAAATATACCGGACTCTTTTTGTTGGCGCTCATGTTGGGTTGCTCAGGTGATGATGATTCAACACCAACCCCTACGCCACCAGTTGAAGAAGAAAATCCAGTAGCAACGGCAGATGAACTTTCTGCTGTGCAAAATGATTCTTACACGTTCAACAGAGCCATGCTTTTGGAAAATGATGAAATCGTGGATAACGCGATCATTACCAGTATAGATGTTGAAACTGAAGCAGGAGGAACGATCACAGATAATCGTGATCAAACCTATACTTATGAGCCTGCTAGTGATTTCACGGGGAACGATACATTTTCCTATACTATCTGCGTTCCCGGAGATTCCGAGAGATGTTCTAGTGCTGTAGTTACCATTATCGTAGGTGACGCCGGGGAACCAATAGCTGCCGATGATAGTTATACTGCCCAAGAAGGTAAGACCTATACAATTAGCAATCACCTTGATAATGACCAGGTGGTGGATAATGCTGAAGTTACTTCAGTAGAAAGTACAAGTGGTAACGCTACCGTAACACTACAGGATGATGGAAGTATTTTGTATGAACCTAATTCAGATTTTTCTGGTCAGGATACTTTTACTTATACTTTGTGTGACGATGATGAGACACCAGGTTGTTCTACTGCCACAATTACAATGACCGTCGAAGACGAAGGTTCACCGGTTGCTTCAGATGATACTGTTGTAATTGAAGCTGGTACTTCCGAAGAAGTGATCACAAAACTTCTGGATAATGATGATCTGACCGATGATGCAACAATTTCTTCCGTAGATGACTCAGCAAGTAACGCGACCATTGTATTGAATAACGATGGAACAGTAACCTATACTCCACAAGCAGGTTTTATGGGAGAGGATACATTTACATATACTATTTGTGATGATGATGCTGACGCTAGCTGTTCTACAGCTACTGTAACGGTAAATATTGTGGAAGCGGTAAAATTCAATGTTCCTGATAATTTAAAGGCATATTATACAGACGCCAGTTTTACCATCGATCCAGACCTGTTGTATTCAGAGCTTTCAGATTTCACGAACGCGCAACATACAAACCGCCTTACTTATACAGATCGTCACGATTATTTATATGATGCCGATGCTGCACTCAATGATGCATCTATGGTAGTGCTAATTTACTCAGGTGAACTCAGACCAGATGATGAATTCCAGTTAGGAGATCTTGACGGTGACGAAAGTTTTAATACAGAACACATTTATCCCCAATCCCTTTTAAATACTGAGGAATCTGTAAGTGACTTACATTTGCTAAGAGTTGCTGATGTAAATATTAATTCTGAAAGGCTTAATTACCCATTTACTGAAGGTAGTGGAGAATATAAGCTTGTAGGTGGTGATAGCTGGTACCCTGGAGATGAATGGAAGGGTGATGTTGCCAGAATGGTAATGTATGTGAACCTTAGCTACGGAGACTCCTTTGATGAAGTTGGAAATCTTGACCTATTCCTGAAGTGGAATCGTGAAGATCCGGTTTCAGCTTTCGAATTACAGCGTAACGACGTGATTGAAGCGGCTCAGGGTAACCGTAATCCTTTTATAGATAATCCATTCCTTGCTACTCTTATCTGGGGTGGTGATGCTGCGGAAAATCGTTGGGAATAGACTTCAGAATTAGAAACTTTTATATAAAAATTTATGTATCAAACTGTTCAATTTATACACTCTTACTGGGCCTACCTGGTGCTGATAATGCTTTTGATCGCGACCTTTAATTTTATAATTGGATTTGCGACGAATAAGGAATACAGTGCAACAAATTTTAGAATCGCATTATTCACTTTGATCGTTTCTCATATACAGTTGCTAATAGGGATCGTACTTTACTTCACTTCTGGCAACATGGCGCGATGGGAAGGTGGAATGGGAGAAGTCATGGGTAACGATACTACCAGACTTTACCTGGTTGAGCATCCATTAATGATGATCATCGCGATTGCTTTGATCACTATTGGTTATTCCAAACATAAAAAGAAACTTACTTCGAGGCCAAAGTTCAAGATGCTGGCTATTTTCTACGGAATTGCTTTTCTCGTAGTACTTTCCAGAATTCCATGGAGTGCATGGTTCTAGATGAAGTATTTCATATTGAAAAAGCCTGGTATTAGACCGGGCTTTTTTATTCTACTGCTTTTATCAAATACAGGTATACGGGAAAATGATCACTATACCCTGGCTGATAACCTGAGCTACCATAAGTACGCATAGGATACCCGCGGTACTGGCCACCCTGCGTAATTAAATAAGGAGCGTTAAAAATTCCGGCTTTATAATACTGAAATCCTTCAGAAGTTCTGTTCAATAAGCTTTCTGAAAGATAAAATTGATCGAATAAGTTCCAGGAATCACGATATGCCAGTGTCCCGCGACCTCTTTTGAGCATGTTTTCCATAGGATTATATAGGTCACCTTCTTTCAAATCCTTAATTTCGGCTTTAGTTTGTAGGAACTTTTTAAAGCTTTTATTGGTAGGATCATCGTTAAAATCTCCCATTCCAATAATTCTTGCCTTTGGGTCTTCCTGGTAAATGGAATCTATGATTCGTTTATTAAGCATAGCAGCTTTTTCACGTTTGTAACTGCTTTTTGCTTCACCACCAGACCGGGATGGCCAGTGATTTACTATAAAATGAGTTTCCTGTCCCAAGGCAATTCCACTCACTACCAGTTGATCTCTGGTATAATCTCTTTTGTCCTCATCATAAATCATTAATTTCCTGGCCTGGGAATTCGTCACCACAAATGACTGCGAACGATACAGCAGTGCTACATCGATGCCTCGCTCATCTGGAGAGTCGTAATGCACGATCTTGTAATTAAACTGTGCAAGGTTGGGATGTGCAATAAGATCTTCTAAAACCTTCTTATTTTCAATTTCACAAAGACCAATCACCAACGGTGGCTTTTTAGATTCCTGAGTTCCTATTTCAGCAAGCACCCTGGAGATATTCGCTATTTTAACGTCGTAGCGTTCTTTGGTCCAGTTGTCTTTACCCAGAGCAGTCCTGTCATCATCAAACGTGAGGGTGTCGTCTACGGTGTCGAACAAATTCTCGACATTATAAAAGGCAATAGTTTCAATATGGTAATCTCTCATATTCTGACAATATAGGTTCTCTGAATTTGTCAGGTATAGCCCAATTACCAAATAAATCGCTGTAATATATTTCTTCAATTTTTTATCATTTTAGTACGCAATTAAAGTACTGGTTTTTTGATTATTACAGAAAAATGATTTAAAATTATCCCATATTTCGACTACGAGGCACTGAATGAATAAAACCTTTTTTTGGGTGTGTCTGTTTTCTTTGGTTTATCAAAGTTTATACGCCCAAACTCCGATCATCAATGGTCGGATTATAGATGCAATCACCCAGGTGCCCTTACCCCAGGTTAAAATTGCAAGAGAGAATTCTTTTAATGAGACGTTCTCAGACCCTGATGGAAAATTTTCTTTGGGAATGGAAAGTATTTCAGAAAATGAATTTATTCTCCTGGTTACCAAATCAGGTTATCTGAGTAAAAGAATACCTGTAAGTCAGAAAGGATTTCTGGAGCTGGATCTTTCTACCATTTCACTTAGTCCAGACTCCAGTCATGACCTCACCTTTCAAAATACCATTAGTCTTTCAGATGCGGAGGTAATGGACGATGAAGCGGACTTTGATAATATTTCAGGTATTCTTCAATCCACCCGGGATGCTTATCTAAGCGCAGCTGCGTTTGATTTTAGTCAGACTTTTTACCGGGTTCGGGGTCTTGGATCGGAATATGGCAGCTTGATGATTAATGGAGTTGAGATGAACAAAGCTTTCGATGGCAGGCCTCAATGGAGTAATTGGGGAGGACTCAATGACGTACAGAGAAACCAGGTTTTCAGTCCTGGTGTTTCTCCTTCAGAATATGCTTTTGGTGGTCTTGATGGTACTACGAATATAATCATGCGTGCATCACGTTTCGCAAGCGGTGGTAGAATTACTGCGTCTGGGTCTAATCGCAGTTATACCGGAAGGCTTATGGCAACGTACGCAAGTGGCGAGAAAAATAATGGCTGGTTTTATGCATTTTCTATGGGACGCCGTTATGCAAGTGAAGGTTATATGGAAGGAACTCCGTTCGACGCAAACTCTATTTACCTTGGTCTGGAAAAATTCATTAATAAGGAGCATGCACTAAATTTCACTGCGATCTATACGCCAACACTTCGAGGGAAATCTGCGCCACTTACAGAAGAGGTTGTTGAAATTAAAGGAAAACGCTACAATCCATACTGGGGTTTACAAGAGGGTGTAATTCGCAATAGCAGGATGAAAGAGATCAGCGAACCAGTTTTTATGCTCAATCATTTCTGGAATCCTTCTGATAACGTACAACTCAACACTAATTTTTCTTACCAGTTTGGTGAAGTTTCTAACACCCGTATAGATTATGGAGGCACTAGCTTCGTTGATTTTAATTCTCAGCGCACTTACCTGGGCGGAGCTTCAAATCCAGACCCCGTTTACTACCAGAAGTTACCAGGATATTTCCTGAGATTTGAAGGTTTTGAGGATTTTCAGAAAGCTTATCTCTCTGCAAATGAATTGAGAAATAATGGGCAAATCAACTGGGACAATATTTATGAAGCCAATGCCAATCCTGATGCTTTGTACGCTCTGGCGGCAGATGTCAATCAGGATCAAAGTTTGATTGCTAATAGTATATTGAGCTGGCAATTATCTTCCAGTCTGCATGTAATTACTAGCTTCAAAGCTTCATCTCTTAAAAGTCACAACTTTGGCAGGATCGAGGATCTTTTTGGATCATCCAGTTTTCTGGATGTAGAGGTTTTTTCAGACTTCTCTCAAAATGACTTACGAAATCCTGATCGAAAAGCACTGGAAGGGGAGAGTTATAAATACGATTATAATCTAGAAGCTCAGACGGCTGAAGTTTTTGGTCAGCTTCAAAAGCAATGGAGAAGCATGGAAATTAGTGTGTCCGGGCAGGTTTCGAGCTCAAGCTTCAACCGATTTGGGAATTATCAGAATGAAGAGTTCATGGCGAATTCTTATGGTAGGTCTAAGGATATCGATTTTCTTACTTCAGGTATAAAAACGAACTTACTTTATAAATTTTCGGGACGTCAAAGTCTGGAGTTAAATTTGGCAGCCTTCTCAAAAGCACCATTACTGAAGAATATATTTATAAATCCACGCCAGAATAACGTCATGGCTCCCCGGGTTTCCGAAGAAAAAATTACTGCTTCTGATCTCAGTTATCGCTATCGTACCAATCTTTTCAACTTTAGATTTACCGGCTACGTCCAGCAGATAGCGAATAGTACCGAAGTTTCTTTTTATTATACAGATGGGTTATCAGGCCTTGGTAGAGAGAATTCTACCGCTTTCGTTCAGGAGGTGCTAACCAATATGGATAAACATTATCTTGGAGTTGAACTAAGTTCAGAATACCAGGTAACTTCAACGATAAAGCTGAAGCTCGCCGGAGGAAGCGGGCAGTTTGTATATAGCAATAACCCTACTCTTAATTTATACTCCAGTTCTTTTGAAGATTTGAATTATGAACAATCATACCTCAAAGGCTACCGGTTACCGGGTGGCTCGCAATCTGCGTTTCAACTAGCATTCGAATATAGAGATCCTGCATACTGGTGGTTCGGCATCTCACAAAATTACTTTACTGGCGCATTTATAGATGTGAGTCCGTTGAATAGGACCTCAAATTTTCGAAAAGATTATGATGGTTTGGAGATCGTGGAGTATAATGCGGAAGTAGCGAGAGAGTTATTACGGCAAGAGCAGTTTGATCCCTATTTTCTCACGAACATCATTGGCGGCAAAAGCTGGAGAATTAAGGATAAATATCTCGGTTTATTCGCTAGTATAAATAATGCACTCAACACCAATTTTAAAACCGGTGGTTTCGAGCAGGCGCGGAATGCAAATTACAGAACGTTAAAAGTAGATAGAGATCGCGAGATTCCAATCTTCGGAAATAAATATTGGTATGGAAACGGTACCAGTTACTTTGTGAATTTAAATCTTAGATTTTAAAATATGAACAGAACATTTTTCATCATTTTTTTACTGGCTATAACTTTTCACGCTTGTGTACCAACAGATGATTTTGAAGTCCCGGAACTTGTAGAGGACAGTATATCCATAGATGGAAGTTTCACCAGTATCGCTGCAGTGAAGGGTAATTATAAAGTAGAAACTGGTGAGATTCATAATTTCAGGGATACCTATACATGGTTTGAAGCCTATGTTATTAGTGATGATTCCGGAGGGAACTTTTATAAAAAGCTCGTTTTACAGGATAAGGCTCAAAATCCTCAGTCTGGAATACAAATTCTGGTTGATGACAATTCCCTGCATCAAACTTATAACTTCGGAAGAAAAGTTTATGTGAAGCTTGACGGTCTTAGTCTTGGATTTAATAATGGTGTTCTGCAACTAGGTATTCAGAATAGGGGAGATGTGGTGGCAATTCCTTCTTCATTAATAGATGATTTTATTGTTAGATCTGAAATCACTTCTGAAATCATTCCGAAGAAACTTTCAATTTCTGAGTTTTCAGAAGAGACGAAAAACCTCTATGTAGAAGTGGATGACATTCAGTTTGATATCAACCTGGTGCGCGAAGCAGAGAATTTCTCGTTCGCTTCTCACAGATACGATGAATATGATGGTGAAAGACAATTGGAAAGTTGTACAACCGGAGAGACTGCGTTTTTAAGTACGAGCACTTATGCGAATTTCAGATCTTTGATGCTACCCTCAGGTTCCGGGAATATCAAAGGAGTTCTGAGCCGCAATTATTATGACGAACATTTCGTGCTCATTGTAAATGATCCAACCGCTCTCGATTTTAATGAAGAGAGATGTGATGACCAGTTTTTCAAATGTGATTCTGAAGGCGTTTTTAGTAGAAACGTGATCACGGAAGAGAATTTTGATGGTGTAACTTCTAATACAACGCTTGCCTCCAGAAAATGGACAAATATCAATGTGAGTGGAGGGGAAAAACGTTTTACACCTACGATGGTAAACGGCAATCGATTATTGCGAATCTCTGCTTATAATACGCTAGAGAATCCGCTGGAAGCATGGCTGGTATCCCCGGTAATCGATATCTCCAGTACCAGAGCGATTCTTGTAACCTTTGATTTGCTTGCTTCCTACGATAACGGCATGTTCTTAAAGGTGTTTTTTACTCAGGATTTCACTGGTGATCCAAGAACTACAGAATGGAAGTTGCTGGATGCTGCAATTCCATACGGGCCATCGGGAGGTTCTGGCAATATTTTCAAAACTTCAGAAGTAGATATTTCCTGTCTGCAAGGAAAGGTTTGGATAGGATTTAGATATTTAGGGGCTGCTCCAGATAAGACCACTACGTATGATCTCGATAATTTCAGAGTTTTAGGGAATTGAAATTGACTATAGGAAAGCAATTAGTTTATCTAATTCTTTGTAGCGCTTAGAAATTTACAACAACTAATTAAAAAGTACTGTTCTGGGCTTACCTAGATTAAAATTCTGAAAACCGAAATCATTGGTCTCAATAGAATTCGTTTTAAAGATATTAAGTCCCTGACCAGGAATTTTAGGATAGAAAGAAAAAGAAAGCTGAAAGTTGTTGAACACCAGATAGTCGTTTCGAATAATAAAACCAACGCCAATGGAAGAATAGAGATCATTCGTACCGATATTCGAGTTCTTCAGGATACCGGCAGTATAATTCAAAAAAGGGTTTAATCTAAATCCAAAAAGATCCCAGGGTGAGTAGAATTGAGTTTGTAGTTCCAGTACATACTTTTCAGTTCCTATAAGATCACTGTCAAAACCTGCGATACGCGCCCCGGTCGTTCTCCGGTAATCACTTCCATAACTACTATTAAATCTATTGTGCCCGTCTATGCTCAAACGGTCACCTACAGAATTCATTCTATCCACCCCAATGATGAACTGAGGTTTTACAAACTGTCTCAGTTTCCATTTTTGGCCTAGACCTATAAGATTTGTAAAATAATTAGCCTGAAAAGAATAAGCGGTTTGTTCGGTTTTTGAACCGTTGAAATAACTGCCAGCTTCAAAGTTGGTGCTAATATATCCCCAGTCGAAGTAATTTCCATAGGAAGCTCTGGCGCCAAGGTACATCCTGGTCTGCTGATTCTTATTCTGGAATCCGCTGGTTAAAGCATATACTTTGCCTACCGGGACATCTTCAGTAATACCATCATTAAAAATATATTGATCCTGAACGAATTGCCTCGAAGATATTCCAACACTCGCCAGATACCTTGTCTCATCTCCAAAATAGTTAATACTATCATATGCAGCCGAAGGGGACTCTTTAAAATTTACATCCAGAAAACCAACACTGGTAATAAGATTTGTACTTCGTTCCTTTTCAGAATTTCCTTCGAAAAGACGATAGGAATGTCCAACCCAGTAATCCTGAGATATATATTTGAAGTTTTGATCTTCTAATTCCAAAGCCGCATTTGGTAATTCTACCTGTCTGTATTGTTCATCTACATAAAATCCTGCTGCCCATCTCGTAAACGGAGAATAAAATTCTCTTTCTATAAAAACACTTTTACGATAGAATTCATTGAAGTCGCTTTGATATCGAATTTCTCCGGTTATAAAGGTGTTTTTAATGTTCGGAACCCGGTAAATACCGGAATAGGCATTTTTGCCATCACTTAGCCTGTTCGCAAAACTGAAATTAAGCTGGTGTCCAATCCCAACAATATTATATTCTTTAAGAGTCACTTTGTTATCATTGGTTGAAAACACGCCCTGGGGTGTAAGACTCCACGAGTCCAGAGCCAGGATCTTTACATCTACCGAGTCAGAATTTTTTATGGCATGAGCAGTAATTTTTACTTCTCTTATATATTGCTGTGAACGCAGTAATCTCTCCGATTCATCTAACAGCAAAGTATCCAGGTCATCGTTCTCCTCCAGTAACAGAAAATTTCGAATAGCGAACTCCTTAGACTTTATATGGATTTGATTCCCGGTTCTTTCTACCCAGCTATTAGCATTTTCTGTAGAATCTGTGAAGGAGAAACCAAATGGATCTTTAGTTTCAATAATAACATGTCTAATGGGCCTTCCTTCAAGTTCTGAATAGTTCCTGTACTGCTTTTTTAATTGCTTTTTCGGTTTTTTAGTAGTCGACTTGAATAGTAACTGATGAACTCTTTTGGTAATCTTACGCTTTTCTGAAAAACGTTCTAATCGATCGTATATATTCGTAGTATCCTTTTTTTCGGTCTTTTCAGTATTCTCGCTCTTTTCATTTTTTTGAATTACCTGCGCCTGAAGCTGAAAACTAAAACATAAAATAGTACAAAAGGACCATAAAATTTTCATCATAGTCTTCTGGGAAAGGATAGAATGTTGGGGGCTTTTCAACAAATTAAATCAAACCTCTTAAGGAAATTTCTACTGAATTTAGAGTGTCACGAAATCGATCAAGGTCAAGTTCATGCTGCCTCAATATTATGAAATCTAATTTGTTCTGTGCAAGCTTTACGCCAATTCTTCTTTCTTCTCTCTAAAATCCAAAGGCTCAAGTACTTTCAGAGCTTTATCAATAGAATTTATCCTGTCAAAAGTAAGTAGTAAACGTAGTCCATTCCTGGTTTGTTTCTCCTTCATGGTGCAGTTTTGCTTGTGTGTTTGCACATATTGCAGAACCTTCGTGAAGTTAGCAGTTTGATAGAATCTTGAATTTTGATCTGCTATAAAATAACCAACCATTTTATTCTTTTTCAATACCACTCTTTCAAGTCCTATTTTGGCGGCAATCCATTTAATTCTTACAGAGTTTAGAAGGTCAACGGCCTGTGTAGGTAACTCGCCAAACCTGTCTTCCAGTTCTGCTTCAAATTTGAGCAGTTCTTCTTCCGTAGAAAGCTCGTTAAGTTTAGTATATAGATTCAGTCTCTCTGCGATATTATTGATATAATCATCTGGGAATAACAATTCGAAATCGGTGTCTATCTGGGTATCCTTGACAAAATCCTTCAATTCCACATCTTCGGTTTCAGCATAAAGATCACGGAATTCGTTTTCTTTTAATTCCTCGATCGCTTCATTCAGGATCTTTTGATAAGTATCAAACCCAATATCATTGATGAATCCACTTTGATCGCCACCAAGAAGATCACCGGCACCACGAATCTCTAGATCTTTCATGGCAATATTGAACCCGCTACCCAATTCTGAAAATTGCTCTAAAGCAGTAATTCTCTTTCGGGCATCTTCGGTCATTACTGAATATGGCGGAGTAATGAAGTAACAGAATGCCTTTTTATTACTACGTCCAACCCGGCCACGCATCTGGTGGAGATCTGATAATCCAAAGTTATTTGCGTTGTTGATAAAGATCGTATTGGCTTCAGAAACATCAAGTCCGCTTTCAACGATCGTAGTAGAGACGAGCACATCAAATTCCCCATTGATAAAGCTAAGCATCAGTTTTTCCAGTTTCTTCCCTTCCATTTGCCCATGTCCAACCCCAATTTTAGCATCTGGGACCAGTCTCTGGATCATTCCCGCAACTTCTTGGATATTCTCCACCCTGTTGTGAATAAAGAAAACCTGTCCGCCACGCTGAATTTCATAGGAAACAGCATCACGAATGGTTTCTTCTGAAAAACGAATAATATTTGTTTCAATAGGATAACGGTTAGGAGGCGGAGTGGTGATCGTAGAAAGGTCCCTTGCCGCCATCAAGCTAAATTGTAAAGTTCTTGGGATTGGCGTCGCGGTTAGAGTAAGAGTATCTACGTTTTCACGAATAGTCTTCAGTTTATCTTTTACCGCTACTCCAAATTTCTGTTCTTCATCAACGATCAATAAACCAAGATCTTTGAATTTCACAGCTTTGCTAACCAATTGGTGCGTACCAATAATAATATCCACTTTTCCATCGGCCAGATCTGCCAGGGTTTCGCGGCGTTCTTTAGCAGTTCTAAAGCGATTTAAATAATCTATTCTCACCGGGAAATCTTTCAGTCTTTCTGAAAAGGTCTGGTGATGTTGAAACGCCAGAATGGTTGTTGGCACCAGGACTGCAACCTGCTTATTATTATCTACAGCCTTAAAAGCCGCACGAATCGCGATTTCCGTCTTTCCGAAGCCAACGTCCCCGCACACAAGCCTGTCCATAGGTCTTTCACTCTCCATATCTTCCTTTACCGCTGCCGTAGCCGAACTTTGATCTGGTGTATCCTCATACATAAAAGAAGCTTCCAGTTCATGCTGAAGATAGGAGTCAGGATCATATTTGAATCCTTTTTCGAGTCTTCTCTTGGCGTATAATTTTATAAGATCGTAAGCAATGTGCTTGACCCGGGCTTTGGTCTTTTTCTTCAGATTTTTCCAGGCGTTGCTTCCCAGTTTGTAGATCTTGGGCGGCTTCCCGTCTTTACCGTTAAATTTGGAGATCTTATGCAAAGAATGAATACTCAAATAGAGAATATCGCGCTCCCCGTATATTAATTTGATCGCTTCCTGCTTTTTCCCTTCCACATCGATCTTCTGGAGTCCGCCAAATTTCCCAATTCCATGGTCAATATGTGTAACATAATCACCCACCTCGAGATTTGTAAGTTCCTTAAGTGTGATCGCCTGTTTCTTGGCATAGCCATTTTTCAGATTAAATTTATGGTAGCGCTCAAAGATCTGGTGATCTGTATAGCAAACCATTTTAGAATCATCATCTATAAAACCCTGGAACATGCTAAAAACCGGGGTCTGATACTCAACTTTCTGTTCCTGATCTTCCAGAATATCATTAAATCGGCGTGCCTGCTGATCGCTCACACAACAAATAAAATTCTTATAACCTGCTTCCTGATTTTCTACCAGGTTTTCAATAAGTAGATCGAACTGTTTATTAAAGGAAGGTTGTGGCTTGGTATGATATTGTATTTCAGTCTTAGGCTTAAGAAATGCCGTATTACTAAGTTCTACCGCGGTAAAATTGAGTAGTTCCTTTTTTATAAGTTCACCATCTGCAAATAATTCTGAAGGTTCACTATGTTTTACTTCTTCGGAAAGTTTTTCAAAAGCTTCTTTAGCTTTACTGAAGAGCTTGTCTGCCTGCGCAGAAAGCAGATCCAGATTTTTTATGAATACAGCGGTATCTGCTGAAATATATTTTAGAAAACTTTCCCTGATCTCATTGAGCTGTTTATTCTCAACATTGGGCATTACCGAAATCTTCTTTTTCTTATCTGTAGAAAGCTGGGTTTCCACATCAAAGGTCCGGATGCTGTCTACTTCATCCCCGAAAAATTCTATTCTATAGGGCTCATCATGACTAAAGCTAAAAACATCAATAATTCCACCCCTCACTGAAAACTCCCCAGGTTCTGTGACGAAATCCACTCTTTTAAATTGATATTCAAAAAGGACTTCATTTACAAAATCGATAGAAAGTTCATCGCCTACAGATATTTTCAGCGTACTTCGATCCAGTTCCTTTCGTGTAACTACTTTTTCAAAAAGAGCATCTGGATAGGTGACAATGATTGCTGGTTTTTTACGGGAATTTATACGGTTAAGCACTTCAGCACGTAATAAAACATTTGCATTATCAGTCTCCTCGATCTGGTAAGGTCTTCTATAAGAACCGGGATAAAAAAGAACATTCTTTTCGCCCAACAGCTGCTCAAGATCGTTTAAATAATAGGCTGCTTCTTCCTTGTCATTGAAGATCAACAAAAACGGTCGTTGCACATCTCTAAAAGCGCCGGCAGTCACGAAAGATAACGCAGAGCCAACGAGTCCTTTTAGATGAATGTTAGCGGTTTTATTTTCAGAATAAGCAAGGGCATTTTGCAATTCCCGTTGCTGTGGGGATTGTGCAAAATTCTGGGCGATAAGTTTTGTACTCATTGCTGCAAATATAAATTCAAGTAGACTGCCTTACAACCAGATGGCACATTTTTAACGATTAAATAGCATACCCGGGATTTTACCAAATTGATAACACAAGAACCGTCATGCATTCTATAACTTCCCCTGAAAATTATGCATGGACCATAAAAAGCTAGCTTGCTTCTTTGCCAGGATCACGCTGGGAGTAAATTTCAGTATCCATGGATTGGTTCGAATGCCAAAACTAAAAAGGTTTGCTGAAGGTAAAATGAAAGGTTTCGAAGGGACTATGCTTCCAGAATTTATGGTGATCCCTTTCGCTTACGCAATTCCTATACTTGAGCTTATTTTGGGTTTAATGTTATTGGTGGGAATTTATACGAATAGAGCGCTGGCAGCTTCAGCAATATTAATGATCGTTCTAATTGCCGGTAGTGCTTTTAAGGAGGATTGGGGAGCTGTTAGCACCCAGATGTTGTATGCTCTATTTATATTTTTCCTGATCTTTTTTCAGGAGAATAATTCGTGGAGTCTTATAGCTAACAGGAAAAAATAACTAGAGAATTACAAGTAGAGAAATATAATTATGGGAATCGAAAAATTTGATGTTTTTGTTGTTGGAACCGGGACTGCCGGGAAAAGTGTGGCGAAAGAATGTGTAGAGGCTGGGTTAAAAGTTGCAATAGCAGACAATCGTGAATTTGGAGGAACCTGCGCAAATCGTGGTTGCGATCCCAAAAAAGTTCTTGTTGGGCTTACAGAAATTCTCAATCGCGCCCAAAAAATGGTAGGAAAAGGAATTGTAGAAATGCCGGAAATCAGCTGGAAAGATTTACAGCAATTCAAGAAAAAGTTTGTGGAGGCTGTGCCTGCCGCTACAGAGCAGGAATTGGAAGCTCTCGGAATTAAAATGTACCATCAGTCTCCCAAATTTCTGGATGAAAACACCATTTCTGTAGAAGGTAAAACGGTGAATTTTGAAAAACTGGTCATTGCAACCGGGATGAAGCCTTTAGAATTACCTATTCCAGGAAGGGAACTGGCAATGAACAGTGATGACTTTCTGGAATTGAAAGAATTACCTGAAAGCATGATCTTTATTGGCGCGGGTTATATAGGAATGGAGTTCGCTCATATTGCAGCCAGATGTGGAGTAGATGTGACGATCGTGGATAGCGAAGAATCCCCTTTGAGTAATTTTGATGAGGATATGGTGAATTACCTGAAGCAGTCTTCAGAAGAGCTGGGGATTAAATTTGTTATGAATGCCAGAGTAGAGGAGATAGAGAAGCTTCAGAAGAATTTGAGAGTCATAGCAGATCAGAATGGTAAAAAGGTGGAGTTCAAAGCCAGATGTGTTGTAAACGCAGCCGGCCGTGTACCTTCCATAGATGAATTGAAATTAAAACAAGGCAACGTAGACTTCTCGAAAAGAGGGGTGCTGGTCAATAAAAATCTTCAGAGTATATCAAATCCAAACGTTTATGCCTGTGGAGATGTTTCTGCCAGCGAAGGCTTACCACTAACACCGCTTGCCTCCCAGGAAGCACGGGTAGTAACTGCGAATATAATGGATCTCGACAGACCGCATGAGTATGATTATCCACCACAACCATCAGTTGTATTTACACTTCCCAATGTAGCTTCCGTAGGCCTAAATGAAAAACAGGCGAAAGAAAAAGGTTATGATTTTCGGGTGAAGATGAACGATGCCAGTGACTGGTTTAATTCAAAGCGAATTAACGACAAAGTCTATGCATACAAAACGCTGGTAGATAATGAAACCAACCTGGTTCTGGGTGCCCACCTGGTTAGTAATGAAGCCAGCGAAACCATCAATATGTTCGTGATGGCTATGTGTGGAAAACTGGACTGTGCGACTTTAAAAGGTATGATTTTTACATACCCAAGTTGGTCCAGCGACATTAAATCGATGATTTAAAATTTTTCACCCTTCATCATTCGGTATAAGGGCTGCTGTTTTCTATTCCTGAAACCATGGTAGGAAATGTTTAAAAAGATAAGGAGAGCTCCTGCTGCGGCGGAGTAGGCGATCACATCGTACTGCCCTATCTGCTTGACATAAATGCCGATAAGTGCCCAGACTCCTACAGCGGCAAATTCGCGCATATTCCGGTTGTAGATCATAGTGATATTAAGAATTACCGTAATCAGGATCATTAAGAGCGTCCATTGAACTTCTGAAAGGAAAGCTCCATCCCAGCCGGTTTCTTTCAACCATGCCGCGGTATTAGCAATTGCTGCTACTGCGATCCACCCTGAATATAAGCAGATAGGCCACCAGTAAAACGCGATGATCTTGAATGGTGGATCTGTTAACTCCATTTCTGTGTTGATAATGATCTTGCATAATTTCGCCAGGATCAGGAACATAATAACAACAGAGAGGCCCGGGAAGTCATACAACCAGGCAAGGCTCCACAAACAGGTACCGATATTGGCAACAATAAACCAGAATTTAGTCCTTTTAATAAACTTCGTGTGTTCTCCATTGCTAAAAGCCTGAATAAGCATATACACCGAAAAGGCTATTAAAGAAAGGAAGATCACACCCCAGATTGAAAAGGCATACCCGGCCGGAGTAAAAAGATTACTGTATTTATCACTCATTTCCCCAATTGTCTTTCCATTGATCTCACCTGTCTGGGTATAATAGGTGAAAGCGATGGTGATGATAACAGAAATAAAATTGGCTACAGCTAGTTTCTTGATCATAGGAGTCGGGAATTATTGAATAGGAATCACTTCTTTACCGGTTATAGCGAATATACGATCTCCATCTTCAGGTTCCATAAAATAGTTTCCGGTAAATTCTCCAAAAGCGGGGAAGATCATTTGATTAGTGCTTTTGTAAAAACACGGTAATTTCAGCATTTGTCTGCCGAAACCAAATAATTTATAACCCGGGTGAACGTGTCCGCATAAATTGAACAAACCTTCGTGCTCTTCAGGATGATGGGTCAGTATAAATTTTTCAATTTTTAATTCCTGATAGATCTGTATGCCCAATTCCTGGTAGCGTAACGGAGAAATGATATCATGGTTTCCAGCAACCAGATGAACCTGATTATCGATAGAAGTAACCCATTCTTCGAAGATTTGCCATTCCATATTGAGAGAAGAATGGAATAGGTCACCGAGGAAAATGATATGCTCAGGATCAAAGTCTTTTCGTATTCTATCGAGCCTGTCGAAATTTTCTACGATCGCCTGGTAAGGCACGGCACTGCCATATTTTCTGAAGTGTGATACCTTTCCAAGATGAACATCTGCCACCAATAGGATCTCCTGCTCCGGCCAGTACGCGACGCCCAGCGGGTGCAGTACGAAGTCCTGTTCAAGGATACGTATATTGATATTCATATTATAGTGAGCATAAAATTGCAGCTGCCTTTTCTAAGGTATCATTTGTTTTGGCAAAGCAAAAGCGAAGCTGAGAATGATCCTTTTCGTCTATATTAAATACTGAAACCGGGATAGCTGCAAGTTGGTGCTCCTTCACCAGCCTTTCAGCAAAATCGGTATCTTTTTCCGTAGTAATTTCTGAAAAATCCAGTAATTGAAAATAGGTGCCTTTAGATGGTGTACTTCTAAATTTAGAACCTGAAATAAGCTCTAAAAAAGTATCTCTTTTTTCCTGGTAAAAACCTGCAAGATCAAGATAATGATCCGGTTGCTTGAGGTATTCTGCATAGGCGCGTTGCATTGGATGATTTACAGAAAAAGTGGTGAGTTCGTGAATCTTCCTGATCTCTTTCATCAGTTCTTCAGGAGCTACACAATAACCTGTTTTCCAGCCGGTATTATGAAAGGTCTTACCAAAGGAGCCACAAATGATACTTCTTGTAGAAAGTTCCGGAAATCTGGAAGCACTTTGATGAATCGTCCCATCAAAAATCAAGTGCTGGTATACCTCGTCACTCAGTAGTATGATATTAGTATCCTTCAAAAGGTCTTGCAATTTAAGCATGTCTTCTTCAGAAAGTATAGTGCCCGTTGGATTATGCGGAGTATTAATAATGATCATTCTGGTGCGATTGGTAATGGCACTGGCAACTTCTTCCCAATCGACCTTATAGTCACTGCCTTTCAACTGGATTTGTACAGGGATACCTCCTGCCAACTGAATCGTAGGTTCATACGAATCGTAAGCCGGCTTCAGTACAATCACCTCATCATCTTTCTGTACAAAAGCCGTAATGCTATTGTAAAGCGCTTCTGTTGCCCCTGAAGTGATCGTGATTTCAGTTTCAGGTTTGTAATATCTTCCGTAGAGATCATTAAATTTCTGGGAGATCATTTCTCGCAATTCTAAAATTCCGGCATCTGGCGGATACTGATTATGACCATCCCTCATAGCTTTGGTCACCAGTTCTTTAAGTTTACGATCAGTTTCAAAATTAGGAAAGCCCTGAGATAGATTGATTGCATCGTATTCATGCGCCATTTTACTCATCACAGAAAAAATACTGGTTTTGCTTCCGGGTAATTTCGATTCCAACTTCATAGACTTTATTTCAATTACTGATTTTAAGGTATAAAAAATCCCGAACTAAAACAGTCCGGGATCTCTATTTATGTTGATACAAAGGTTTACTTAACCGATGCTTTCAGGTAATCTCTATTCATTCTCGCGATGTTCTCCAGGGAGATTCCCTTAGGACATTCGATCTCACAGGCACCTGTATTTGTACAGTTACCAAATCCTTCTTTGTCCATTTGCTCTACCATGGCCAGCACTCTACGGTCCGCCTCAACTTCACCTTGAGGTAATAGTGAGAACTGACTTACTTTTGCAGAAGTAAACAACATGGCACTCGCGTTTTTACAAGCGGCAACACAGGCTCCACAACCAATACAGGTAGCAGCATAAAAAGACATATCTGCACTTTCTTTATCTACTGGAATAGAGTTAGCATCCTGGGTGTTTCCTGAAGTATTTACAGAAATATACCCACCAGCCTGCTGAATTCTGTCAAAAGAGGTACGGTCTACCACCAAATCCTTGATTACAGGAAATGCTTTCGCTCTAAATGGTTCGATCACAATAGTATCACCATCCTTGAATTTTCTCATGTGCAACTGGCAGGTGGTCACTCCACGATCTGGACCGTGAGGTTCTCCATTGATCTGCAGGTTACATGAGCCACAAATACCTTCTCTACAGTCATGATCAAATGCTACAGGCTCGTCACCTTTAGCGATCAACTGCTCGTTCAGGACGTCCATCATTTCCAGGAAAGACATATCATCAGATATATCGGTAACCTGGTATGTGGTCATTTTTCCTTTAGTTTCGGCGTTTTTCTGGCGCCATATTTTTAATGTAAGGTTCATACTTTTAGTATTGAATAATTAGAAATGAGATTGTTCGAAACGAATCCCAGATCTCAAATCTATTTATAACTCCTTGTTTTTACTTCGATATCCTCGTAATCAAGTTCTTCCTTATGAAGTATCGCATCGGCCGGTTTCCCGGTATATTCCCATGCGGCTACATACATAAAGTTCTCGTCATCTCTTAGTGCTTCCCCTTCTTCAGTTTGATGCTCTTCTCTAAAGTGACCTCCACAGCTTTCTTCCCTGTGTAGTGCATCCTTGGCGAACAATTCTCCAAGTTCAAGGAAATCTGCTACACGACCTGCTTTTTCAAGTTCTGCATTCATTTCGTTCGCAGTACCTGGTACTCGAACATCCTTCCAGAATTCTTCTCTCAATGCCTGAATTTCAGAAATTGCTTCCTTCAATCCGGTAGCATTTCTTGCCATTCCCACTTTATTCCACATGATCTTTCCTAAGATCTTATGAAAGTGGTCTACAGATTTGGTTCCGTTAGTGTTTACTAGCTTTTCCAGCTGAGCTCTCACTTCATTTTCAGCAGCTTCAAATTCAGGAGTATCAGTTGGGATCGCTCCGGTTCTAATATCTTCTGAAAGCGTATTTCCAATAGTATAAGGAAGAACAAAATATCCATCTGCAAGACCTTGCATCAATGCAGAAGCCCCCAGTCTATTGGCCCCGTGATCTGAGAAGTTAGCTTCCCCGATCGCGAAACATCCTGGAATCGTAGTTTGTAGGTTATAATCAACCCAAACACCACCCATGGTATAATGTACCGCTGGATAGATCATCATTGGGGTTTCGTAAGGATTCTGATCTACGATTTTCTCGTACATCTGGAAAAGGTTACCATATTTGGCTTCCACAACTTCCTTACCTAATTTCTTAATATCATTATCTGAAGGATTATCCAGTTTTCTGGTTGTAGCTTCCTCTTTACCATATCTCATGATAGCAGAGCTAAAATCCAGATAAACTGCTTCTCCAGTTTTATTTACCCCGAAACCAGCATCACAACGTTCCTTGGCAGCTCTTGATGCAACATCACGCGGCACCAGGTTACCAAAGGCTGGATATCTTCTTTCCAGGTAATAATCCCTTTCTTCTTCTGATAGCTCCGTCGGTTTTTTCTTTCCGGCACGAATTGCTTCAGCATCTTCTTTTTTCTTCGGAACCCAGATTCTACCATCATTCCGAAGTGATTCAGACATCAAAGTCAATTTTGACTGGTGATCTCCTGAAACCGGAATACAGGTTGGATGAATTTGGGTAAAGCAAGGATTTGCGAAATACGCTCCTTTCTTATGTATTTTCCAGCTAGCTGTAACATTACTTCCCATCGCATTGGTAGAAAGGAAGAATACGTTTCCATATCCTCCGGAAGCGATCACCACAGCGTGTGCTGAATGTCTTTCAAGTTTTCCGGTAACCAGATCCCTTGCAATGATTCCGCGAGCTTTTCCATCTACTTTCACCACATCAAGCATTTCATGCCTGTTGAAAGTCTGTATCTTTCCACGGTTGATCTGGCGGTTCATTGCTGAATAGGCTCCAAGCAATAATTGTTGCCCGGTTTGTCCTTTAGCATAAAAGGTTCTTGAAACAAGAACTCCACCAAAAGAACGGTTATCCAAAAGTCCACCGTACTCACGAGCGAAAGGAACTCCCTGCGCCACACACTGGTCAATAATATTTCCAGATACTTCTGCCAGACGATAAACATTGGATTCTCTCGAACGGTAATCTCCACCTTTAATAGTATCGTAGAAAAGACGGTAAACAGAGTCACCATCACCCTGATAGTTCTTTGCTGCATTGATACCTCCCTGAGCTGCGATCGAGTGAGCTCTACGTGGAGAATCCTGATAGCAGAATGTTTTTACGTTATATCCAAGTTCTGCAAGCGTTGCCGCTGCACTTCCCCCGGCCAGTCCTGTACCTACTACGATCACGTCTATATTACGTTTGTTCGCAGGGTTTACAAGATTGATATCGTTTTTATGATTAACCCACTTTTCTGCCAATGGGCCTTTAGGTGCATTTGATTCAAATATTCCCATAGCTTAAATTTTTTCTAGTACAAAGTGAATGTAAAAAGGAATAACAGCGAATGCGAGCGGTACTAAAACTGCAAAAGCATAACCTGTTTTTCTAATAAATCCATTGTACTTAGGATGATTAACACCAAGTGATTGAAATCCACTCGAGAACCCGTGTGACAGGTGAAAACCTATTGCCAGCATCGCTACTGCATAGGCGATCGCCCAGAGTAAACCATATTGTGCATCCTGAAAGGTTTTGATCGTCAGGGTATAAAGATCTTTAACTTCCTCGCCATTTGCCGTGGTGTAATAAGTATCATCAAGACCTCCAAACTTCATTTCTGCCCAGAACATGGTCATGTGAATTACAATGAACGCAAGAATAACCGTTCCAAGGATTCCCATGTTTCTCGAAGACCATTTACTGTTGGTAGATGGTTTGAAGTTTACATACCCCTGTGGTCGTGCTTTACGATTGTGGATCGTAAGTAACAATCCATCGATTGCATGAAAAATGATACTAATGTACGTTACGTAGGATAACACTTTAACCGCAGGATTGGTTGTCATGAATAACGCGTATTCATTAAACTGGTCTTTTGCCATATCACTAACAGGTAGTAGAAGTTGCAGATTTCCAAATAAGTGACCTACTAAAAACAGGCACAGAAAAAGGCCGGTGAAAGCCATCCAGTATTTTTTTGCCAGTGATGACTTTAAAAGCGCAGATTTCGCCATAAATGTTTAGAATTATTTTTAAATAAGTGCAACAAAAATACGCTTCATTCTAATTTTTAACAAGCTTTCCAAGTCTTTTTCCTGTCTATTTAGACTTAATTTAAAGTACTTTATAATTTGTTGAATCTTTGAAATACAGCGGCTTCCCGAAATCCATTTTCAACGTTTGTTAAATTCAATTTTAGTATGAGTCTGAGGGTTTTAGCAAAAGCTTAACTTAGGCTCCATATCAAAATTTTGTAATTTCACTTTTCACTGAAAAGTTTATGAAAGAAAGAACCGAGAAATTAATTCAGAAATTATCCGAAACATTCGAGGGAGACCCGTGGTTTGGGCAATCCCTGATGCGAAAACTGGAGAATGTACCCTACATCATCGGTTATAAAACCTGTATTCCTAAATCACATAGCGTCGCTGAGATTGTCGCGCATCTAATTTGCTGGAAGAAATTTGTGTACGAAAAACTAAAGAACAATGAAGATTTTGATATTTCCATAGATTCTGAAATGGACTGGCCAGAGATCAAGATCCATAGCAAGGAAGAATGGGAAGAACTAAAAAGGAATCTGGTTGCAGCACAATGTCGCATTTATGAAGCATTACACGAAAAACCTGATGATTCTTATCTCTCTACTAAGGTAAGTGGTCGTGATTATGATATGGAATACCTTATTCTCGGAATCCTTCAGCATGATATTTATCATCTTGGACAAATAGGTTTGATAGAAAGTCAGTTAAATAAAACCGAAGCTGATAGCGGTGTATTTAAAGCATAGTACATGGATTTTATAGATTATTATAAATTACTGGAACTGGAGAGATCAGCTTCTCAGGCTGATATAAAAAAGGCTTATCGCAAGCTGGCCAGGAAATACCATCCAGATCTCAATCCAGATAATAAGGATGCCCAGATAAAATTTCAGCAGATCAATGAGGCGCATGAAGTTTTGAGTGATCCCGAAAAACGTAAGAAGTACGACGAATACGGGAAAGACTGGAAGCATGCAGATCAATTTGAGGAAGCTAAACGACAACAACAAGCCTCCGGTGGATTTGGTGGAGGTTTTAAGGGAGGTGGCCAGCGATCTTATTCTGGAAATTTTGAAGATGATACCTTTTCAGATTTTTTTGAGCAAATGTTTGGCGGGAGAGCCAGAGCCCAGGGGGCTAATAGAGGCGCACATTTTAAAGGTCAGGATTTTAATGCGGAGTTACAATTGCGCTTAAGTGAGCTCTATAAGGATCAAAAACAAACGCTTACCGTCAATGGAAAATCTATAAGGCTTACAATTCCCGCAGGTGTTGAAAACGGCCAAACGATAAAGATAAAAGGACACGGTGGCCCGGGAGTTCAGGGTGGTCCAAAAGGAGATCTGTTCATCACATTCCAGGTTTTAAATGATACTGACTTCCGTAGAGAAAAAGAACATCTATATGCTGTAGAAAGTATCTCACTAACTACTGCAATCCTTGGAGGAGAGCTAAAAGTGAAAACATTTGATGGTGAGGTGAAATTGAAAGTAAAACCTGGAACCGAAAATGGAAGCAAAGTGAAATTGAAAGGAAAAGGTTTTCCGAAGTATAAGAAGAAGGATCAGTTTGGAGATCTTTTTATCACTTACCAGGTTGATATTCCGAAGGATCTGACCGAAGAGCAAAAGGAGCTGTTTCAGAAACTTAAAAACACGGGCTTATGAAAGAGGAAGATTTAATCCCAGCAGAGGAAATTTGTGTTCGTTACCAGGTGGAACGGCAATTTGTTACGTCACTTAAGGAAAGCGGAATCATTGAGATCGTGACGGTGCAGGAAACTGAATACATACATTGTGATCATCTGGCTCAATTTGAAAAAATGCGCAGGTTACATGAGGAGCTTGAAATCAATGTGCAGGGACTTGAGGCGATAAGTCACTTGTTGGGAAAGGTAGAGCAATTACAATCTGAGAATATAAAGCTTAAGAACAGGTTGGGTCTCTACGAATAGTTTATAGCTCAATTTGATAAAGCATAAGTTCTGCAGGATCCTTCGGAATTTTGATATTCTCTACGTGCTCAAAACCTAGTTTCTCTAATAACCTTTGTGAACCCGTATTATCAAGTCTGGTAATTGCCTGAAGCGTTTTTAAGCTGAACACCTTTTCAGCTGCCTCCACCAGTTTTATAGTAGCTTCAGAAGCGTAACCTTTTCCCTCAAATTCTGGAAGAAAAGCGAAACCCAGGTCAATTTCCTTAAGTCCTTCCCGATCATACAGACCACAAGCACCAATCTTGACATTGTCCACTTTTCGAATCACACAATAATTGGAAAATCCCAGTTCATATAATTGCGGCAGCATTCTGTCTTTAATATAAACTCTGGCATCTTCAGTATTTCGCAGATTGCGATCTCCAATAAACTGAAGCCATTTGGGAGAATTGTATAGCTGGAAAATAAAAGCAGCATCATCCAGAGACATAGGTCTCAATAATAATCGCTCAGTTTCAAAGCTTCGAAATTCTCCCAATTAGCCAGGTTTTTATTTTACTTCAAAAGAAGATTCTGTAGTTGAACCGTTCAGTTCAAGGATCATTTTATAATTGCCTTTCGGAATATAAAATTTCTCGTCCTCAGCTTTAGAAATACTGGTTTTTGCATCCTGCTTTTCAAGTTTTTTAGCTGAAGCTTCTGTAATGCTAAGATCATAAGATCCGGTATTGAAGCCTCTGTCCGCCTCGATATTCATCGTTTGCAGAGTAGTTCCGTCTTCAGTCTTAATCATTAATTTTCCATTTCCTTTCTTTGAAGTATAATAGGTAAATCCAAGTTCAGGAGTATAAGGATCCATCCATTTGCTATAAGAATTCCCCCATCTGTTACTGAACCTGATCTCTTTTTCCGAAGAAATCGTTAGCGCAGATTTGATATCGTCTATATTCATCGCTGCAATTGCAGAAATATCTGTGATATAAAGTGAGCGACCATGAGTTCCCACAACCAGATCCTGTTCTTCTTCCTGAACTCGAAGATCGTGAACTGCTACATTAGGAAAATTGGTGCTAAATGCCTGCCAGCTATCTCCTCGATCCAGGCTCACATATAGTCCATTATCTGTTCCTAAATAAAGCACATTCTCATTGGACGGGTCCTCCCGAATCACATTTACAGATGATGTTGGTAAGTTCGCGCTGATATCTTTCCAGTTATTTCCCGAATCTTCAGATACATATACATAAGGCTTAAAATCATCAGATCTGTAACCATTTAAACTGGCATAAACACGATCCTTAGAATGTTCAGAAGCGATCACACGCGAAACCCAAAGGTCCTGTGGAAGATCTGCACTTAATAATTTCCAGTCTGCACCAGCATTGTCACTTCCGTAGATATAACCATCATCACTTCCAGTATAAAATTTTCCGAATTGAAATGGAGATTCAGAAATTGTAGCCAGAGTTCCATAAGGTACATTTCCATCCTTGCCACCACCGGTAAGATCTTTGGAAATACTGGTCCAGTTTTCCCCTTGATCCATACTACGCATCAACTTATTTCCACCCATATAAAGGATGTCCTGGTTATGAGAAGATAGAAGAATGGGCGTTTGCCAGTTGTAGCGATAAGGACTTTCGCCCAACTCGTGTTTTGGATGTATATAAAGACGCTCGCCAGTTTCTCTGTTTATTCTAAAATAATTTCCAAACTGAAAACCGGTATAAACGATATCAGAATTTCTGGAATCGATCTCCACCTGCATTCCATCACCACCCATAATACTTTTGTAATTATAGTCTCCTGAAGCGGCCCAGCCATTGCTTTCAGTGTTCGTGTGTGGTCCAACCCATACGCCGTTATCCTGAAGTCCGCCATATACATTATACGGTTTTTCATTGTCTACATTAACCGTATAAAATTGCCCGACTGAAGGTGAATTGTTCTTTACCCAGTTTTCGCCATCATCATAAGAAATATTGATTCCGCCGTCATTCCCGTCAATTAGATGTCCGCTTTTTTCTGGGTTGATCCATAAAGCATGGTGATCTGCATGTACATTTTGAGCATCGATAGAAGTAAAGGTTTTACCTCCATCTTTGGATTTTAGGATAGGCACTCCATATATATAGATCGCATTTTCATCCTGCGGATCCACATGCACCATCCCAAAATAATAACCATAACTATAATAAAGATCATCAAGGTAATCCTCATGGGTGATTTTCCATGTTTTACCGGCATCTGTACTTTTATAGACCTGGGCTCCAATTACTGGCGTATCAAAAAGTTGAGTATTGGCATCTTCCAGGTACGTGGCCAGATCCTGTGGTATTGCCTCGTCTTTCCGGATCATTTCCTTTACTTTTTCTGCGGAATATTTCTTCTGAAAATCATTAGACCGCAGGTAAGTTTCCAGTTCTTTATCATCAAGCTTCAGAAAAGCAGATTTTTTCATATTTCTGAAATCATCTTTTTTAAGTCCGCTTTTATCTGAAGATTTCTTGTCCTCAGACTTTCTTCGATCCTGATTATCTACTATGGCGTAGATCGTATTGGAATCGTAGACAGAAAGTCCAATCCTTCCTACTCCGTCGCCTGTCGGAAACCCGGATGCTTCCGTAGAGATCTTTGTCCAGCTTTCTCCGGCATCGGTACTTTTATAAATTCCACTGTTTTTACCACTTTCTCTAAAATCCCATGCTTTACGATCCTTGTCCCAGGCAGCCGCATACATTTCGTTGAAGTTTTCAGGGTTCACCGCAACATCAATGATCCCGGTCTGCTTATTAATAAAGAGATTTTTGTTCCAGGTTTTTCCACCATCGGTAGTTTTATAGATCCCACGTTCATTGTTTGAGGAGTAGAGGTGACCAGTTACGCCCACTACCACTTCATCAGGATTTTCAGGATTAATTAGAATTCTACTGATATGATGTGAATCTGGAAGACCCATGAATTCCCAGGTTTCTCCCTGGTCTTCCGACTTTAATAAGCCTATCCCGGCATAGGAAGAACGTGAAGCATTCACTTCACCGGTTCCAACCCAGATCGTTCCAGAATTCCAGTCTACAGCGATATCGCCAATATTCTGCGAAGGACTGTTGTCCATTACCGGCGTAAACGAGATCCCGTTATTATTAGTGTACCATAGACCGCCGGTTGCATAAGCTGCATAGAATTCGGTTGGATCTTCAGGATTCACCGCGAAATCGGTGATTCGTCCACTCATAACGCTAGGCCCAATATTCTGGAGCGGAATGTTCTTTACGATGGATTGCTGGTGTAGTTCCTGTTTTTGTTCGAAGCCTTCTTGTAAAGCTTCTCCGCTAGTAGCAGTTTGTTGTGCAATAATAGGAGAGATCCCTATCAAAAAAGCACCAAGAAAATGGTAAGTTTTTTTCATAATTTATATTGTAGTGCTTAAAAATAGCAAAACCCGCGCATACCTAAAATTTTAAACGCCTTTAATGGCTTTTGGAGTCAAATCCCTTAATTTTGAAGAAATTGAAAAATACTGTTTATGAAATATGATCGAATAGATTCAAAACTCTTTATAAAGAACCGTAAGAACTTTATGGACAAGATGAAGTCTAAAAGTCTGGCGGTTTTTAATTCAAATGATATTTATCCAATTGGGGCAGATAGCACGATGCCTTTCCAGCAAAACAGAGACATCTTTTACCTGAGTGGAGTAGACCAGGATGAGAGTATTCTGGTCTTGTTTCCAGATGCTCCGGAAGAGAAGCATAGGGAAATACTTTTTCTAACTGAAACCAATGAACATATTGCGGTTTGGGAAGGAGCTAAACTTACTAAAGAAGATGCATTTGATGTTAGTGGTATTCGTACAGTTTACTGGATGAAGGACTTTGAAAAAGTATTTTTTGAAGTAATGACCCAGTGCGATACGGTATACTTAAATACAAATGAGCACTATCGTGCCAATCATGATACCCAAACCAGGGATGATCGTTTTATCAAATGGTGCAAGGATAAATATCCTGCTCATCAGGTGGCAAAAGCCAACCCGATCCTGCAAAGACTAAGGTCTGTAAAAGATCCTATCGAACTTGATCTAATGCAGAAAGCATGTGATATTACTGAAAAAGCTTTCCGTAGAACTTTAGGTTTTGTAAAGCCAGGAGTTTGGGAATACGAGATCGAGGCCGAATATTATCATGAAATGATTCGGAACAGATCGAAAGGATTTGCCTATACGCCAATTATCGCAAGCGGTAACAGTGCAAATGTTCTGCATTACGTTGAAAATAATAGACAGTGTAAAGCAGGTGACCTGATCCTTCTTGATACGGGAGCAGAGTATGCAAATTATTCCAGTGATCTAAGTAGAACAATTCCGGTTTCAGGCCGATATTCAGACCGCCAGAAAGAGGTTTACAATGCTGTAAATAAGGTAAAAAAGGAAGCGACCAAAATGCTGGTTCCGGGAACCATGTGGAAAGAATATCATGTTGAGGTTGGTAAGATGATGACTTCTGAATTACTTGCGTTGGGACTTCTTGATAAAGCAGATGTTCAGAATGAAGATCCAGACTGGCCGGCATACAAGAAATACTTTATGCACGGTACTTCGCATCATATAGGTCTGGATACTCATGACTACGGAATCCTAACGGAACCTATGAAAGCAAACCAGGTATTCACCGTAGAACCGGGAATCTACCTTCCAGATGAAGGCTTCGGAATTCGTCTGGAAGATGATGTGGTCATTCAGGAAAAAGGAGAACCTTTCAATCTAATGGGGAATATCCCGATCGAGATTGAAGAGATCGAAGACCTTATGAATTCTTAAAAGGATTTAGAAATTAAAGTAAAGAAATACCGTGAATACCAGACTGCAAATCCTGGGATTCACGGTATTTTAATTTTACACTATGATGAAATTACAATACAAAAACAATGAGATCTTTTATAGAATCTCGGGAAGTGGCCGCACGAAAATTCCTTTGGTCTTGCTGCATGGTTTCTTAGAAGATATGACGATCTGGGATGACTTTAAAGAAGGCCTGGGAAAAGAACGGCAAATAATTTGCATAGACTCACCCGGTCATGGCATATCGAAGAATTTTTCAGGTTCTCATAGCATGCAGGAAATGGCAAATATTGTAGCTGCTGTTCTTAATGATGTTGGAATACAGCAAATTAGCCTGGCAGGTCATAGTATGGGTGGATATGTTGGTTTGGAATTCCTCGATAATTTTCCTATGATGTTGAAGGATATCATGTTGATTAATTCTACACCTGCTGAAGATACTGTAGAACGAAAAAAGATTCGGGACAGATCTATAGATATTGTGGAGACTAACAAGGATGCTTTTATAAGTATGGCAATTTCCAATTTATTTTCCGCGGAAAGTCGGGAAGTTTTTAAGGCTGAAATTGATCGCTTAAAACAAGCTGCTTTCAGTCTGAATATTGAAAATATACAGCAAACACTGAAAGCTATGCGAGATCGAAAAGATCATACAGCGACTTTGAAAAAATTTAAAGGAGGTAAAACGATCGTTGCGGGTAAAGATGATACGCTAATCGAAATATCTGATATTCAGAAGCTGGCAAGGACAACGAATTCAGATTTGATCATTCTTGAAAAAGGTCATAATTCCTGGATGGAAATGTCAGAAAAATTATACAAAAACATGCTTTTGATCGGTTAATTTAACCTTTTCACCGAAACATTAACTTTTTTTTATACTTTAGAATCTTAGAAATCAAAAATTTATACACCTATGAATAATAAACACTTTAGCTCGTTCTCTATTACAAAGGTTCAATGCAATTTGTTTGGTCATAAATTAAAAGTTTCTAAAAACATCACGAACCATGTTCATGAATACCAGTGCTGCAGATGCGGCATGGAAATGACCGATACTGCTGACGGATTACTCGCAAGACTTACTCCAAAATTTAAAGAAACCAATGCCTACCTCGCAAAAATCCATCAGAAGAGACAGCAGGCATTTTACGCTGAAGCTTCTTAGGCTATTATTTTAATTCGTTATTACTTCTGATCTTCGATCTTAGAATCTTCCAAATTATTCCTTTCAAGTTAAATGAAGGAAAAAATTGCATTTTTGATTTCATCAATTTAAGGACTATCTCTAATCTAATGTTAGAGTACTGGCCAAAATGGGGTTTCGGAAATTAATCCTCTTCCTTATCCATTGAATTCCAACCTCTGGCGATTAGTGGTAATTTTTGATTTGCACGGGTAACCAGGTGCATACCCTCATTTTTTTCAGTCATATGACCAATCACAGTTAAATTCGGGTTTCCTTTGATCTTATCATAATCATGCTGAGCAATCGTAAACAACAATTCATAATCTTCACCACCACTCAACGCGATCGTAGTACTATCGATATTGAATTCTTCACAAACTGATATCACAGCAGGATCCAGCGGAATTTTCTCTTCGTATAAATTTGCGCCTACTTTAGAGCTTTTGCAAATATGAATGATCTCAGAAGATAAACCATCGCTGATATCGATCATGGAGCTTGGTTTAACACCAAGATCGCTTAAAAGTTTAGCGATATCCTTTCGGGCTTCAGGTTTTAATTGTCTTTCAATAAGATAGGTATACTGCTCAAGATCTGGCTGGGAGTTTGGATTCGCTTTAAAAACTTCTTTCTCACGCTCCAGTACCTGAAGACCCATATAGGCTGCTCCAAGATCACCGGTAACCACGAGAAGATCATTAGGTTTAGCTCCATCCCTGTAAGTAATATTCTCCTTTTTAGCATGACCAATTGCCGTTACGCTAATCATAAAACCAGAAGTAGAAGAAGTGGTGTCCCCACCAATAACATCAACATTATAAACTTTCGAGGCTAATTGTACCCCAGCGTAGAACTCTTCCAGGGCTTCCACCGGAAACCTGTTCGATACAGCGATAGAAACTGTTACCTGGCTCGCGGTGGCGTTCATTGCGTAGATGTCTGAAAGATTGACCATAAGTGCTTTGTAACCTAAGTGCTTTAAAGGCATGTAAGCAAGATCGAAATGAACACCTTCGATCAAAAGGTCTGTACTTATTACGGTTTCTTCATCATTAAATTTCAGAACAGCAGCATCATCTCCAATAGCTTTGATCGTAGAATCAAGTTTTGGGCTAAAATGCTTTGTTAAGTGTTCGATCAAACCGAATTCACCTAATTCTGAAAGGTTCGTCTTACTTTCCTGACTATTATCAAACATGCGATGAAAATTTAGACTGCAAAAATACAAGAATAAAATGCAATTCAGAAGAAAGCATGAAAAGCTTCTGAAGCCGCAGAAATATTGCCCTGGTGACTACTGGAATTTCGATCGAAGACTTCTATGATTCAATTCTTAAAACATATTCCTAGTCTATGGTAAACCGCTTGTTTTATAGTATATTTGCACTCAATTTAGAATTAATCTTTATAGCTTATGATTAAAGTTAGCGAAGAGGCTAAAAAGAAAATTTCCGTCCTCATGACCGAAGAGGGTTTCAATGCTACGGCAGACTATGTTCGGGTAGGAGTGAAGAGCGGAGGATGCTCTGGTTTATCTTATGAACTTACGTTCGATAATAACCAGGCTGAAGGCGATAAGGTCTTCGAAGACAACGATGTAAAGATCGTTGTTGACAAACGCAGTGTGCTTTATCTGGCTGGAACTATTTTAGAATATTCCGGAGGATTAAATGGAAAGGGATTTGTTTTTAATAACCCGAACGCACAAAGAACCTGTGGATGCGGTGAAAGTTTTTCACTGTAAAAATTATGTATCGGTCACTACCGATCTTTAATTTAATTAGAATTACGAATAATGGCATATACTGAAGACGATTTAAAGAAAGAGCTCGAAACCAAGGAATACGAATATGGATTTTATACAGATATAGAATCTGATACTTTTCCTGTGGGCTTGAACGAAGATATCGTAAGAGCAATATCCAAGAAAAAGGAAGAGCCGGAGTGGATGACGCAATGGCGTTTGGAAGCTTACCGGGAATGGGAGAAAATGGAAGAGCCGGATTGGGCTAATGTAAATTATCCAAAACCAGATTTCCAGGCGATCTCTTATTACTCTGCTCCAAATAAGAAACCGAAGTACGATAGTATCGATGATGTGGATCCGGAATTACTGGATACTTTTAAAAGACTGGGTATTTCACTTGACGAGCAAAAGAAATTAGCCGGTGTTGCAGTAGATGTGGTAATGGATTCAGTTTCTGTGACTACAACTTTTAAAAAGACGCTTGCTGAAAAAGGCATTATTTTCTGTTCTATTTCTGAAGCGATCAAAGAACATCCAGAACTAGTGAAGAAGTATCTTGGAACCGTGGTTCCGCAGAAGGATAATTTCTACGCTGCCCTTAACTCGGCAGTTTTTAGTGATGGTTCTTTCTGTTATATTCCAAAAGGCGTTCGATGCCCAATGGAACTTTCTACATACTTTAGAATTAACCAGGCAGGAACCGGGCAGTTTGAGAGAACACTGGTTGTTGCAGATGAGAGCAGTTATGTAAGTTATCTGGAAGGTTGTACCGCACCATCCCGTGATGAGAACCAGCTGCATGCAGCAGTCGTGGAGCTTATTGCTTTGGATGATGCGGAGATCAAATACAGTACGGTACAAAACTGGTTCCCTGGAAATAAAGAAGGAAAAGGTGGAGTTTTCAATTTTGTAACTAAACGTGGGCTTTGTGAAAAAGGAGCGAAAATTTCCTGGACTCAGGTAGAGACAGGATCTGCAGTTACCTGGAAATATCCAAGCTGTATTCTGAAAGGTGATAACTCGGTAGGGGAATTTTACTCAATCGCAGTGACGAACAACTTTCAGCAGGCAGATACCGGAACTAAGATGATTCACTTAGGTAAGAATACTAAGAGCACGATCATCTCAAAAGGTATTTCCGCAGGAAAATCTCAGAACTCTTATCGTGGTCTGGTACAAATCAATGGTAGAGCTGAAAATGCCCGAAACTTCTCACAATGTGATTCCCTTTTGATGGGGAATGAGTGTGGAGCTCATACCTTTCCTTATATCGAAGTTAAAAATAAATCTGCACAGGTAGAGCATGAGGCTACAACCAGTAAGATCGGTGAAGACCAAATATTTTACTGTAACCAGCGTGGTATCGATACTGAAAAAGCGATCGCATTGATCGTAAATGGTTTCAGTAAAGAAGTATTGAACAAACTTCCTATGGAATTTGCAGTAGAAGCTCAGAAATTATTAGAGATCTCGCTGGAAGGTTCAGTAGGATAATTGATTCTGAAGACAACTTGATCGATGAGAAGGTTTTTTGAAATAATGATCGTGGCTATTTTGTTCGTATCCTGTCAGGATGATGAGCAAAAGGAACTGAATACCGAACCTGTTACTGCTAAAGTTCAGGATAGTCTGGAAGTGCTTCAGGGAGACTATGTTTATGTAGCTGATGCTGCTGTACTACGAGGAGAGAATTTCGTGTACGGTGTTAAACAGGATTCCGTTGCAATGCTACTTTCAGACAAAGTAAGCGATCTGAAATCTGATGATTTTGAAATGATCCCGGTTCGTGTTAAAGCCAAAATTCTGGCAAATCCAAGACTGGAAGGCTGGGATGAGATCATCGAAATTAAGGAGATCCTGGAAATTTCAGGAGCCAGTATTTCAGATTCAATAGAATAAATAAAAATAGAATATCAAACAATCTGCATAAGCAGATTCAGAAATAACAGACATGCTTAAAGTAAAGAATTTACACGCCAGTATTGAAGATAAAGAGATCCTGAAAGGAATTAACCTGGAAATCAAACCAGGAGAAGTTCATGCGATCATGGGGCCAAACGGTTCTGGGAAAAGTACCCTTTCTTCAGTAATCGCAGGAAGAGAAGAGTATGAAATGACTGAAGGTGAAATGATGTTCGAAGGGGAAGACCTGAACGAACTTGATCCTGAGGAAAGAGCTCACAAAGGAGTGTTCTTATCATTCCAATACCCTGTGGAAATTCCTGGTGTTTCTGTAACCAATTTTATTAAAACAGCAATCAACTCTCATAGAAAGGCAAAAGGACAACCGGATATGCCTGCGAATGATATGCTGAAAATGATTCGTGAGAAATCTGAAATGCTGGAAATCGATAGAAAATTCCTTTCCAGATCATTGAACCAAGGTTTCTCAGGAGGAGAGAAGAAACGTAACGAGATCTTCCAAATGGCGATGCTTGAACCAAAATTATCTATTCTTGATGAAACAGATAGCGGACTTGATATCGATGCATTGAAGATCGTTGCAAATGGAGTGAACAAACTTCGCTCGAAGGATAATGCGGTATTGCTAATTACGCACTACCAGAGATTGCTTGATTATATTGTACCAGATTACGTACATGTATTGGTAGACGGAAAGATCGTTAAGTCTGGAGGAAAAGAACTTGCTTACGAACTGGAAGAAAGAGGTTACGATTGGGTAAAGCAGGAAACAGTTTAATACTCGAATTGAGAAATTGAATTGTTGAACTAGAAATTTGAATGTAATGGAATTGAAAGATAAATTGGTCTCGTCATTTTTAGCCTTTGAGGAGAATCTGGACCCGAACGACAATCTGGATACTTTGAGAAACGAAGCCATCAGAAATTTTGAAACGCTTGGTTTTCCTGGTAGAAAAGACGAAGACTGGAAGTATACCTCACTAAATTCGGTTTTAAAACATGATTATAGTGTTTTTCCGAAGAAAGAAGACGCGATCGAGTATCGTGATATCAAGAAGTACCTTATACATGATATAGATACTTATGACCTGGTTTTTATCGATGGGATCTATTCCTCTCATTTATCGCAAACCACTCATGATAAGATCGATGTATGTTTAATGTCTGCTGCCCTGAATAAGGATAAGTACAGTGCGGTCATTGAAAATTATTACAATAAAGTTGCTCCAAAAACGAGTCTGAATTCGTTGAATACGGCATTTGCGAGGGAAGGAGCTTTTATACATATACACAAGAATACGCAGGCAGATAAGCCTATACAGATCATTAATTTTGCTACTGGAAATGAGTCTGCGCTAATGTTACAGCCTAGAAATCTGGTTGTCGTGGATGAGAATTCGCATGTGCAGATCATTGAAAGACACCAAAGTCTTACAGATCACCCGGTGCTTACCAACTCTGTTACTGAAATCTTTGCTGATAAAAGGGCGATCGTAGATTATTATAAGATCCAGAATGATAAAGCTTCAGCTTCTTTAATTGATAATACATTTATCAATCAAAAATCTGAAAGCCACGTTTCTGTGCATACATTTTCTTTTGGAGGGAAGCTGACCAGGAATAATTTAAACTTCTACCAGAATGGAGAACGTACAGATTCAACCATGAAAGGAGTTACCATCATTGAAGACAAGCAGCACGTAGATCACAACACGCTGGTTCATCATATCGAGCCTAATTGTGAAAGTCATCAGGATTACAAAGGAATTTTTGATGACAACTCTGTTGGAGTTTTCAATGGAAAAGTTGTTGTAGAGAAAGAAGCACAGAAAACGAATGCTTACCAGTCTAACAACAATATCCTTGCAAGTGATAAGGCGACGATCAACTCAAAGCCACAGTTAGAGATCTTTGCAGATGATGTACGTTGCAGCCACGGCTGTACGATCGGGCAGCTTGATCAAGAGGCATTGTTCTATTTGCAGTCCAGAGGTATACCACGTAAGGAAGCCAGAGGATTGCTTATGTACGCCTTCGCTAATAACGTACTGGAAAGCGTAAAAATTCCGGAAGTTAAGAAGCGTATCAATAAGCTCATTGCGAGCAAACTTGAAGTCGATCTAGGTTTCAATCTATAAATCATTAAAATAATAAGAGGATGAGTCAGTCAACTCAGGTCAGAAAAATAGATGTTGAAACGATCCGTCAGGATTTTCCAATTCTTGGACGTGAGGTGAATGGATATCCGTTGGTTTATTTCGATAATGCCGCGACTGCGCAAACACCTAAGCAGGTGATGGACGCGATCGTGGATTATTATTCGAATTATAATGCCAATATTCATCGTGGAGTTCATTCGCTTTCTCAGGAAGCAACAGATAAGTATGAGCAGGCCAGGATAAAAATTCAGCAACATTTCAATGCTGAACATGCTCACGAGATCATTATGACCTCGGGTACAACACATGGGATCAACCTTGTGGCGAATGGTTTTACTTCTTTACTGAAGTCTGGAGATGAGATCCTGGTTTCAGCAATGGAACATCATTCGAATATCGTGCCCTGGCAAATGCTGGCTGAAAAGACCGGTGCTAAGCTGAAGGTCATCCCAATGAACGAAAAAGGGGAACTGATTCTTGATGAATATAGTAATCTGATCAGTGATCGTACAAAGCTTGTCTTTGTAAACCATGTTTCCAACGCCCTTGGAACCGTGAATCCAATTAAAGAGATTATCGATATCGCGCACAAAGCTGGTGCTGCAGTCTTAATAGACGGAGCTCAGGCTTCGCCGCACATTAAAGCTGATGTTCAGGAGCTTGATGTTGATTTTTATGTAGTTTCAGCGCATAAGATGTGTGGACCTACAGGTGTTGGAATGGTATATGGTAAACAGGAATGGCTGGAAAAATTACCTCCTTACCAGGGGGGTGGTGAAATGATCGCTACAGTAAGTTTTGAAAAAACAACCTATGCCGGTTTGCCCCACAAATTTGAAGCGGGAACACCGAACATTTGTGGCGGAATAGCTTTTGGAGCAGCTCTCGACTATATGAACTCAATTGGCTTTGAAGAGATCGCTTCTTACGAAGATGAATTGCTTCAATATGCAACAAGCAGGCTGAAGGTGATTGACGGAATGAAGATCTATGGGGAAGCTGCACAAAAGACGGCCGTGATTAGTTTTAACGTAGAGGGATTGCATCCATACGATATTGGAACACTATTAGATAAAATGGGAATTGCAGTTAGAACAGGGCATCATTGTGCACAACCGGTAATGGATTTCTTTAAGATTCCCGGAACAGTAAGAGCATCCTTCGCATTTTACAATACCAAAGAAGAGATCGATACATTTATCGAAGCGTTAAAAAAGGCTTTGATGATGTTACAGTAATTTAATTATCTTAGTGAACAAATAATTACTATGGATCCTTCAATTCTCTTATTAATCTGGCAAACTCACATCTTTATTGCTGGTTTTGTATATTATTTTTAGAGTAAACTCTCCCTTTTGGTTCAAATTGGCCTGGGTTTTAGCAATCCTAATTGTACCGTTCATAAGATCTATTGCATATTTAAGTATCGGGAAAAAATCTTTATCAGCAGGCTAATATCTTCCATTGAAATACATCAAATAAGCCCCCTCGTGGCGCTTTTTTTCGTAATATGCTTTATCTAAAATTCCAGTTATGAAACTTTCAGTACTATCTTTTATTCTAATATTTTTCGCTATTAATGACTGTTCTAATGAAGGTCAGGAAGAAATCAAATCCGTAAGCTATAAAACTTATACCCGGGGATCTTCCTCAACTTATACGATCACTTCGGAAGAGATCAAAGTAATAAGCACTGGAGTCGAAGCAAAGGAAAATTCAGAAGTAATCACAAAGGAACAGTGGGAGATGATCACTTCAGAAATCAAAAAAATTAATACCTCTAAACTGGAAGATCTGGAGGCGCCAACAGAGTCCAGGGCCAGTGATGCAGCTGCGCATGCTGAACTAAGTCTGATCATTGGAAATTCTGAATTTAATTCTTCCACTTTTGATCATGGGAATCCCCCTGAGGCTTTAAAACCATTGGTGCAGGCTATTTTAAGATTGGCAGAAAATGTTGAATAGCAGGTTAGCATGTCGTACTTTTGTGCAAAATTGAGTTATGACGATTCAGGAAAAACAGAATGAAGTAATTGATGAGTTTGCAATGTTCGACGACTGGATGCAGCGTTATGAATATATGATTGAACTTGGGAAGTCACTTCCGCTAATAGACGAAAAATATAAGATCGAAGAAAATCTTATCAAAGGATGTCAAAGTAAAGTCTGGGTTCATGCCGAACTGGATGGTGAGCGTTTGTTGTTCACGGCAGATAGTGATGCAATCATTACCAAGGGAATTGTTGCAATCCTGATAAGAGTGTTTTCAGATCAACATCCTTCGCAGATCATTGAAGCAAATACTCAGTTTATTGATGAAATTGGTCTAAAAGAACATTTGTCTCCAACCAGAGCAAACGGACTTGTAAGTATGATCAAACAATTAAAAATGTATGCTTTGGCATATCAAACACAATTGAATTAAGATGGAGCAGGAAATAAATACACAGGAATTGGGAGAGAAGATCGTAACAGTCTTAAAGACGATCTATGATCCGGAAATTCCGGTGGATATCTACGAACTAGGTTTGATCTATGACGTGATGGTATCTACAGATTATGACGTAAAGATATTAATGACGCTAACTACCCCTAACTGTCCGGTGGCAGAAACCCTTCCGTTGGAAGTGGAAGAGAAAGTGAAGTCTCTGGATATGGTAAAAGATGCTGAAGTGGAGATCACTTTTGATCCGCCATGGAGTCAGGATCTTATGAGCGAAGGAGCAAAACTTGAGCTTGGATTGCTCTAAAAATACTTTATGGCTGAAGAAATCGTAAATAGAATTGCCGAAAGTAAGCTGGTTACCTTTAATCTTGAAGACTTTTATCCCAAAGGGCAGCGTGTCGTTTTTGATATTAGTGACTGGTTACTCGAAGGCTTTGTGCTGAGAGAGAAAGATTTTAGAGAACAGGCGAAAAATCATGACTGGCAACAGTATAAGGGTGCTTATGTTGCCCTTGTATGTTCTACAGATGCGATCGTACCGTCATGGGCCTTTATGCTCGTTAGCTCATACTTACAGGGTATTGCTAAAAAGACCATTATTGGAGACCTGGAAAACCTGGAAAGTCATCTTTACCAGGAAGTGATCGATCGTCTGGATGTTAGTGATCTGGAGGATAAGCCTGTAATTATCAAGGGGTGTTCCAACAAACCAGTCCCAAAAAATGCTTATATAATGATCATGCAGAAACTACAACCTGTAGTTAAAAGCTTAATGTATGGAGAGGCTTGTTCTTCAGTTCCGCTCTATAAAAAACCTAGAAAAAAGTAATGAAGAAAGTTTTATTTACAGCCGTCGCGCTGTTTTTATTTGGATCTTCCTTTGCACAGGAAGAAAACGATTCTATCCCACCCAATGGATGGCAAAAAGAAGGAAATGTTCAGTTATTATTTAACCAGTCTGCTTTCAACAAAGAATGGACAGGTGGTGGAACTTCCAGTATCGCTGGAAATCTAACTGTAGATTACCAGTTCAATTATAGAAAAGATGATTTCACCTGGGATAACCGGATTCTTGGGAATTACGGACTTACAAAAGTAAAAGATGATGAATTTGAACGTAAAACGAGTGACCGTCTTGAATTGAACAGTATCGCCGGGAAGCAAATTGAAGACACGAATTTTTATTATTCATGGTTTTTAAACTTCAGAACTCAGTTTGCTAAAGGTTATGAATTTTCCGAAGATGCTGAAACCGGAGAAACCATTCGAACCGAAACTACTCATTTTCTTTCACCAGGTTATTTACAAACCGGTCCGGGGATGATGTATAAGAAGGGTGATAATTTCATGGTGAACCTCGCACCGGCCACGGCAAGATTGATCTTTGTGGACAGTGATTTTACAAGCCGTGCAGGTTATGTAGATGGTGATTACTTTGGAGTGGATGAAGGAAAAAGTACCAGGTTCGAACTAGGCGCTGCACTTACCGCTTTCCTAAGCTATGAGATCCTTGAAAATGTAGAAATGGAGCATTCACTAGCTTTATATTCAAACTACCTCGAGAACCCGGAGAATGTAGATATTGATTATTTGCTGAATCTGAACATGGGAATCAATGATTACCTTTCTGCAAATCTGATATTCCAGGCGATCTACGATGATAACGCTGTTGGAGCATTCCAGATTCGTGAAGTATTTGGAGTCGGGATCAACTTCGGATTCTAGAGAAAACCTATAGATTTATGAAAAGCCCGTGAACTTCACGGGCTTTTTCAGTTAAATTTTTGTTGAAGTATGGCGGCTTCGAATGCAGAAGCCATCTAATGATTATCTTTGTATTTATGATTGAAAAAACCGACCTGTCCTTTGAAAAAGCTGTTCTTGTAGGTATTGTTACCAAAGATCAGAATGAGGATAAACTTGAAGAATACCTGGACGAGCTGGAGTTTCTAACTTTCACCGCTGGTGGTGAAGTGCAGAAACGTTTTACGCAGAAGATGGACATGCCGAATCCTAAGACTTTTATTGGAACCGGTAAGATGGAAGAGGTGCGTGAATTCGTGGCAGAACATGAAATTGGTGCCGTGATCTTTGATGACGAACTTACACCTGCTCAGCAGAAGAACATTGAAAAAATTCTAAAGGCTAAAATTCTGGACAGGACTAACCTGATTCTGGATATTTTCGCCCAGAGAGCAAAGACCAGTTACGCCCGTACGCAGGTAGAACTGGCGCAATATGAGTACTTATTACCAAGACTTGCCGGTATGTGGACTCACCTTGAAAGACAACGTGGTGGTATTGGAATGCGTGGTCCAGGGGAAACAGAGATCGAAACCGACCGTCGTATCGTTAGAGATAAAATATCTTTACTGAAGAAAAAACTGGAAACCATCGATAAGCAAATGGAAGTACAGAGAGGGAACAGAGGACAACTGGTTCGTGTAGCACTTGTAGGTTATACCAACGTAGGGAAGTCTACCTTGATGAATGCGATTAGTAAAAGCGAGGTTTTTGCTGAAAATAAATTATTTGCCACGCTGGACACCACAGTAAGAAAAGTAGTGATTCGTAACCTTCCATTTCTGCTAAGTGATACCGTAGGTTTTATTAGAAAATTGCCAACTCAGCTGGTAGAATCTTTTAAATCTACATTGGATGAGGTTCGGGAAGCAGATCTTCTCTTGCACGTTGTAGATATCTCTCATGCCAATTTTGAAGACCATATCGCTTCCGTTAACCAGATTCTAACAGAGATCGAAGCTTTAGGTAAACCAACCATTATGGTCTTTAATAAGATCGATGCTTACGAGCCTGAAGAGATCGAGGAGGATGATCTTGTAACCGAGAGAACTTCAGCGCATTATACGCTCAAGGAATGGAAGAAAACCTGGATGAATAAAATGGGTAATAATGTGGTCTTTATTTCTGCCACTGAAAAAGAGAATTTTGAACATTTCAGAAAAAGAGTATACGAAGCCGTTCGTGAAATTCACATAACTCGATTTCCTTATAACAACTTCCTGTATCCGGAATATGATAAATACGGCGAGACTAAAGAATAGTTAGCTTAAAAATTTTATCCCGGTAAGATCTTCAGAAACAGCCCATAATTTTGCGGCTGTTTCTTTATTTTCAGCCTGCCTGGCAATTTCAGCTTCTGCAGGCTTGCCTTTCATTTCTCTAAAGCCATCAGGTCCAATATAGCAGCCACCTGCCAGTTCTTTATCCAAAGCAGCCTTGAGCGTAGGTTTTGCGCCTTTTTCCGCAGAATGAGAGATGAATGGTTCCACGGGTTTGGCCATAAGCATAAGCCATCCTGGCAAATGTCGCATCAGTTCAGTAGAAGAAACTCCTGGATGGGAGGCTAGTGAACTCACATGGCTTAAAGAATTAGCTTTCAATCTACGTTCCAGTTCCAGACTAAAGATAAGACAGGCAAGCTTGCTCTGCCCATAAGCTTTAAATTTTGAATAAGAGTTTTCACTTTGCAGATCATTAAAATCAATTTCGGCATTTTTGTGAGCGATGGAACTTAAGGTCACGATCCTGGAACTTTTCGAAGTAGTCAATTCTTCTTTTAATAGACCGGTTAGCAGAAAATGACCTAGATAATTCACTCCTAATTGAAGCTCAAAGCCATCTTCGGTTCTATGATAAGGTGGCATCATCACACCAGCGTTATTTATAAGAAGGTCAAGTTTTTCTTGTTCAGATTTAAAATCTGAAGCAAAAGATCTTACCGATTTCAGACTCGAAAGGTCTAGTTCCCGTATCTCCAGTTTGGCGTTTCCATGGCAGTTCAGAATTTGTTTCCGGGCTATTCTGGCTTTCTCCAGGTCTCTGCAGGCCATGATCACCCTGAAGTCCTTTGCCGCAAGCGCCTTTGTAGTTTCGAAACCCAGGCCGGCATTCGCACCAGTTACAATTGCAACAGGTTGTTCGTTTCTTGTGGCTTCTGAATGCTGAAATTCGTTCATGGATAGTTTTTTTGATACTTCAGAAAGATCTTTTAGATCGATTATTTCTTATTTTTAAAAGATACAATCTATATCATGAAAAGCATTCTACTCCTCTTGGTTTTAGTATTTAATTTAAATATACAGGCTCAATCGCTTCAGGGTTCCTGGGAACTTACTGCGGAAAATGGAAAGGCCGTAACAGGTAAAGAGGTAATTCGCATTTATGCTGATTCGTACTTTACTGAAGGTGCTAAAGTTCCAGATTCCAATGAATTTCTCTGGGCACGTGGCGGGGAATATCATAAGAAAGAAGATCAGGTTCGAATTGATTTTGACACGAGGCAGGAAAAACCTTCAGCAGAATTAATTGCACATAAGATCGAATTCGAAGAGGAGAACAGTTTCAGTATTGAACAGGACGAAACTATTCAGAAATGGACAAGAGTTTCAGGAAATAAAAATGAATTATCGGGAAATTGGGTGATTACGGGTAGAGAGAGAAATGGTGAAATGAACCAGATGAAACCGGGGGATCGAAGAACTATTAAAATGCTTGGTGGCGATCGTTTCCAATGGGTGGCATTTAACTCGGCAACCGGAGAATTTTTTGGTACCGGCGGTGGAACTTACATCGCGAAGGATGGGAAATATGTAGAGAACATAGAATTTTTCTCCCGGGATGCCAGTAGAGTGGGAGCGAGTCTCGATTTTACTTATAAAGTCGAAAACGGGAATTGGATCCACTCAGGAAAAAGTTCCAAGGGTCATCCTATTAAAGAGATCTGGTCACCTTATGCTAAAGCTTATTCCAGAAACTAATAAATAGAATGCTCGAATTTGAAATTGAGCTCTTTTTGAAATCTATCTGAACTTACCACTTTACCTTCTGAAGACATTTCATGACTGAAGTGAGGGGCTTCAAGTTCTCTGTCCTGCGCTATTTTAGTATAATAATTTTCACGTGAAGGATGCTCTGGATGTACCAGATTAAATATATTATTGGTAGCAGGTTTCTCTATCAAGGTAATAATTGCTTTGATGCAATCACGACGATGTACGAGATTTACCGGCGCTTTTGGAGAGCTTAGATCCCTTTTTCCAGAAAGCTGATTCACTGGATGGCGATCATCTCCTATCAAACCACCAAATCTTAGTATTTCAGTTTTAAAGTTTTCGTTATTCAGCAACAATAACTCGGCATTGCGTAGCTGGACTGCTATATTGGAAGAGTTATCGGTTTCAGTATTTTCATTGACCTCTGGAAAACCAGGTTCATTTTTATAGACCGAAGTTGAACTTACGAAAATGATCCTTGGACAATAACTTTTCTCCAGGTAAGGAACAATGGTTCTAACTTTTGAAACGAAGTCGGCTTCAGGATTTTTTCTAAGTCCGGGAGGGATGTTCACCACAATACAGTCAGACTTGGAAAGAAAAGACCTGATGTCTCCCTGTATTCCTTTTTCATATAATTTGATCGTGTAGGGAACGAGTCCGGCTGCGTGAAGATCAACAAATTTCTCATTTCTGGTAACTGAAGCTTTTACCTCATGGTTCAAGGCTCTTAATTCTTTTCCCAGCTCAAAACCAAGCCATCCACATCCTAAAATCGCAATCTTCATTTATTCCTTTATTCTTATGGTTTTCTTTAAAATAGTAGCATCATTCAAAACGAATGGCCGCGGGATCATATCCTTTGGTCTTTTTTCAAGCTTTAATTCTTCGTTTTCGAAGAGATCGTAAGCCGATTCGTAAAGTACAAATTCTGGCTCATCTTCTGGTGCTATTGCGAATTCAATTCGCAAAGTATCCCGGTTTGATGCGTAATATGTAAGAATTCGTTCTTTCCAGCGCTGCGTATGCATGTTAAAATATTGTTCTCCTAATTGTTCATCTTCAGCTATAAGATCATTTACTCTGAACTCTTTGAAATCTACATCCCGGGTTTCATATAATTCCAGGCGGTTAATATCCCGATTTGGAGCGATCTTCAAAGAATAGGACTTCAAGTTCGTTAATGTGTCGGTCTCGAGTTCTTCAAGTAGAATTGCAGGTTCTGGAATATCAACTTCCGGAGCGCTGGATTTTCTTCGGAAATTACTGCCGTATTTACTGCTGAAATTGGACTCTGTTCCTGAATTTTCTGTGCCTTCAGGAAAATAAGAGCTCGTCCAGGAATCTTCCATTTCATCATAACTATACCAGAAATTAGTTTGCTGGTCGAGATCCTTCAGATAAACCAAACTGTTAGGTTTAGGCCTTTCCGAAGAAAAATCTGAGTAATAATGCGCTGTAAAAAGCAAAATATTAAAAACCAGGAAACATAAAACTGCAAAGGATTTAAGCTTTCTGAAGTATCCAAAAAGCGGTAACAGGAACATAAACACCAGACTTCCGAGAATTGCGGTGATAAAAAGGGTTTTCAGACCCAATGCGACCGGTAAACTCCAGATAAAAGGTAGAAGTAAAATAATAGCGGGAAAGCTCAGTAAGACCATTAAAATGCGGTTTGGTCTCTTTTGTCTTACCATTACAAAGAGTTGCAATAGTCCGAAGAATACAGGAATTATGAAATATGCAGCTCCTTTAAGATATACAGCAACTAGTGTACAGATCACCAGCCATAAAGCAAGTGGCGCTATAAATATGGAAGCTTTATGTGAACGTTTGCGAAACCAATGGTAGGTTATAAAACTAATGGACAGGGAAAGAAAGATGATCAACGCGATGTACCAGTAGCCATTGTAGGTAAACCCATGTTCCATTTCTGAGTATTCCGGGTAAATAAATAGACAGAACTGCCAGAACGCCCAGCTTAGCAAACCTGATAAACTAATGCTGATTAACATGGGTAAGAAACCTTTAAAAATTTCAGTAATATCCACGCGGTCTCTTCTAATTCCGTAGAGGATCAGGATCAGGAAAATTCCCATGGCGACAATCAACATAGGTGAGATCCAGTCAAAAGGATATTTTACGAATTCTCCAAAAGGCAGATTAAAATATATAAGATCCCTGTCACTGGATAAATTTTTGAGATCTGCTTCACTAAAGTGGGCGAGCAGCGGCATAAGATAGCTACCTTGATGAGCAAGGGTTTCTGCATCCAGATTTTTAGGAGTATCATTCGCCGTATGATAGTCAAAATGATCATCTATAAAAGCAAAATTATAACCGTTGATATTGCCCTTTTCACGCAGGACGGTAAGATCTGTGTCGTTTGGAAGCATTTTATAGATACTGTAGGCAAGAGAATTGCTTACTGGGTATTCGACGTTCGCATCTGCAAAAGCTTCGATCAACTTCGCATTCTTACCATTGGTTTCCAGTAGCATAAATGGATTTCCACCGCTTCCCCTTGCTTCAAAATTAAGTGCTAGCAGTACATCTTTCGCCCATGGATGATCCTTAACAAAGATCTCTGCGCCTATTAAACCAATTTCCTCTGCATCTGTAAAGAGCAAAATAATATCATTCTTAGGTTGAGTTTTCTTTTCGCGGAAAGCCCTGATGCCTTCCAGTATGGTAGCCACGCCACTTCCTGCATCACTCGCACCCGGCGAAGAATGTGTGGCGCTGTCGTAATGAGTCATAAGTATCAACGCATCACCATCACCTGAACCTTTAATTCTGGCAAGGATATTTTGTGGTTTGCTTAAAATAGCACTGGAATTGAGAAAATAATCTTCCTGAGTTTGTACTTCCAGATCCATTTTCTGCAATTCCTGTACGATATAGTTGCGAACTTTTGGATGCTCACTGCTCCCAACATAATGTGGTTGCTGTGCAATAGCTTCTACATGCTGGAAAGCCCTTGATGTTGAAAACTGGTCTAAAGGAATTTCTTCGGAAAGCCTGGCCTGGGGAGCATCGAAATTAAAACTTAGCCAAACTGCTACAAAAATCAGCAAGAAAGCTATTAAGCCGGAAAATTTAGAGTTCATGCAATGAGGATCAAAGTTTTAAAGTTAATTAAGTTTTTGAAATATGAATAACAGAATAACTGTCATGCGTAACAAATCGAAAAACCTTATATTTAAGTTATTGGTAATCAAATAAATAAATTATGGGTATTAAAAGTTTTATGGGTAAACGAGCAGAGCCGGAGAAGCCTGCGGAAGTCCCTATGCTGGTAAGAGATTATATGACAGAGAAGCTTATCACCTTCAGGGAAAATGAAAATATCATGGATGTCGTAGAGAAATTAATTAAACATGGCATCTCTGGTGGCTGTGTGGTGAATGACAGGAATGAATTGCTGGGAATTATATCTGAAGGAGATTGTATGAAACAAATTTCTGACAGTAGGTATTATAATATGCCAATGACAGATCTCACGGTTGGAAAACGTATGATCTCTAATGTAGAAACTATAGATGGGAATATGAATGTCCTGGATGCCGCGAAGATCTTTATTGAAAAGAGATTCCGAAGATTTCCTATTGTGGAAAATAATCAGTTGATAGGTCAGATTTCACAGAGAGATGTTCTCAAAGCTGCTCTAAGATTAAAATCACACACCTGGAGTTATTGATCTTTTCTTCTTACTTCTGCCTTTCTCATGGGCATCCCATCTATCAGGCTGAATAATTTTTCGGTTTGAACAATTTCCTGTTGCCTTAGTTTAATGCCTCCATCCAGTCCAAGTAGGAAAACTTCAAATTCAGTTTTCTTGATAATATTTAGTTCGTCTTTTAAGGTTGAACTTACCCATTCTGAATTTTCTGGAAAAATTATTTTGTACCGATCTTTATGAGCCTGTATCACCAAAAGTTTTCTTTCTAAAAGCTCGTTAGGTTCTTCGGTAAGTAATTCCAATTGCATTGTTAAAAGATCTAATTCAGTTTCATTAGCATACAAAACAATAATTCGGTTTTGCCATTGGTATTGTTGCAGATCCTGAGCTTTTGAAGTCATTCCGTAGAAAATTAAAATAATGAGTAATGTGAGATTCCGCATACATCAAAAGTTAGGCTTTTCTATTTGATCTTAGGTATAATAAAATTTCAATTTCTTCTCACCAATGCGTAAAAGTCATTTTCAAGCGGCAGATACCCCATGTCATACACAAAGAAGTATTGCTTTCCTGTTTTCGTAGTATAAATGCTGGTAAAGAATTCAAAGTTAAAACCTCTGGAGAGTAATTTAGATTTTGCAACCGAAGTTTTATCACCGGGATTTAATTCCTGAAGTATCCGGTAATTTTTCCGCAGCGAGTTATTCGTATTCCTGATGAGGTTACTTGCATCTTTATTCATCCTGTTGTGATATGCATTACGGCAATAATCACTACAGAATTTTTTATCTGTTCTTCCAACGATCTTTTCGTTGCACTCCTCGCAAGTCTTTTGCATAGGGAAATATACTAAAAAGCTTTTATATAGGGTTTAACACCTTTGTTTTCTAGTAGAAAAGATGCGTATAATAGATAGGCATCCATACATCCTCATAGGTACTTTTCGTAAAGATGGTTTCAGTTTGATCAACATTAATATTTATATCGGTCTCGGTTACTGCAGAGGTATTCAGACCTATTTTCCATTCATTGTCATTCAGTTTTTCACCAACAATCTCTCCCTGTTCTACATACGTAATATTAGAAATGCTCCCTGAAATACCTGTTACGACATTATATTCTGAAAAGTTATCTGAATTAATCAAAAAATTGTTAGCATTTGGATCTACTTCAAAATATACGATGCGAGTAATTTCGTCGTCTACGGCTTCGGGAATAGGATCTTCATACTGAAGTAATTTGAAAACCAGTTTATTACCAGGCTTTACGTCCATCTTGAGATCGTTAGAATCTGATATAACATCAATCTGAAGTCTTGAATTTTCGAAGAATGCATGGTAATTTTCAAGACTTTCATCATTTGTGAAATGTGAACGGACAGATCGTTCAATAACATGAATATCAGTCGTTTCGTCATACATATATTCTGCGCCTTCAATACTTAAATCTGTTATCGCTATAGTAGGACAGCAACCTTCAGTAATAGCTTCTCCTTCCACCGAAACTGTAAATATTTCTTCATCTGCGTACATCACCGAAAATTGAGCATCATTGAAAGTATAAATTACAAGAGTTTTCTGTTCATTCTTTTCAATAACCTGAAAATCGGCTTCAAGATCATTAGAAGTTTCAACTACCGTGATCCCTTCAGAAGAGGCTATGTTGTCAAAAATGTTTTCGCCGGTATTGCTATCTATGATTTGAAAGTTTAAATCGGCATAGCCGGCGTCACAGATTGTTGCTGAACAGTCATCATCATCATCTGTACCGCAGGATTGTAAAAAAGCTAAACTAAATAGTAGAAAATATGTTGCTAGAGATCTCATAAGGGAGTTTTATTCTTAGTTGGTTAGTTAGTAAAATTTATTTCAGCTGAAATATTCCTGAATCCTCAAATTTTATAATTCCAGAAAATTCTTCTTCCCTTTCATTTATTGTAATATCTGCGGCTACATCGAAGCTTATATTCCATTTCATGGAACCTGTTTTATCGGCATTGCTAGCAGCAGCCTGAAAAAAAATCTAGCTAAGAAATCTATGATCTGACTCTACCGAAAAAGAAATTATCTTTAATAAAATTAAATATATGCTAAACGAGATTAATCCTAAATTACCAATGCGTGATAAAAATTCAACAAGAGAATATTATCTCAAATTGGGATTCAAAGAATTTGGCGAAAATGACTATGATGGTTACTTAATGCTTCAAATGGATAAGATACAAATTCATTTTTTTGAATTTAAAGCACTTAATCCAAATAAGAATTACGGACAGGTATATATTAGAACTGATAATATTGAAAAATTGTATAAATCATTAATAGACAAAAAAATACCTATACATCCAGCCGGAAAATTAGAAACTAAAAACTGGGGACAAAAAGAATTTGCCCTTTTAGATCCTGATAACAATTTATTGACACTCGGACAGAGTATTTGAATATTTAGTTATTGACAGCTGCCAATGGCTGTTAATTGCCGCTAAATCCTTAATATTTATATCTTTTGTGTATTATCTATGTTTAATGCTGAATTTCTTTTGGCGGTGGAGGTGGAGGAGGAAATCTATTGGGATAATCTAATATTAATTTTAACTGTAATGAATCTGAATGTTTATGATTTAATTTATCAAATTCCCCACTTATCCTAATTATATGTTTCTCTAAATAGCTAGCGGTTCGGCTACTATCTATTAAAATCTTTATTGTAGCTTTCCGTGTACTTTGAGAATGATTTGGAATTTTGCCATTATTAAAATAGTGTTCATGTAGCTGATCATATAGTTTAGCAATTGAATAATTCTTACCGATTATAATAGAATCTTCAGTAATATTTAAAAAATTACGTTCCTTAAAAAGCCCCCCAGTCATACCTTAATGGAATAACTTTTCTTATTAATTTTTTATCTCTTATCTCGAAATAAGGAAGTGAATCTTCTTGATGAATTTCATCAACTAGTCTTTTAATCTCTTTGAATTTTAACTCAGTATCCGTGAGACTTATTTTCTTTAATCTATTAGAATTATACCAACTTTTATTAGGGTAGAAAATAGTATCATTTATTGCTGCCTGAGAAAATCCACTTGGAGAGAGTTGAAATAAAAAGAATAATATGAAGAATCTTCTCATGAAAATAAAGATTTTATACGTTTTCAAATGCTTACAAACGAAAGTAAACAACTACAAGTGCTTTACGACCGATTAGTATTTGCCTTTGACAACATCTTTGTCCTGTTGAAATGAACGAATGATTTTCAACTGCAATAAAATCTTTAGTTATGAGCACTTTAAGAAACACAGTACAATTGATCGGACATGTAGGGAATGAGCCTGAAATCGTAAACCTTGAATCTGGAAAGAAATTAGCCAAATTTTCGGTAGCCACCAATGAAAGTTATAAGAATTCAAAAGGCGAGAAAATAACTGATACACAATGGCACAATATCGTTGCATGGGGCAAAACTGCTGAACTGGTAGAAAATTACGTTCCGAAAGGGAAAGAGATTGGAATCGAAGGAAAACTAACCAGTAGAAGTTATGAGGACAAAGATGGTATTAAAAGATATGTAACTGAAGTCGTTTGCCAGGAGCTCTTACTACTCGGTAAGTAATCAGTAGTTTTTAAAAATAGATCTGCTGGGCAGCTCTATAAGTGTTGGCGTGAGCTTCGATGATATATTTGATCTCTTTTGAATAACCACCTCCCATGCTGCACTCTACAGGAATCTGAAGATCGTGGCAGGTTTGTAATACGAACCTGTCGCGTTCTTTACATCCTTTTATAGTACAGGAGAGTCGGCCAAGCTTGTCGGTTGCCAAAATATCAACGCCACAGAGGTAGAAAATAAAATCGGGTTGTGTTCTTTCTATAAGTTCTGGAAGAACTTCTTTTAGCTGCCTGAGGTAAGCCTTATCACCCATGCCATCCTCGATTTCGATGTCCAGGTCAGAGGTTTCTTTTCTAAATGGATAGTTTCCCTTTCCATGCATCGAAAATGTAAATACAGAATCATCATTTTGAAAGATCTCAGCCGTACCATTTCCCTGATGTACGTCCAGGTCTACGATCAGAATTTTTTGAGCCAGGTTTTGATCTTGTAGATATCGGGCGGCGATAGCCTGATCGTTCAATAAACAGAATGCTTCAGCTCTATCTGAAAAAGCATGGTGAGTTCCACCGGCTATATTCACGGAAACGCCATATTCAAGTGCATATTTGCAGGCATCGATTGTTCCCTGGGCAATAATCTGTTCTCTATCCACAAGTTCCTGTGAAAGTGGGAAGCCTGAAACTCTAATTTCTTTTTTACTAAGATCCAGGTTCTTCAATTTATCAACATAGGCTGCAGTATGGGCTCTTAAGATCAAACTCTCATCTATGAGGTCTGGCTGAAAAAAATTCTCATCCTCGCAGGTGCCTTCATGCAATAATTGCTTTGGAAGCAGATCATATTTTTCCATAGGAAACCTGTGACCTTCCGGAAGTGGATGTTTATAAATGGGATGAAAGGCAATTTTGAGCATAAAAAAGCCTGAAAAGTTAATTCCAGGCGATTTGAGTTTTTAATTTATCGTGATTCCGTTAGAAACATTATCCTCATCGGGATTTACAAAAACAAGTTTTCCTTCTTTGTTTTCGGTCATCAGGATCATTCCTTCGCTTTCTACTCCGCGTAATTTTCTGGGAGCAAGATTTATCAGCACAGTTACTTTTTTACCGATAATATCTTCTGCTTTAAAATGTTCAGCAATACCGGAAACCACCGTTCTCTGGTCAATTCCAGTATCAACTTTAAGAATCATCAGCTTCTTGGTTTTGGCCATCTTTTCAGCTTCTATAATAGTTCCAACACGCAGATCCATTTTAGTGAAATCCTCAAAAGTAGCAATCTCTTTTTGCGGTTCAGCTTTCTGATTTTCCATTTCGTTCGCTGCTTTGGTAGCTTTTAATTTTTCCAATTGTTGCTCCATTTGTTCATCTTCGATTTTACTGAAAAGTAGTTCCGCTTTTCCAATTTGATGACCTGCAGGAATTAGTGCTTCCCGGGTACCAATAATATCCCAGTCTGGGGTAGTGGAAGTATTCTCTCCAGTTTGATTCAGCATTCGCTTTAGTTTTGCGGAAGTGAAAGGGAGGAAAGGTTCACTGATAATACTGAGTGCGCTGGCAATTTGAAGTGCCACGTACATGATCGTTTTTACTCGATCTTCATCAGTTTTAATTTGTTTCCATGGTTCTTCATCAGCCAGGTATTTATTTCCAAGCCTGGCCAGATTCATCAATTCGCCCTGAGCTTCACGAAAACGGTATTTTTCAATCGAACTTGCGATTACTGATGGATATGCTTTCAATTCAGCAATGGTCTGTTCATCCACTTCAGTATAATCTCCCGGCTGCGGAATTATTCCATCGTAGTATTTGTTGGTTAAAACCACCACGCGGTTAATAAAGTTTCCGAAGATAGCCACCAGCTCATTATTGTTTCTTGCCTGAAAATCTTTCCAGGTAAAATCGTTGTCTTTTGTTTCCGGGGCATTTGCAGTCAACACATAACGCAGAACATCCTGTTGATCTGGAAAATCCTGCAGGTATTCATGTAACCATACCGCCCAGTTCTTTGAAGTTGATAGTTTTTTACCCTCAAGATTCAGAAATTCATTTGCCGGTACATTTTCTGGTAAAATATAATCACCATGAGCTTTCAACATCGTTGGGAAAATGATACAGTGAAAAACTATATTATCCTTCCCGATGAAATGAACCAGTTTGGTGTTTTCGTCTTTCCAGTATGGTTCCCAGTCTTTTCCTTCTCGCTCTGCCCATTCTTTGGTGGAGGAAATATAACCAATAGGAGCATCGAACCATACATACAGAACTTTGCCTTCGCCACCTTCCACAGGAACCGGGATTCCCCAGTCAAGATCTCTGGTTACCGCACGGGCTCTAAGACCATCGTCGATCCAGGATTTTACCTGACCGTAAACGTTGCTTTTCCAATCGGCTTTGTGTCCTTTCAGGATCCATTCCTTTAGAAAATCTTCATATTGGTCCAAAGGTAAAAACCAGTGTTTAGTTTCTTTTAAAGTTGGAACGGCGCCGGTAATGGCAGATTTCGGATTAATAAGATCTGTAGCATTTAATGAAGTTCCGCAGTTTTCACACTGGTCTCCATACGCATCTTCATTCCCACATTTTGGGCAGGTTCCAGTAACAAATCTATCGGCTAGAAACTGGTTAGCCTCGACATCATATAATTGCTCGGTAGATTCTTCAATAAATTTACCATCCTCATACATCTTCTTAAAAAAGTCTGAAGCTGTTTTATGATGAACATCACCTGACGTCCTGGAATAGTTATCGAAAGTAATTCCGAAGTCTTCAAAAGAGGTTTTGATGATCGCATTGTACTTGTCTACTACATCCTGCGGACTCACACCTTCTTTCTTGGCCTTGATCGTAATTGGCACACCGTGCTCATCACTTCCACAAACAAATGCTACATCATGTCCCTGCATTCGTAAAAACCTGGAATAAATTTCTGCAGGTACATAAACGCCTGCAAGGTGTCCAATATGAATAGGCCCGTTCGTATAAGGTAAAGCCGCTGTGATCGTAAATCTCTGAGGATTTTTGCTCATTAGAATAAGTAAATTTTTAAGAGCGGTAAAGTTAAGCAAAGACGTTCGAATACGCGTTAAATTCTTGTAAAAGCGGAACCGTGTGGAGCTTATCTGTATACTTTTACTACAAAAAACATCAAATGCGTAAAATTTTAGCCGTTGTTGGTCTGCTGGCCATAGTTTCCTGTAATAGTAATAAAGCTGTAACTGGCTCTAAAGATATTTACAGTCTTGAAAATTTAAGCCGAATGTCTTCGGAAGATATTTCGCGAAATTACCCACAATCCAATATGGAAGAAGGAGTGGATGAATTTGAGGAAGGAACCGAGACTAAACCTTATAGTATTCTATTTCCTGAAACTGAAGACGAGGTTTTGATCACCTGGCAAACTGAAGAGAAGAAAAAGGTGACTTCTATCAATTATTCTGGAGAAGGTAGATGGACCACGGCTGATGGAATTAAGGTTGGAATGAGCCTGGATGAACTGAATAAGTTAAATGGCAAACCAGTGTCTTTTTACGGTTTTGGATGGGATTATAGTGGTGCTGTAGACTGGAATGGTGGTAAACTTGCGAAGTCCGGAATTGGTGTTTTTCTGAATACCGATAAGGATATTCCCAATAAATTCTATGGTGATAAGATCGTAAAAGCAAGTGAAGAAGAGATCGATGCTCTTGAACTTCAGGTAGGATCTGTGATGTTGATGAATGAGGTGAACTAGGTTTACGAATGGCTACTCATAATGATCTGGGCAAGAAAGGGGAGGAGTTGGCAGTACAGTTTCTTCTGAAAAATAATTACGAGATCCTGGAACGTAATTTCAGATACCGTAAAGCCGAAGTAGATATCATTGCCAGAGAAGCTGATACTTTAATAGCAGTGGAAGTAAAATCCCGAAGCTCTGTCTATTTTGGAAATCCTGAAGACTTTGTAAAACCTGCACAGATCAAATTACTTGTGGAAGCAATCAACCACTATTCCGAAAAGCAAAATACAGATCTGGAGATTAGGTTCGATATCATTGCGATTACAAAATCTGGATCTAACTACGACATTGAACATATTACTGATGCCTTTCTACATTTCTAGAGGCTTCTTATTAGTCAGGAAAACAAAAAAAAAGCCGGTCGAAAGACCGGCTTTTTTAGTGAAATAAATCTTAGAAGCTGTTACCAGATTCTTACTCTATCTTCAGGTTTTACGTACATCTTATCACCTTCTTCAATACTAAATGCATCATACCATGCATCGATATTCTGTAGTGGCACATAAGCTCTGTACATTCCAGGAGAATGAGAGTCGGTTTTGATCCTGTTTCTCATCGCTTCATCTCTCATTTTAGTTCTCCAAACGGTAGCCCAGGAAAGGAAGAATCTTTGTTCCGGAGTAAATCCATCGATTTTACCTGGGTTTTCATTGTTTTCCAGATGAATTTGTAATCCATCATAAGCAGCGTTCACTCCTCCAAGATCACCAATATTTTCTCCTAAGGTGAATTTTCCATTAATGTAGACACTGTCCAATACTTCAATAGCGCTGTACTGCTCCGCCAGGTCATTTCCTAAGGTTTCGAATTCTTCAAGATCTTTCTCTGTCCACCAGTTATTAAGGTTCCCTTCAGCATCAAATCTAGCACCGCTATCATCAAAACCGTGTGAGATTTCATGACCAATTACAGCGCCAATTCCGCCGTAATTCACCGCAGCATCTGCCTTGTAATCGTAGAATGGAGGCTGAAGAATTGCCGCCGGGAATACGATCTCGTTATAACGCGGATTGTAATAAGCATTCACCGTTTGCGGAGACATGAACCATTCACCCTTATCAACAGGCTGTCCAAGATCTGCCATATTCTCTGCAACTCTCCATTTTTGAGCGTTCAGCATATTCTGGAAATAAGATCCTCCTTCTTCAGGTGAGGTGATTTCTAGATCTGCGTAATCTTTCCACTCATCAGGATATCCAATCTTCACGTTGAAAGTACTAAGTTTTTCAAGCGCTTTCTTCTTGGTATCCTCGCTCATCCAGCTAAGATTATTGATTCTATTTTCATACGCCTTCAGGATGTTGTCCACCATTTCCTGAGCTTTTTTCTTTGCTTCTGCCGGGAAATGTTCCTCAACATATAATTTTCCAAGAGCTTCACCTAAATTTCCATTGATAGAACTAAGAGCTCTTTCATTTCTAGGGCGTTGTTCTTTTGCTCCCTGAAGTGTTTTGCTGTAAAATTCCCACGATTCGGTTTCAAGATCTGTAGTAAGAGCACTTGCAGCTCCGTTGAAAAGGTCCCACTTTAAATAGGTTTTCCAGTCTTCTACAGAATTTTCAGCAAGGATCTGCTGTAGTGCTTTCATGTATTTTGGCTGGGAAACGATGATCGTATCAAGTTCTTTTGCGCCAATACCATCAAAATAAGCCTTCCAGTTCATGGCCGGAGTCATCTTTTGCAACTCAGCGACGGTCATTGGGTTATAGGTATTTCTGGCATCACGACGTTCTACTTTATCCAGCTTTGGCTCGGCAAGTCTGGTTTCAAACTTCAGGATCGTTTCAGCAGCATTTTTCGCTTCTTCTTCTGAATAGTCAAGATACTGTAGCATATCTGCCACGTAAGCTTTGTATTTTGTTCGGGTTTCCTTAGAATCTGAATCATTCTGAAGGTAATAATCTCTTTCAGGTAATCCCAGACCAGATGGGTTCAGGTAAGCAGCGTTCATATCAGAATTTTTGCTGTCTGCACCAACACCAAAGCTGAAGAATCCGGCACTTCCGTATTCACTCATTTCAACTAAGAAATCCTGAAGATCTTCTTTGTTCTGGATAGAATCGATCTTGGCCAGGTAAGGTTTTACCGGCTCTATTCCCTGCTCATTTCTAGCCACAGTGTCCATGATACTCTTGTAAAGATATACAGCTTTTGCCTGATCTGTTGAAGCATCAAGACTATCACTTGAAGCTGTTTTTTCCAGAAGTCCAAGTGCATCCTCATCGGTTCTTTGTCTTAATTCGTCGAAACTTCCCCAGCGGGTTCTGTCTCCAGGAATCTCTGTGCTATCCAGCCAGCGACCATTTACATAGCGAAAGAAATCTTCTTTAGCAGTTGTAGTTGTATCCATGTAAGCAAGGTTGATACCATGGATCTCATCATCTTTTTGCTCAGTTCTTTTTTCGTCATCATTACAGGCGGTAAACATCCCTGCGCTGAGAACAGATAAAAACAAAATTCTGTTTATTCTTTTCATTGTTCTAGTTAAGAATTATAAAATAATACGGCTAATGTAGCAAAACGGTCAAAATAATCCATAATTCAGCCTCGCCGAATTGAGAACAACCGGCTGAATATTAATAATTAAGGGTGATGTGGATTTATATTTAAACTGAATGGAACTATTTGTTTTTCAATTCTGAAATTAGATTCTTATCGAATTGGGATTTTAAACTGGTAAGTTCATCTACATTTTCGTTAGGCACTGCGATGGAAAGTACGTAATGATGAATCTTCCATTTGCCATCTTCTTTAGCAAGCACTCCAGAACCCCTGCAAATTCCCATTTGGGTATCCAGAAGTTCATCAAACCAGGCGATTTTTGAGTTCTGGTGTATATAGATATTTCTTTCGATCGAAGTGAAATTCCATGCTTTCCCTGAATCAAAATATGGTTTAGCGAACTTTTTGAATTCTTCCGCCGTCCAGTTTTCTGTAGCATCGGTCCCAATGAATACCGCGTCATTAGTCATTAGACCAAAGTATGTTTCAAATTCAGTATTAGCGGCCGCAAGATGCCAGCTGTCCAGCGTTTCACTTACTCTTTCCCTGATCGCTGTCTTATTTTTTTCTGAATCCTTTACCTGTGCATGCAATGGCAACACGGTGAGAAATGCGAAAACGAATAGAAATTTTAAAGCTGAATTTTTCATTGGTCGAATATTTGTTTTAAGATACTACATTTTCAACGGTATCTTCAATTGCTGTTGAATCCATTTCTCTTTCCATTCTTTCAAATTCATCCAGCTCCTTCTCAAAATCCTCGAGAGTTTTCAGAAATAATTCATTCATCTGAAGTTTAAGATTATTGAATTCCAAATAGATCTCTTTAGCTGTACGATCAATATCCTTTACATCTGGCTGCTGTTTCTTTGAGTATTGCTCCAACAGGTGCGCTTTGGTCTTGAGGACATTCAGTCTAGCTTCCACAGGCACTGCTCTAAGACTATCAGGCAGGGAAATGCTAAGTGAATTCATGATCTGGGAAATCGCGGTTGCATTATTCATGACCTTACGAGTCGTAGTATTTTCCAGTTTCTTCACTTCATTTTGAGCAGTGATAAATTCCAGCCAGTTGGAAGCATATTTCTTTGCTTCCGGTTCAAGATCAAAACCTCGGGTATCTATTTCTATCTTCTTATCATAGGATACACTGTCTTTCGAATCGTTGCCATTCTGGGTATCTTCTGCTTCAGATTTGCAGGATAATAAACAAAGCAATATGATAACGAATAGAGGGAATTTCATAAGTGATAATTGAATGAACAAAGTTATCCATAATTCTATGAATGAAGCAACCGATTTTGAATTACAGAATCCATAGCGAATAGCGTCAAGAAAAAGCTAAGATTGCGAAATCCTCTGTATAATTAAATATATTTGCACAAAATTTAATGTATGGCCGAAAAGATATTGATTATCGGTGCTTGCGGACAGATTGGAACCGAACTTACGCTGAAATTGAGAGAGATTCACGGGAATGACCAGGTGGTTGCCAGTGATATTCGTGAAGGAGTAGATGAGTTGATGCAATCAGGTCCATTTGAGATCCTGAATGCCACAGATGAGGTTCATATAAGACAGATCATAGAGACCTATAACATCAAGGAAGTTTACCTGATGGCTGCAATGCTTAGCGCCACTGCAGAAAAAGCTCCTAAGAAGGCCTGGGATCTTAATATGAATTCACTTTTCCATATTCTTGATATGGCCAAGGAAGGTTTGATCGATAAGATCTTTTGGCCGTCCAGTATTGCTGTTTTTGGACCAACTACCCCAAAGGACAATACTCCGCAAATTACTGCGATGGAACCTACCACGGTTTATGGAATTAGTAAGCAAACCGGGGAACGCTGGTGTGAGTATTACAACAAAAAATTTGGCGTAGACGTTAGAAGTATCAGGTATCCTGGTATCATTAGTTATAAAACCCTTCCAGGTGGTGGAACTACAGATTATGCGATTGAGATCTTCCATGAAGCCTTAAAGCAGAATGCCTATACTAGTTTTCTGGATAAGGATGCAGCATTACCAATGATGTATATGGATGATGCGATCAAAGCAACGGTGGAAATTATGCAGGCTCCTTCGGAAGCTATTAAAGTAAGATCATCTTATAATCTTGCTGCGATAAGTTTTACGCCTGAAATATTAGCAGCAAACATTAGTAAACATTTACCGGATTTTAAAATTTCTTACGATCCAGATTTCAGACAGGCTATTGCCGCGTCATGGCCTTCAAGTATTGATGATTCATCGGCGAGACAGGATTGGGGATGGGATCACGAATTCGATCTTGATAAGATGACTGAAACCATGCTAAAAGGGGTAGGACAAACTACAGAGCAAACACATTAAATAACAAAAGCCGCTTTACAGCGGCTTTTTACTTTTTTGATTGGAAAATTACTCAACGATGCGAACATCTGTTGCGTTAACTCCTTTTTTCCCTTCAGTTTCTTCGTATTCTACTCGATCACCTTCCTGAATAGTTTCACCATTCAAACCAGTAATGTGTACGAAAATGTCTCTTTTGGTGTCGTCGTTTGTAATGAACCCATAACCTTTAGATTCATTGAAAAATTTTACTGTGCCTTGCATAATAATGATAATTAATAAAGAACAAACATAACAGTAAAATTTTTAGAATCTACTGGAAATCAGAATTTTTTGGGATTTTTGTAACTTTTATAGTCGGTCAATTCCCTTATCCCGCATTTTTTTCATGTTCTTTTCAGAAAGTGTGTAGTCCTCTAATTTCTTTCCTCTCCATCTCACCACAAGGAAAATTGGCATTAGAATGAAGGCACTGGCCAGCACAGCAATTCCTATGATCCTGTCGCCGGTAAGTGTATCATCATTTAACCTGAAATAGAATCCTACACCTACGGCTATTAGAATAGCTATCACCAGTAATCTCATAAATATCTTCATACTATACAGTAACTTCAATTAATTTCTGCCTGTAGGCAGTTAGCAATTTTGATTTGGATATAAATCCGATATATTTTCCTTCGCGAACAACAGGTAAGTTCCAGGCATTACTTTCCTGAAACTTTCGCATGATCTCCTTCATTCGGTCATGTTCAATGTCTATAATTTCCGGAGCCTGTTGCATGATCTCCTGCACCTTGACTTCATCATATAATTTTTCATTGAACATGATAGATCTAATATCGTCTAATAATATAATACCCATAAAATTCTGATTTTCATCAATAACAGGAAAAATATTGCGTGAGGATTTCATCACTCCGTCATGGATCACATCTCCCAGGTTCATATCAATTTCCAGGGCGATAAAATTCTTTTCTACTACCCGACTAATATTCATTAGGGTCAAAACCGTCTGATCCTTGTCATGCGTTAACAGGTCACCACGCCTTGCCAGCTCCATGGTATACACAGAGTGAGGTTCAAACTTAGTAGTGATTAGATAGGAAATAGCCGCAGTGATCATAAGCGGAATAAAAAGTTCGTACCCATGGGTAAGTTCAGCAATAAGAAAAATAGCGGTAAGTGGTGCGTGCAGGACTCCGGCCATAAGTCCGGCCATTCCTACCAATGTAAAATTACTTACTGAGATCTCATTCCTGAAGATGCCAAGATTGTTCACGACTAATGCGAAACAGTGTCCCATTGCACTTCCCATGAACATTACTGGTGCAAAGATCCCTCCAACACCGCCGGCACTAAAGGTCAATGCTGATGCGATGATCTTAAAGATCACCAGACCTGCAAGCAAAATGATGACCACCCAGATATTCTCAAGGTAAGCGTTGAATAGATTTGTTCCCAGGGCTTCCAGATAATTTTCCTGTAAAAGGTTGTTGATGACATTATAGCCTTCACCATATAATGGAGGTATAAAATAAATAAGAACTCCCAGTCCCAATCCGGCAAATATAAGCCGTACAAACGGCGAGGTTATCTTTGCCAGAAGTTTGGTAGTGCCAAAATAGATACGTGAAAAGTAAACTGAAAATGCTGCAGCCACGACTCCCAGAACCAAATAGTAAGGTACTTCAGAAATTGTAAATTGATCTTCTAGAGTAAATGGTAAAATAATCTGACTTCCGAAGAAAAAATAGGAGGTAAGTATGGCAGATACCGAAGCAATAAGCAACGGCAGGAGGGAGGCCAGCGTTAAATCGAGGCTGAAAACTTCCACAGCGAAAATGATCGCAGCAATTGGAGCCTTAAAGATACTGGACATTGCACCTGCAGCGGCGCATCCAATAAGTAAGGTCCGGGATGCCTGGTTCATCAAAAATATACGCGAAATGTTAGAGCCCAGAGAAGCACCGGTCGCCACGGTAGGTCCTTCCAGTCCAACCGATCCTCCAAAACCAACCGTAATAGGTGCGGTAATTAGTGACGCGTACATCTGGAATCTTTTCATAATTCCCTTCTTACGGGATATGGCATATAAAGTAGTTGGAATTCCATGTCCAACCTTTTGTCGCAGTACAAATTTAATGATGAGGTACACGATCAAAAGACCAAGCACCGGAAAAATAAAGTAGAATGCATCGTGGTAATTGGCTACAAATTCTCCTTCCAGCAAACTCTGGATAAGGTGCGTGAGGTTTTTGATCATCACCGCAAAGAGCCCGGCGACAAATCCAATGACCGCGCTCAGGAACATGAGGAACTGTCGATGAGAAAGATTCTTGGATTTCCAGGTTAGGAACCTGTGCAATAAGGTTTTGCTAATATTTGCCACCGCTAGTGAATTACCGGATGAAGATAAAAAATCCCGCAATAAGCGGGATTAAATTTTTATGATTTCAACTGCAAGTGTAAATCTGTAAGTTGCTGTTCGTCGAGTTTCGCCGGAGCGTCGATCATTACATCTCTTCCAGAGTTATTCTTTGGAAATGCAATATAATCTCTGATGCTTTCCTGTCCGCCCAGTATGGCTACCAGTCGGTCGAAACCAAAAGCGATCCCGCCGTGTGGAGGCGCTCCATACTGGAAGGCATCCATAAGAAAACCAAATTGCTCTTCAGCTTCCTCCGGAGTGAATCCAAGATACTTGAACATCTGCGATTGTGTTTCCTTATCGTGGATCCTGATGGAACCACCACCAATCTCATTTCCATTAAGTACAAGATCATACGCGTTGGCACGAACCTTCCCAGGGTCTGTTTCAAGTAGTGCGAAATCTTCTTTCTTCGGACTTGTAAATGGATGGTGCATGGCATGGAACCTTTCAGTCTCCTCATCCCACTCAAGAAGAGGGAAATCTACTACCCATAAAGGAGCAAATTCCTCAGATTTTCTAAGTCCCATTTCATTACCAAGATGCATTCTTAATGCGCTTAACTGGCTTCTTGTTTTATCAGCATCACCTGCCATCACAAGAATAAGATCCCCGGGTTTAGCTGAAGAAGCTTCCGCCCAGGCTTTCAAGTCTTCCTGAGAGTAAAATTTATCTACTGAAGATTTTAAACTTCCATCTTCATTATATTTTGCCCAAACCAATCCAGTGGCACCAATTTGAGGTCTTTTCACCCATGATATGAGCTTATCGATCTCTTTACGGGTAAAAGAAGCCGCGCCCGGAACTGCGATACCAACAACTAACTCCTGTTGATCAAAAACATTGAAACCTTTATTCTTAGCGACATCATCAAGCTCGGCAAATTCCATCCCAAAACGAATGTCTGGTTTATCATTCCCATATTTGCGCATAGCGTCTGCATAGGTCATTCTTGGGAATTCGTTCACTTCTACGTTGCGAATTTCCTTCAGCAAATGCCTGGTTAAACCTTCAAAAATATTCAGGATATCTTCCTGTTCCACAAATGCCATTTCGCAATCAATCTGTGTGAATTCGGGTTGACGATCTGCTCTTAGATCTTCATCACGAAAACATTTTACGATCTGGAAATACTTATCCATCCCGCCTACCATAAGCAACTGCTTAAAAGTTTGAGGTGATTGTGGAAGTGCGTAAAACTGACCTTCATTCATTCGGCTAGGTACCACAAAATCACGGGCACCTTCAGGAGTGGATTTAATAAGGTATGGAGTTTCCACTTCAATAAAGCCAGCATTAGAAAGATAGTTTCTTACTTTCATTCCCACCTGGTGGCGAAACATTAATTTATTCTGAACTGGTTTTCTACGAATATCCAGATAGCGATATTTCATTCTAAGATCTTCACCACCATCGGTCTCATCTTCAATAGTAAAAGGTGGTGTTTTAGAAGTATTCAAAATTTTGAAATCCTGTACCAGTAATTCAATTTCACCAGTAGGTATGTTAGGGTTTTTCGCTTCTCGCTCGATCACTTCCCCGGTTACCTGGATCACGAATTCACGAGCCAGGTTTCCTGCTTGTTTCATCAATTCTTCGGAAGAGCGCTCTTCATCAAAAATCAATTGCGTAAGACCATAGCGATCACGAAGATCCACCCAAATCATAAAACCTTTGTTTCTTATTTTTTGTACCCATCCAGAAAGGGTTGCTGTATTTCCTATATGTTCGGCATTAAGTTCGCCGCAGGTATGACTTCTGTACATGAATTCTTTAAATTTTGAATGGGCACAAAAGTAAGAAGTTAAACAGTTTTACTGAATCTTTTCTGCATCTAAATTCATTTAAAGTTGCCTATTATTAACTTTGGTGATTTATATAAAACATTGTATAACAGATAAATAAAACTCCAATGTTAACTTAATGTTACGTAAATGCAACTATAAGGTAAATTTTCGCTATATTTGTGATGTAAACGTTAATACCGAAAGAGAAATGAAGACTTTGAAGAATATTTTAGTAGCAGCAGTTCTGGCAACAGGAACCGTTGCAATGGCGCAGGATAATGATCCAAAACCCGCTTTTGAGAAGCAGGGTGAATTAATTAAAGGAACATTTTATTATGAAGATGGAAATATTAAACAGGAAGGTACGTACAAGGACGGCAGACTCCACGGAGAATGGATTTCTTACAACAAAGACGGTGAGAAGACAGCCATCGCCAATTACGAAAATGGCCAGAAAGATGGAAAATGGTTCTTCTGGACTGAAGATAAACTTACTGAAGTGGACTATAAAGATAGCGTAATTGCTAGTGTTAATAGCTGGAAAAGCGAAAGCTCCCTTGTTAGTAATGACTAATAATATTCAGTACGAATAAAAAAACCCGAAGCGAAAGCTTCGGGTTTTTTTGCATTGGTATGAACTTACCTAGTTCGTAGTTTCGATCCTGTTTGAAGTTTCAACTTTTTCCGAAGAGCTTCTTTTCGAATGAACCCACATTTTGATCCTTATCGCGATATAGAATAACAATGGAACAATAATAAGAGTAAGGAAGGTCGCTACGATCAAACCGTAGATCACTGTCCAGGCCAGAGGTCCCCAGAATATCACGTTATCTCCACCAAAGTAGATATTCGCATCAAACTCACTGAATAAACTGAAAAAGTCAAGGTTAAGCCCGATTGCCAGCGGAATCAAACCAAGAATGGTGGTGATCGCCGTAAGCAATACTGGTCTTAAACGTGCTTTTCCAGATCTAATGATCGTTTTCAAAAGTTCGTCCTGAGGGAGGTATTCAGATTCTGGTATTCCAAGACGCAGTTTCTTCCTGTCTATGAGGAGCTGCGCGTAATCGAGCAGTACCACCCCGTTGTTCACCACGATACCAGCGAGAGAAATAATTCCCATCATCGTCATCATGATTACAAATGCTGAACCGCTAATTACAATTCCTCCAAATACTCCAATAAAACTCAGGAAAATAGCGATCATAATGATCAATGGTTTCGAGATAGAGTTAAACTGGAAGATCAGGATCAGGAATATAAGTCCTAGTCCGCTGAAGAATGCACCCACAAGAAACGCCTGTTGTTTGTTTTGCTCTTCTATCTGTCCGGTATAATCTACCTTGATCTCATCTGGGACGCCATCAAAATTGCGCATTTCATTCTGGATTTGCGCAACGGCTGCACCAGCATCTGTATATCCTGGAGATAGAACAGAATAGATCGTAACAACTCTTCTGGTATCCCTGTGCTTAATCGCACTAAACCCAGATTTATTACTTTTCGTTGTTACTGCAGAAACGGGTATTTCTCTTAATTGACCCTTATTATTTCTGAAAGTGATCGTTTGGTTGAACAAGGCGCTATTATCATATCTGGAATCCTCGTCGAATCTTACATAAATATCGTAATCTTCACCACCTTCTTTGTAAACGCCAGCTTTTGTTCCAAAAATGGAATTTCTAAGTTGTTGTCCAACCTGTCCGGCACTTACCCCTAGTTCACCAGCTTTTTCCCGGTCAACTTCAACGACCATCGATGGTTTATCTTTGTTTACATCAATCTTCAACTCGTCTATTGCAGGAATGTTCTTTGTGTTAATGTATTCACGCATTTGCTCTGCAGTCGCGATCAATTGATCATAATCTTCACCTTCCAGTTCAATATTAATAGGAGGACCGGCCGGAGGACCATTCTGATCTTTTTCTACGGAAATCAAAACTCCCGGGTAAACTCCGTCCAGAGATTCCTGAACCTTTTGCCTTAAAACCTCACTGTCTTTTCCACGACGGTATTTGTATTCCATCATGGAGGCTGTGATCTTACCTTTATGTGGCATTTCTGCCGCTGATCCTCCATCGGTTTGTGGATTCCCGGCACCTTCACCCACCTGGGATACGGCACTTTCTACCATATAATTATAGCCGTCGTCCATATACTCATCACTGTTGAGTACTTTGTAAACCCTTTCCTCGATCTCTTTCGTGATCGCGTTGGTTTTTTTAATATCGGTACCTTCAGGATATTCGATATATACGATGATCTGGTTAGGCTTGTTATCAGGAAAGAATTCAACCTTGGTTCTTTGTGATCCCAGTGAAGCACCAAAACCTACAAAAGCGATGATCAACATCAAAAAGGTAGCTCCAACGATCCAGTAAGGACGTTTGTTTTTAAACGAAGCTGTAAGGCGTCTTTCGTACCAGTTCTCCAGTTTCACCAAAGAACTTTTTTGAAATTTATTAGCCATCTTCCGAAGAAACAACCTGTAGATCCATACCATGATCGCGGTAAAGATCATCAATGAACCAAGCGCAGCATATTCTCCACCAAATAAAAATATGAGCAGACCAATTCCCGCAATGATTAGAGAAACCCTGATGATGGTTTTCAAAGGCATATTTTTATCCTCTGTTTTCATGAATTGGGAAACCAGAACCGAATTGAAAAATATTGCTACTACCAGTGAAGATCCTAGTACGACCGATAGTGTTATGGGGAAATAGATCATGAACTGTCCCATTAGTCCCGGCCATAATCCCAGCGGAATAAAGGCGGCAACCGTAGTTGCTGTAGAGATAATAATAGGAAATGCAATTTCACCAATACCTTCTTTCGCTGCATCCACCCGGCTCATTCCTTCCTCGTCCATGAGTCGGTAGACATTCTCGACTACCACAATCCCGTTATCCACAAGCATTCCAAGTCCCATGATCAATCCAAAAAGGATCATGGTATTCATGGTGTATCCCAACTGGTTCAGAATCATTAAAGACATGAACATAGACATAGGAATCGCAAAACCAACGAAGAGTGCATTTTTAAATCCTAAGAAGAACATTAGCACCGTCACAACCAGGATGATCCCGAAAATGATATTGTTTACAAGGTCATCAACCTGACCAATAGTCTTTGAAGATTGATCATTAGTAATACTTACATTCAGGTTCGTTGGAAATACTTCAGCTTTTGCTTTTTCAACAATAAGCTCGATCTGCTCTGCAGCTGCAACCATATTCTTTCCTGAACGCTTTTTTACATCCAGCATTACCACCTGCTCACCAAACTCACGAGCATAGGTGGTCTTTTCCTTTTCCTGAAAAGTAATATCAGCAATATCCTTCAGGTAGACATCATCACCATCTTCAGACTTAACAACGAAATTGTTCAATTCTGTAGGTTCTTCGATTTCACCAAGGATTCTGATGGTTCTTCGCTGTCCGCTGGTTACGTAATTACCCGCACTCATGGTCATATTTCCGTTCGAAATAGCACTGGTAATATCGTTGAAACTAACGGAAGAAGCCATCATTTTATAGATATCTACAGCTACTTCAATTTCTTTATCCTGAGCTCCACGAATATCTACTTTCTTAATTTCAGGTAGATTTTCGATCTCATCCTGTAAGTATTCTCCAAACTCCTTCAGCTTCATTACAGGGTAATCTCCGGAAATATTAATATTCAGGATTGGAATTTCTTCTGAAAGACTCAATTCGAAGACATTGGGTTCTACCTTGGCGCCATTAAAGGTTGGCCAGTCTTCGCCTGAAGTTTCAGAATCTATTTCATCTTTTACCTTTTGCTTTGCAAGCTCCACAGCAATTCCCTCGTCGAATTCTATAACGATCATAGAATAATCTTCCTGTGAAGTTGAGGTGATTTCCACGACATTACTCACCGTCTTTAACTTATCTTCCAGAGGATTTGTAAGCAACTTCTCTATATCTTCCGCAGTATTACCGGGATATATCGAGCTAACGTAGATCTTCGTTTCTTTTACTTCAGGAAAACTTTCCCGCGGCATACTAAAATAAGCCGATATCCCGAAGAACAGAATAAGAGCCATCGCCACGTAGATGGTGGTTTTGTTCTTTATTGCCCAGGACGAGAGCGCAAACTCCTTGTCCAGATTGTTTTTTTCTTTCGCCATAACTGCTTAGTAATTCATGATTTTGACGGTTTGTCCCTCTTTCACACTACGTGCACCATCTTCGATGATCAGGTCACCATTTTTCAGGCCTTCCAATACTTCAATAGAATCTCCCTGAGATTTTCCGGTTTTAACGATTACTCTTTTAGCGACTGCTTTTTCACCTTCCACCTCATCTAAAACATATAAATATTGTTCTCCATCAGCATTTTCAGAAAGAATGTTTTGTGGGACCAGAATGGCATTTTCACTGGTGTAATCGTTGATCTTTACTCTTGCCGTAAGGTTTGGTTTGATCTCTTTCTCCTTGTTTGGCACATCGATCTCGGCAGTAAAAGTTCGGTTATTAGGATTAATATAACTACCTACTTGCTTTACCTTGGTATCCACAGTTTTTCCAAGTACCGGGAAGGTCACTTCTACCGGCTTTCCCTGGGTTACGTTGGTAATATAGTTCTCTGGCACATCTGTCTTGATATACATATCGTCAAGATTTACGATCCTTAGAATTTGCGTCTGGCCGGGTGAAACCACATTTCCCTGCTCGGTAATAATCTCATCGATAGTTCCTGAAAAAGGTGCGCTTACAACAGATTTTGAAAGCTGACTCTTCATTTGCTTAACAGCGTTTACCTGTCCTTCATAATTGGATTTTGCCTGTAAATATTCAATTTCGCTACCAATTTGCTGCTCCCAGAGACGCTTCTGTCTTTCAAAAGTAGTCTTGGCAAGGTCTAGCTGAATTTCCATTTGTGCGAGTTGCTGACTCAATCCACCATCATCTATCTTCGCCAGAGTCTGTCCTTTTGAAACTTTCTGCCCTTCTTCTACATAGATTTTCTGTAGAATTCCGCCCATTTCAGCGTTCAAAACCACATTTTTTCTTGTCTCCACGCTTCCCTGTAATTCAAGGAAATGATCGAAATGTTCAGCTTCCACAGCAAAGGAAGTTACCAGAGGAATATTTCTCTCTGGGTTGATCTCCTTCAGTCTGGAATTAAGTTTTTTAATTTCAGTTTCCAGCTCAGATTGTTGAGCGGTAAGCTCATCTCTTTTCTTCTGAATAGTTTCTATATCATTGCTTTCCAGGATTTCTTCCGTAGATTTTTCTGAACCACCACCACAGGCAGCTAGCAAAGTACTGAACGATAAAATATATACTAGTTTTCTCATTTTCTGAAGTTGTTTCTATCTGAAGTTGTTTCTAATTGTCTGATGTATAAGTACGGGTGTCTAACAGGTTTTCCAGTTCCACTTTAGCAGTGATCACCTGTAACATCGCTTGTAAATAATTTTGCTGTGCAGTATATAACTGTCGTTGCGCTTCACTAAGCTCGAAACTACTGGCGATCCCTTCGAAGAACTTGATCTGGTTCTTGTTTTCGATTCTTTCAGATAGTTCGAGATTTTTAGTAGCGTTCTTATAATTATCTAGGCTAAATTGATATTCACTTTTAGCACTATTGATATCACTTTTTACCTGGCTTTCGGTTTGTTCCAGATCAAGCATTGCCTGCTCATACTCAAGTTTTCGCTGCTGAGTTTTCGCACTTCGCATTCCGCTGCTGAAAATTGGTATGTTTAAACTCACTCCTAAAATGGACTGTCCAAAATACTCCTGGTTGCCATTAAGGAAAGTAAACTCATCACTAAAGCCCTGGTAGCCGTAATTCACAAAGGCACTTAAAGTAGGAAGCGCTTTCGCCTGCTGAAGTTTTACCTGGATCTCTGCGGCTTCTGCTGTATTTTTAGCGATACGATAATCGATATTTTCTTCCACCGGAATTGTCTCAGATAATAATGAAAGATCAAAATATTTAAGCGCCAGTTCATTTAGATCATCGGTCGCTACTACATTTTTCTCTACCGGAATTCCAAGGCTTATGTTTAGCATATCGTAGGCGATATCCAGCATTCTACGGCTTCTGGCGAGATCATTTTCAAGGTTCAGCTTGGTGATTTCCAATTGCTCCACATCCTCCTGTTCTGTTAGACCGTTTTCGAATATCTTTTGGGTATCATTAAAATTCTTCTCAACATTTTCGAGATTTTTCTCAAAGATCTCAACACTTTCTTCCGCCAGTAAAACATTTCCGTAGGCATTGATAATACCTTTCTTGATCTCAAGATCTGTTTTGGTCTTGGCATTTTTGGAAATTTGAAGCAGCGTTTTTACAGATTGAATTCCTACTATATAGGAGCCATCGAAAATTAACTGGTTCCAGGTTGCTGTAGCGTTTACGCTTTGCTGAGTTCCAAACTGCACCGGGATAAATCCTTCCGGAGAATTTACAGGAACATCATTCCTGTTCACATTATCGAAATATTGCTCGACGATGTTCACTGTGCTTTGCGTATTATCAAAAGCACTTGCCGGAAGCAAGGTAACCGGTTGTTTCAGGAAGTTCTGGTAATCTATTCCAGCACTGATTTGCGGCAAACCCTGGGCGATAATCTCCCATTTTTGCTGAAGAGCCATTTCCACATCCTTTTGAGCTATTTGTGACTGGTAATTATTTTCCAGTCCAAATTCTATAGCTTCCATAAGAGAAAACTGATAGGTCTGGATCGTATCCTGCTGCGAGAAACTTTGCAGGCTCAAGACCAGCATAATTAAAATTGATATTCTACTTTTCATTTAACTCAATTAAATCTTCTAAAGTTTTTAATCCTTTTGTGGTACAGATTGCCCGCAGGTGATATTCCAGAAAATGATCCATCAATGCCGGCTGCGAATACTTTTCAGGAGCGAAGAGATCTGTATCCTTGATCCCCATAAAACCCACAAAATGTATACGGCTAATAAAATCTACATCAATATCTTTACGATAATAACCACTTTCAATTCCGCGGTTAAGATTATCCTGCATGCAGGTTTCTAAAAGTTCATACTGCTTGTCTTTAAGACTCTCATAGACTTTCGGGTAATATTTCTGAAGCTGAAAATGAGGAGAGGTCTTTTCTCCTTTTAAATTCTGCGCGACATAATGTTTGATCTCGTAATTTTCCTTAATCGGATTCTGATTTTTATCCTGAATGGCGCCAATCCCGCAACCCATCGTCTGGATCACCTGTAAACCTGCAGCTGCTACCAGCTTATTCTTGGTGGAAAAATGGGCATAAATGGTTTTCTTAGAGATACCGATACTTTCCGCAATGTCATCCATGGTCACGCTTTTGAAACCATAGGATAGAAACATCTCTGCAGCACTATTTAAAATTTTCTCCCTCACTTCATTTAAATTTTGTGCAAAAGTAAGCTTAGGAAACTTTAGAAACAAAAAAGGTTTCTTCGGTTTACGTTTATTTAACATTCGCTTAAAATTTGAAATAGGTTCAATTATGGTATTTTAGCGCAAAAATTTTAACACATGCTTACCATTGCGGAATGCCGAGAGGCCATCGTCGATTATCTTCATCAAAAGATACAGGTCAAGGAGCCGGTAAATCTTTACGAACCAATGGTTTATATTTTAGAGCAGGGAGGTAAACGTTTAAGACCTGTCCTTGTTCTAATGGCAGCTGAAATTTTCGACTGCAATCATAAAAAAGCACTCGACGCCGCCCTGGCCATAGAGGTTTTTCATAATTTTTCTCTTGTTCATGATGATATTATGGACGATGCACCCATTCGAAGAGGTAAGAAAACGGTGCATGAAAAGTGGGATATCAACACGGGAATCCTTTCCGGAGATGCGATGCTTATCAATGCATACCAATTATTTGAAAACTATGAAGGAGATGTGTTCAAAGAGCTATCAAAACTATTTACCAAAACAGCTATTGAAGTTTGTGAAGGTCAGCAGTATGATATAGATTTTGAAACCCGTGATAACGTGAGTATCGAGGATTACCTTTTGATGATCGAATACAAAACTGCAGTTCTGGTTGGAGCTTCATTGCAAATGGGTGCTATTGTAGCTGAAACTTCGGCTGCTTGTAAGTCGGCGATCTATCAATACGGAAGATTACTTGGTATTGCTTTTCAGCTTCAGGATGATTACCTGGATGCTTTTGGGGATCCTGCTACTTTTGGAAAGCAACCTGGTGGTGACATCATCGAAAACAAAAAGACATTTCTCTATTTAAAAAGTCTTGAACTGGCAAGTCCCGGTGAAGCCAGGCAACTGGAGCACCTATATTCCATTAGTCCTATGGAAAATACAGGAAAGATCGAAGCAGTCAAAAATCTATTTGAAAGCAGTGGTGCAGCAGAACTTACCAGAAAGGAAATCGAGAAGTACACAGACATGGCTTTCGAGGTTCTGGACAGGATAGATATGCCTGTAGAGAAGAAAAAACCCTTGAGGAGTTTTGGTAAAATGCTTATGGAGAGACAGGTATAAGTCAGGTTATAAGATATATTTCCTGCAATTTACTCAGAGATCTACTTCCCAAATTATTGAATATCAGAGGGTGTTAAAATTCTTATAATCTCATAGAGAATTATCATAATGCCTGCAAGCTGTTTTTTTTAAATATTGTATTTTTGCTAATGTTTTTAAGAACAAAAGAAACTGTTGTTTCAATTTTATGGAAAAATTTTCATTTCTAAATGCCGCTCATACTGCATACTTTGCAGAACTTTACGATCAATATTTAAAATATCCTGATAGTGTAGAGCCCAGTTGGAGGGCTTTTTTTCAAGGATTTGACTTCGGAATGCAACAAGATGGCGTTTCTGAAGATGTATTGGACGAAGCTCCTGTAGATTTTTCAGAAGGTGAGATACCGACACACGTAGTTAAAGAATTTCAGGTAATTCGATTAATTGACGGCTATCGTACCAGAGGACATTTATTCACCAAAACAAACCCTGTAAGAGAACGTAGAAAATATGTTCCAACTCTTGATATAGAGAATTTCGGACTTGAGAAAAAAGATCTGCATACTACTTTTAATGCAGGTGATATTCTCGGGATTGGACCTTCAAGCCTTGAAGAGATCATTAAACATCTTGAACTGGTGTATTGTGACTCTATTGGGATCGAGTATATGTATATTCGAAAACCTGAAGAGATTGAATGGATCCAGAATCGTTTAAATGTAAACGACAATCATCCCGATTTTGATGCCACCCGCAAGAAGCAGATCCTGAGGAAGCTTAACGAAGCAGTCTCTTTTGAATCCTTTTTACATACTAAATATGTTGGACAGAAACGATTTTCACTGGAAGGTGGAGAAAGTTTGATTCCGGCATTGGACGCGCTTATCGAAAAAGCTGCGGAATTTGGTGTGGAAGATTTTGTAATGGGAATGGCTCATCGTGGTCGTTTGAATACCCTTACCAATATCTTCGGAAAGAACGCAAAGGATATCTTTAGTGAGTTTGATGGAAAAGATTACGAACAGGATATATTCGATGGTGATGTAAAATATCACCTAGGCTGGACATCCTGTCGCACTACAAATAGTGGAAAGGATATCAATATTAATATAGCTCCAAATCCTTCTCACTTAGAAACCGTTGGCGCGGTGGTAGAAGGAATTTCGAGAGCAAAAATGGATCGTAGATACAACGGAGATAACTCCAAAATTTTACCGATCCTGGTTCATGGTGATGCTGCAATTGCAGGTCAGGGACTTGTGTACGAACTTGTACAGATGGCTAATCTCGAAGGTTACCAGACAGGTGGAACCATACATATCGTAGTAAATAACCAGATTGGTTTTACTACAAATTACCTCGATGCGAGAAGTTCAACCTATTGTACAGATGTTGGGAAAGTAACTCTTTCACCAATTTTACATGTAAATGCCGATGATGCAGAGGCAGTAGTACACTCGATATTATTCGCTTTAGACTTCAGAATGAAGTTTAAAAGGGATGTATTCATAGATTTACTGGGTTATAGAAAGTATGGTCATAACGAAGGTGATGAACCACGTTTTACTCAGCCAAAACTATATAAAGCAATATCTAAACACGAGAATGCCAGAGATATTTATGCTGAAAAGCTAAAGGAGAGTGGTGTAATCGACGATAACTATCTTAAAAAGTTAGAAGAAGACTACAAAGCTTCTCTCGAAGAGAAACTTGAGGATTCAAGAAAAGAAGAAACCACCCGCATTACTCCATTTATGCAGGATGAATGGGAAGGTTTCGAGAATGTTCAGGAAGACGAGATGATGAAAGAAGTTGATACAACTTTCGATCTTGAAAAACTTGATAAGGTTGCCACGGCAGTTTCAGAATTACCGGAAGGTAAGGAGTTCATGAGAAAGATCCAGAAGATCATCGATGGGCGAAAGCAAATGTACTTCGAAGATAATAAGCTGGACTGGTCCATGGCCGAGCATTTGGCTTATGGATCTCTAATGACCGAAGGTTATAATATTAGAATTACCGGGCAGGATGTGGAGCGTGGTACGTTTTCACACCGTCACGCGGTAGTTAAAGTTGAAGATAGTGAGGAAGAGGTTATTCTTCATAACAATATAGAGGACAGTGATGGAGATTTCTTTATCTATAATTCCCTGTTATCAGAATACGGAGTAGTTGGTTTTGATTATGGTTACGCCATGGCAAGCCCAACAACACTGACGATCTGGGAAGCACAATTTGGAGATTTTGTGAATGGTGCACAGATCATGATCGATCAGTATATTTCTGCTGCGGAAGACAAATGGAAACTTCAGAATGGTTTGGTAATGTTACTACCTCACGGTTACGAAGGGCAAGGAGCAGAGCACTCTTCAGGTAGAATGGAAAGATTCCTTCAGCTTTGTGCAAAGGATAACATGTACGTGGCAGATATTACGACTCCTGCGAACATGTTCCATATGCTTCGGAAGCAAATGAAAGCGAAATTCAGAAAACCGCTGATCATTTTTACACCAAAAAGCTTACTGCGTCATTCTAAAGTAATTTCTACAAAAGAAGAATTTGCGAATGGTTCATTCCAGCCAGTTCTTGATGATCCAGACGCAAAAGCAGATTCAGTAAAAAGCCTGGTATTCTGTACTGGTAAGTTTTACTATGACCTGCTGAACTTCAAGGAAGAGAATGATCGTGATGATGTTGCCCTTGTGAGAATCGAACAGTTATTCCCACTACCGGTAAGTATCATGAAAGAAATGATGAGCAAGTATAAGAATGCTGAAGATGTGGTCTGGGCACAGGAAGAGCCTAGAAACATGGGAGCATATGGACATATGTTGCTGCATTTCGAAGAAGCAAGACAGTTTAGAGTATGTAGTCGTAAATTCTACGGTGCACCTGCTGCAGGTAGCTCGGTAAGATTTAAGAAGCGTCATGAAAAAGTGATCGCCAGCGTATTCGACAAAGATTTAAAAGAAGATTAATAATAAGAACCAATTTCCTGATTTCAGGAACCAAAATAAATTACAATCATGGCCTTAGAAATGAAAGTTCCTTCACCCGGCGAATCGATTACTGAAGTTGAAATAGCTCAGTGGTTAGTCGAAGATGGTGATTACGTTGAAAAAGATCAGGCAGTAGCCGAAGTGGATAGTGACAAAGCAACGCTGGAACTTCCTGCAGAAGCTAGTGGAATTATTACTTTGAAAGCTGAAGAAGGAGATGTCGTAGGAGTTGGAGAGGTAGTTTGTCTAATCGATACCGAGGCTGCAAAGCCTGGTAGTGATGACAAAGGGGATAGTGAAAGTAAAGACGAAAAGTCTGCTGAAGCTGAAGAAAAGGAGCGTCAGGAAAGTACAGAAGATAAGAAAGACAGTGATAAGGCAGCTGCTAAAACTGAAGAACCTTCAAAATCAAGTACTCCAAGCCAGAAGCAGGATGATACTTATGCAACTGGAACTCCTTCACCAGCAGCTAGAAAAATTCTGGATGAAAAGGGAATTGATAGCAAAGATGTAAAGGGTTCTGGAAGAGATGGTCGTGTAACTAAGGAAGATGCGGTTGAGGCAAAAGCTTCTATGGGAACTCCTGGAACAGGAGCCAGAGGAGAAGAGCGTAAGAAAATGTCAATGTTCCGTAGAAAACTTGCGGAACGTCTGGTAAGTGCGAAGAACGATACGGCGATGCTGACTACTTTTAACGAGGTAGATATGTCTCCAATTTTTGCGCTAAGAAAGAAATATAAAGAGGAATTTAAGGAGAAGCATGGGGTGAGTCTTGGCTTTATGTCATTCTTTACACTAGCAGTGATCCGTGCGCTGGATGAATATCCTGCAGTAAACTCTATGATAGATGGAGATTACCAGGTAAGCTACGATTTTAAAGATATTAGTATTGCAGTTTCTGGTCCTAAAGGACTTACAGTACCTGTAATTAGAAATGCTGAAAATCTTAGTTTTAGAGGGGTCGAATCTGAAGTGAAAAGACTTGCGATCAAAGCCAGAGATGGAAAGATCACTGTGGATGAAATGACCGGAGGTACTTTTACCATTACTAATGGTGGAGTATTTGGATCTATGTTATCAACTCCAATTATCAATCCTCCACAATCGGCTATTCTTGGTATGCATAATATTGTGGAAAGGCCTGTTGCAATAGATGGTCATGTCGAAATCAGACCAATTATGTATGTAGCATTGTCTTATGACCACAGAATCATTGATGGTAAAGAATCTGTTGGATTCCTTGTAGCCGTTAAAGAAGCACTGGAAAATCCTGAAGAACTATTAATGGATGGAGATATTAAGAGATCATTGGAATTGTAGTAACAATCTCCGGTAGAAATAAAAAAAGGGTACGCGATAGCGTACCCTTTTTACTTTAACGAAATTAGAACAAAACTAACAACCTGAATATATTCAAGGCCAGCACAGCAACAACTAAAATTGTCATAATGTAAAAGACCAGTTGTGAAGATATTCGAAGTTTAATAACGTAAAAATTATTGGTTAGATTACTTCAAATATAGAGCGATATCGCTTTCAGAAAAAGGGTGTTTTTCCCCTTATTTGAGAAATAAGGCCTTGCCTTTGTAATCAATAACTGCTTTACCTTTTTTCAGAATATCAGCTCCTATAATTCCCTGTACCTTCTCAGCTTTATGATTTTCGAGCGCCTCATTTACGTGTTTAAGGTCGAAAAGTACCAGGTCGATCTTTTTCTTTTTCCAGTCTCCAATCTGTACAATGTTTTTTGCTGAAACCTGGGTTAACATGTTGGTAGCTCCTGCACCAGCCGCTTTAATATCGCTATCTTCTGAAAGTAGATCAAAATGTTCGATCGCATCTATACCCACACAAGTGCTGGAAGCGCCGGTGTCCAGTATAAAATTGCCTTCAATATCATTGATCTTCGCTTTTAGTTCGAAATGATTGGTTTTGGTGTATTTTAATTTGATACGATGGTATCCTTTTTCCTGAAGCAACTCTTTTAAAGACATTCTTTTTTCTACAAATATATGATTCCTGAATATAGCGGGAAACTCAGGGACTTTCAATCCCTACTTAAATTCAGTTTTAGAAAAAATACATACTATCTTTGGGGTCTATGAGCACACTCGTTCAAATAACAGCCTTACCCCGGGAACTTGAAGATCATCATCTGCTTCTTAACAGGGCAATTAAGAAATCAAATATCAGGAAAGATGATATCGGAGACTGGAGAATTAGAAAGCGTTCTATAGATGCCCGGAAAAAACCGGTGAAACTTAATCTGCAGATTGAGATATGGAAACACGGTGAAGAAAGAGGTACAAGATCAGCTTTATCCCTTCAGGATGTTTCCAAAGCAAAGGAAATAGCAATTATTGGTGCTGGTCCTGCCGGATTGTATGCAGCACTAAGAGCAGTGGAAGCGGGATTGAAACCTGTGGTTTTTGAACGCGGGAAAGATGTAAGAGCCAGAAGACATGACCTTGCGAAGATTAATAAGGAACAAACCGTAAACCCGGAATCTAATTACTGTTTTGGAGAAGGTGGTGCTGGTACGTACTCAGACGGGAAATTATATACACGCTCAAAAAAACGAGGTAACGTATTGAAAGCTCTGGAGTGGTTCGTGGAATTTGGAGCAGATCCTGATATTCTTGTGGATGCGCATCCGCATATTGGAACGAATAAATTACCTAAGATTATCACCGCTATGCGGGAAGCGATCGTGGATGCTGGAGGAGAAGTACATTTTAACTCTAAACTAACCGATCTAAAGTTAGAGAGTGATAAGATCACGGCCATTGAGATCAATAAAGAGAAGTGGTTACATTTTGATGAGGTAATTCTGGCAACGGGACATTCAGCCAGGGATATTTTTCACCTGTTGCATGAACGAAATATAAAGATCGAAGCCAAGCCTTTCGCGCTGGGAGTTCGAATTGAGCATCAGCAAAAACTGATTGATCATATTCAGTATCACGGGGATGATGAAAACCCTTATCTACCACCAGCTTCGTATAGCCTGGTAGAACAGGTAGACGGACTTGGGGTGTATTCTTTCTGTATGTGTCCGGGAGGTATTATTGCTCCGTGTGCTACAGAACAGGAAGAAGTGGTTACCAATGGCTGGAGTCCAAGCAAGCGAAATAATCCATATTCCAATTCAGGAATAGTGGTAAGTATAGAACCTGCAGATCTACCGGGTTATAAAGAAAATGATCCATTTGTTTGTCTTGACTTTCAGAAAATGGTGGAAAGAAACTGCTGGGAAGCGGCTGGCAGAACTCAGCAGGTTCCAGCGCAGCGCATGAAGGATTTTGTAGAAGGAAGAGTGTCTTCAGATTTTCCGAAAACTTCTTACCAGCCTGGAATAGTAAGCGTTGATCTTAATAAAGTGTTACCCGATCTAATTACTAAAAGACTTCGGAAAGCTTTTCTGAAATTCGGAAAAAAGCTGAAAGGTTATTATACGAACGAAGCCGTTTTACATGCTCCGGAAAGCAGGACTTCTTCCCCAATTCTAATTCCGCGTGATCCGGCAACACTGGAACATGTAGAAGTAAAAGGATTGTATCCCTGTGGAGAAGGAGCTGGGTATGCCGGAGGAATCATTTCCGCAGCCATTGACGGAATCAACTGTGTGGATGCTATTGCTAAGAAGTATGAAGCAACGCAGGCAGGCGACAGCAAAAAATTGTCGTAGTTTGAACTAGATTTTGCCTTTCTGAAATTTCAATTTCATACTATTTTCGGAAGTATATTAGATTGCGGCTCATTAGGAATATAATAGTTTCTACTACATTTCTAAACTGCAAACTTAAAATTAGTTCCCACGAGTCTTGGATCGGTTTGCGTAACCTGTCTGGAGAGCGTTTTGATGCTAATGGAGATATATCCAAGATTGGAAACAACCTCACCATAACACAGGTAAATTCCTTTAGATCTTATAGGATACTTTTCGGCTACTGAAGGGAAAAGAACCACATCAAAAATGACTCCTTCAGGATCATAGAAAGTACCGAAATACATGTATTTGCCATTTGAAGTTCCGGTTTTTTTAGAGTTTACCAGGTTGCCATAGATCTCTATATTTTTCCCGATATGATCTTTTAGTTGCGAAGCTGTCACCGCATTTTGCTTTAGAGGATCTTTCAGTAATTCAAAATGACTGCATAGGGGAAATCCCAGAAGTTCCATTTGGTCGTAAGCTTCGATCATTCTGGAAGCTTCAAATTCAGGCAATTCAAAATCTTTATGCTTTGGTTTAAAAAGTAGCGGCTGATTCGTTTTTGGTTTATTCTTATCCAGTTTGAAATAAGCTTTCCATAAAAGTTCGTGTTTGTCCATGCCGGTAAACCTGAAGGCGTTGATCTTCAGTAATAAGCTAAGTTGCTCAATAGAAATATGGATACGGTCTATAAAATCATCCAGCGAACTAAATTCTCCAAAGAATTGTCTGTTTTCCAGAATTTGCTGAATAGTTTTTGCTTCCAGCTCTTTAATATATCCAAAACCTAAATAGACGTTTTTTCCGTAGATGACATTAGGGTGGTCACTTTTATTGATACAGGGAGCGTGAATCGTGCCGCCCCAGCGTCTTATTTCCTGAATATAGGTTTGCAGATCATAGAAACCACCTCCATTGTTGATTGCTGCGACCATAAACTCCAATGGAAAATATTTCTTCAGGTACAAACTCTGGTAGCTTTCCACAGCGTAGGAAGCAGAGTGTCCCTTCGGAAATGCATAGCCGGCAAAAGAAGAGATCTGTTCCCAGACTTCATCGATCAGTTTTGGTTCGTAACCTTTAATATTACAATTTTCACGAAAGGTATTCTCGATCTTTTCCATTTGCCCCCGGGAAGTTTTTTTTCCACTCATCCCTCTTCGTAATACATCTGCATCATCCAGGCTCAAACCGGCAAAATGGTAAGCGACTTTCATTACATCTTCCTGATAAACCATCACGCCATAAGTGTCGGGCATGATCTCGTACATTACCGGGTGCGCTTCCTTTCTTTTTTCAGGAAAGCGATGTCTTAGAATAAATTCATCCTTCATTCCAGCGCTGGAAATTCCTGGTCTAATTACAGAACTCGCTGCAACCAGGTTTAGGTAATCCCGGGTTTGTAGTTTTGTAAGTAAACCTCGCATGGCAGGGGATTCCACGTAAAAAACTCCCATACAATCGCCGGTTGTCAGCAATTCGTTAATAGCAGGATCTTCTTTAAAAGCTTTGATATTTTCGATATCCTCTAATTTGGCGTCTGGCTGATTCTGTTTTACGATCTCGATGGTATCGGTGATTTTTGATAGTCCGCGTTGGGCAAGAATATCAAATTTATGAATGCCTACTTCTTCAGCAATGTTCATATCGATCTGCATCGTCCGGAAGCCTTTGGGAGGTAAAAACGTAGCAGCATAATTATGAACCGAATCGTCCAGGATCAAAATTCCGCCGGAATGAACACTCAAATAGTTAGGAAAGCCTTCTATGAGTTTGCTGTACCGGATCACCAGTTTCTCCAGATGATCCAGGTTGTTATAAGTGTAGAAACCAGAAGCGAGCTTATCGATATTTTCTTTAGGCAAACCAAAAACCTTCCCAAGTTCACGGGCAACCGCGCGCTGTTTGAAAGTAACATAAGTACCCATAAGCGCTGTATTCTTATACGTGCCAAAAATATAATCTGTAATATCATTACGGTCTTTCCATGAAAAATCAAGGTCAAAATCTGGGGGAGATTTCCGGTTAGGATTTATAAAACGTTCAAAATAAAGATCAAGTTCTATAGGATCCACATTGGTGATGCCAAGAATATAGGCAACGATAGAATTCGCACCACTACCGCGTCCTACAAATGGATAATTTTGGGAACGCGCATAGTCTACAATTCCCAGGTTGATAAGAAAATAAGAAACAAACTCAAGCCTGATGATAGATTCCAGTTCTTTTTCAACCCGCGTGTAAACTGCCCGATTTGCATTTGGGTATTTTTTAGGAAGTTTTTCGTAGGTGAGTCGCCGGATCATATCTGCATCCTCTTCAATAGTGTTTCGATAGACCTTTAAATTCCGGTTCTGTCCTTTTCCGAAGTCATAATGCACCTTGCAAGCGTCCATAATTTGTTGTGTTTTCTCCAGAATATGAGGGAAATCTTCAAAAGCGGCTTCCATTTCATTTTTGGGATACATTTTATGTGAAGCTTTTCCCTGTTCTGTTTCTGGAAGCTTGCTAAGCAGCAAACTATTGTCGATCGCCCTGAGTAAGCGGTGCGCATTAAAGTCCTTTTTATTCCGAAAGCTCACCGTTTGTAGAATAACCAGTTTATCCTTCAGATTTCTGTATTCTGAAAACCTTAGTTTCCCGATCTCTTCTTTGGAAACTCCTATATATTCATTGCTTCTGAAATTTTTACGTTCTTGTTCCACCACTTTTCCGAAGGGATAAATAATAAAACAATCGGGTAGTTGTGGCGCTACCGTTTCAAAATCTTTCTTTTTATGCAGGTGATTTGAAAGATGGTCGTTTAACTGAAGGAAGCCAGCATTGTTTTTCGCCAGTCCAATATATTGTTGCTCGGCAGCATTTCTAAAGTCAATTCCCAGAACCGGTTTAATTTTAGTTCCATTGGTAAGCCTTAGAAATTCGAGGCAGGCAGAAGTATTGTTGATGTCTGTAATAGCGAACTGCCAGATATCGTTGGAGTAGGCGAGCTCACACAACTCCCTGATGGGAAAAGTCCCATATCGTAGTGAATAATATGTGTGGCAGTTTAAATACATCAATAATCTTTTTATACTTCAGAATAGACCATCATTATTGTTTTCTATGAGCAAGAACGATTGGTGGCTCCCCGTTAAAAGGATTCTTCATTCTGCCGATGGTTTTCGCATCCATAGCAGCAGCACGCATGACCGCATGTTCACCAAAACGATTTTTGATCTTATCCAGGGAATTGTAGAGATTCAGCATATCTTCAGAATCATCAAAAAGATTGATCTGGTAGTGACCACCCACGAGTCCGCTAAACTTGACCCCAATCAACCTGATGAGCAGGCGCCTGCTGTATAGTTGTTTAAAAAGTTCCTCGACCTTAGGAATTAGAATATGATCTGCACTGGTATACGGGATCCTTACCTGTTTGCTGTAAGTTTGAAAATCTGAATACCTGATTTTTACACTCACTGTGGAAACAAGTTTATTTCCCCGCCGAAGCTGATAGGCGAGACTTTCTGCCATGGCAACCAGCGTACCGTGCAAACGGATCATATCGATAGTATCCCGGTTAAAGGTTCTTTCAGTTGAAATAGACTTGCGCTCGTGAAACGGAATGATAGGAGGATTGTCGATCCCGTGAGCACGTTTCCATATAGTACGGCCATTCTTACCCAAAACGCTCTCTAAAACCTCTACAGGCATCTTCTGAATTGTCTCAATCCTACGAACGCCGAGATTTAAAAGTTTCTGAAATGTTTTATTCCCGATCATCGGTATCTTGTTCACTGTAAGCGGAGCAAGAAATGTTTTTTCTGAACCTGCTTCGATGACTTTCTGGGCATAAGGTTTGCCTTCGCCGGTAGCGATCTTGGAAACCACTTTGTTGGTGGAAAGTCCGAAGGAAATAGGTAAATAAGTTTCCTTTTTGATAGTTTCCTGAAGTTCTTTGGCAAACTGGGTGATCCCGAAAAACCGATCCATTCCTGTGAGATCTGCATAGAACTCATCTACGCTGGCCTTTTCAAAAGAAGGAACTTTGCTACGAATAACTTCGGTTACCTCATGGGAGAATTTGGTGTATGTGGAAGCATTCCCTTTAATCACGATAGACTGAGGGCAGAGTTGCCTGGCAACTTTCATAGACATCCCGGAATGTACTCCAAACTTGCGAGTCTCATAACTGCAGGCTGCTACCACACCGCGATCTCCCAGGCCGCCTACGATAAGGGGTTTATCATTCAATTTGGAATCCAGACGCCTCTCTGCGGAAACAAAAAAGGTATCAAGATCCAGGTGTATAATTGATTTCTCTAATTTCATAATAGGAATAAATCCATTAAATAGGAATAATTCCAAAATTATAAATTTAATCTGGTTTATGATGTTGAAGGAGCGTTAAAAAGAAATGGAAATTTTGAAATTGAATGGGAATGTAGAGCTGGCAGTTAATCTCAAAAGAAAAAAAAATTATCTAAAATTGATTTCTCAGTTTTTAATATTGAAATTGCCTCAGTAATATGTTAATTTGTGTAATATAAATTTGTCATTATTTAAATTTTTAATTGTGTTTATGGTTAAAAATTTTTCATTTTTCGATCTTTTATGCCAATCCTAATGATATATAGCGCTTTTAGAGTCTCAATTATGAATTTTTCGTAACTTAATAATTCATTAATACTCAGGATTATGAAAGGATCTTCAGGAAAACGCGGACTCATAAAAAAAATTGCTACAGATTTTATCTTTTCGGAAAAAACTAAGTTTGTCCTGGATGGCACCGGATTTCGCAATCCTTCAGAAGAGCCGGGATCAAAAATTATAAAATTCAGATTTGATAATTCAGGTGCAGATAAAGCGACCAAACCCGTCTTTCGTTGTATCTATAAAATGATGAGAAAATTTAATCTATCCTTAAATTAAGCGCTTTTAGAAAATAGAAAATTAACTCTTAGACATAAAATAAAAAATACTATCTTCGTTTGTATGGAGGAACCCGAAAATCCTGAGAGTAGGGGAAACACTTAATCTAACCAAATGAAGTTTAAATCTTTACTAATCATTGCCATCGCTGCAATGACATTGTCCAGTTGCTCTTTTAGACTGGTTGACTTTACCGTAATTAGTTCTAAAAATGTAAACCTTGACATCGACAGAGCTCAGGGTGTAAAAACCGAGGGTAAGAAATCTTATTTCCTTGGAATTGGGTGGAACATTAAAGATGCTATGGATGAAGCATTGGAAGAAGCAGGCCCGGAGTACGACATGCTAATTGATGGTGTGGTGAGATACACCAGCTATCCTTTCGTTTCGGGAGTGACTGTAGAAGGTACTGCTGTAAGCACTAAAGCAATGAAAGCCCGTATGGGAGAAGCAGGTTTCCAGGACTGGTTAAAAGGCCAGAATGTACTTTCTGAAGAAACTGCGGTAGTGATTCCTGAATGATCATTCGGAATTGAAAACAAAAAGCCCGGTCATACGACCGGGCTTTTCTTTTGAAACTAAAAAACTAAATTAGTCTTCAAAATATACTGCAGATACTCCAGAAAGCATATTATTCACAGCTGGAGTTGCATTTCCGCTTGCATTTGATGCATCATCAAAAGCCAGTACTCTACCGCCACCATTAGCAAGTTCAGCAACGTAGATCATATCAGAATCTGCATCATAAGCGACATTTACCGGGTTACCCAATAAAGTAGCTGCTCCAGAAATTCTCATTTGATCTGAAAGAGCTAAAGTTCCAGCATCCATTGTATTATTAAATTTACTGTCAAAGTCAGTAATTACATGAAGTCCACCATCAGCATCAGATCCTGCATCTCCAATATCTGTAAGTACCATCGTCCCACCATCATAGTCTAAACCATGAGTTCTCACGATTCCTTCTACCATAACAGTTTTTGTAGCACTCACCATTCCGTCTGTGTTATTAGACAGGAAGTTGTCAAAACTAGCAAGCATGTTGGTAGTATCTACAATTGCATACAAAGTATTTCCAACAAACTCGATACCCCAAACTTTAAAATCTACGGTAACTGTGTTTCTTAGTGTGAAACCATTGTCTTCTTTACTATAGATATAAAATCTACCATCTGCAGTGGTGTCATCACCATCAACATCGGCATTATCTGCAACTACGATAAGGTCACCATTAACAGCAACATCTCTTGGGCTCATAAGATCACTAGAGCTCATGAACTCTGCAGATACTGTAGACATAGATCCATCCCACATATCAACATCTCCATAATACTGAAGTTGTTTAGGGTCTCTGGAAGCTACGATTAAAGAACTGTCATCTTCGTCATAAAAAATTCCTTCAGCATCTGTTGAAGAAGTATTTACTGTATAAGAAGTACCATCATCAAGATTGTACTGTACTACAGATCCAGAATGTGTGGTAGCATATAACATTGCAGAATCCATCTCCACGATATCATCGGTCATGTCATCATCATCATCTGAACATGAGGTGAATCCCAACATAGCGGACATCGCTATAAATAATAAAGGTTTTTTCAAAATTTTCATAAGTAACTTTTTAATTGATTATTAATTACGTTAATACTTACGAAACATACCAACTCCGGTTTTCGGAATAGAAGCTTTTAACTCAGGATTAAGCTTTTTAACTCAGGCTTGTTAAACTGAAATTAAAATATGAACTGAATTAACAAAAAAAGCCTCTGCGAGAGCAGAGGCTTTTGTAATCAACAAGTGGTTAATTTCTAGTACCTGTAGTATTCTGGCTTGTATGGTCCTTCAACCGTTACACCAATATATTCTGCCTGATCCTGTTTAAGTTCAGTTAATTCAACCCCAATTCTTTCAAGGTGAAGCCTGGCAACTTTTTCATCAAGATGCTTAGGTAACATATAAACTTCGTTATTATACTTATCTGTATTATTCCAAAGTTCCATCTGTGCCAGGGTCTGGTTTGTGAATGAATTACTCATCACAAAACTAGGATGTCCAGTTGCACAACCTAAATTCACCAAACGACCTTCAGCAAGAAGAATGATATCTTTCCCATCAATAGTATATTTATCAACCTGTGGTTTGATCTCTACTTTGGAACTTCCGTGGTTTTCATTCAACCATGCAACAGCGATCTCGTTATCAAAGTGACCAATGTTCGCTACGATAGTTTTGTCTTTCATCGCCTCGAAATGCTCTCCACGTACGATGTCTTTATTTCCTGTGGTAGTAATGACGATATCTGCTTTCGGAAGAACAGTTTCCAGTTGTTTCACTTCAAAACCATCCATTGCTGCCTGTAATGCACAAATTGGATCAATTTCAGTAACAGTTACAATAGAACCAGCACCTTTAAAAGATTGCGCTGTTCCTTTTCCAACATCACCATACCCACAAACAACAACTCGTTTACCAGCTAGCATCACATCTGTAGCACGACGAATCGCATCTACTGCACTCTCACGACAACCGTATTTATTATCGAATTTTGACTTGGTTACTGAATCGTTTACGTTGATTGCTGGCATTGGCAATGTTCCGTTCTTCATTCTTTCGTAAAGTCTATGAACTCCTGTAGTTGTTTCTTCTGAAAGTCCTTTGATTCCCTCAGCAAGTTCAGGGTATTCGTCAAGTACCATATTGGTAAGATCTCCACCATCATCAAGGATCATATTAAGTGGCTTACGATCTTCACCGAAGAAAAGTGTTTGTTCGATACACCAGTTAAATTCCTCTTCTGTCATTCCTTTCCACGCATAAACAGGAATACCGGCAGCAGCAATGGCAGCGGCAGCATGATCCTGAGTAGAAAATATATTACATGAGCTCCAGGTTACATCTGCTCCTAGTTCTACCAAAGTTTCGATAAGAACTGCAGTCTGGATCGTCATATGTAAACAACCCGCAATTCTGGCACCTTTTAAAGGCTTGGATTCCCCAAACTCTTTACGCAATGCCATAAGTCCCGGCATTTCAGCTTCAGCAAGTTCAATTTCAAGGCGGCCGTATTCGGCAAGCTCAATATCTTTGACTTTATAGGCGGTATACGGTACTGTTTTAGTTGACATATTATTATATTTGAATATTAGCAATTTTAATGTCGCAAAAATAAGGAAAAGCTTAGAAAATATATGCCTCTTTATAAAACAATAACAGTTGATGAACGTACTAAAGTCTTCATTTGGAAGGTGGAAGAGTCTTTTGATTGGCTCGCAAACGGGATCGATCTTACCGCACATTGTCAAAAAAGAGTAGACGGTATGAAATCTGAAATTCACCGTCGTGGATTCATGAGCATTAGACATTTGATGGCCGAGGCAGGGTATACAGATCATGATCTCTACTATGACGAAATAGGGAAACCCCATCTTCGTGATGACAGGTATATTTCCATTACTCATTCATTCAATTTCACCGCAATCATTATTAGCAATCGCGATGTAGGGATCGATATTGAGAAGCAACGGGAAAAGATTCTAAAGATCGCTAATAAATTCACTCCGCTTAACGAATATCATACGTTGGCGAATGAAGAGGCGTTAATACGGAAACTTACCATTGTCTGGGGCGCTAAGGAATCTGTTTACAAATTGATCGCTCGCCCTGGAGTTGGCTTTTTACAGCATATCAATGTGACCGACTTTGATTTTGAAGATTCGAAAACAACCGCTCGTGTGGGATATCAAGAACTGGATTCCTGGTATGATATCGATTTCCTCGAATTTGAGAATTTCACCTGTGTGTATGCTGTGCCTTCAATTTCTGAATCTGTAGCTGAATGATTCAGGTTCAATCTTACCTGGAGGAGATCAGGCAGGCAGCTTTTGAAGAGCGTAAATTACTGTCTATTCTGGTAGATCCAGATAAATTTGATGTTGCCAGAGCTTCAGAATTTTTTCAAAAGATACCAAAAGAGACCACGCATATTTTTGTGGGTGGAAGTACCGTGAAAGAGGGTGAAACCTGTGCTGTGGTAAAAGCTCTTAAGAACTATTGTAGTTTACCAGTGATACTTTTTCCTGGTGATTTTTCTCAGATCTCTTCGGAAGCAGATGCGTTGCTTTTTCTAAGCCTGATCTCGGGGAGAAATCCTGAATTTCTAATCGAACAACAGGTGCGCTCTGTGGAGAAGATCAAAAGTTCAGATCTTGAAGTGATTCCTACTGGTTATATTCTTATTGATGGTGGAAGGCAAACTTCAGTTCAAAAAGTAAGTAAAACTATTCCTATCAATCAGAAGGATCTAAAGCTTGTTGTAAATACCGCGCTGGCAGGGCAATATTCGGGAAAACAATTGATTTATCTGGAAGCAGGAAGTGGTGCAGAATACCCGGTTTCTTCGGAAATAATTAAGGCGGTGTCTTCCAGTCTCGAAATTCCCGTAATTGTTGGAGGAGGTATTCGAACGCAGCAGCAAATGCACAATGCTTATAAATCTGGTGCGACAATGGTGGTCATGGGAACTGCTTTTGAAAAATAGTCTTTCGTTCTTGAATTAATGAAACTTCGGAAAATATTGATTGTTTCAGTTTTTTAATTCTTCTGAAGATCGCACTTCGACAGGCTCAGTGCAACAATTTGTTTCAGATTTTATGCTATCTAAATTTGTATTGGTGCACCGGTTATAATTTTTCATTTCTTCAGAAGACAGCACTTCGACAGGCTCAGTGCAACTACAGATGACACCTTTTAATTGAACATGATTATTCTAGCCGATTGACTAAAGCCCTGTGTTGATCAAATTTAAGCTGCCAACCATTCAGTAAACTTCAGATAATAGCTAACTTTGGAATACAAACCGCTATTATGAACATTTCAGTAGAACTTACGCTAACCCCAATTCAGGATGATTACGAACCGGCGATCATCAATTTTATCAAAAAAATGCGTGAATCCGGACTCACCGTAAAAGAAAACCCTCTAAGTACTCAGGTATATGGTGATTATGATGAGGTTATGGGTCTGCTCAATAAAGAGATCAAAAATGCCTTTGAAGCGATAGACCGTGGACTCATGTACATGAAAATTGTAAAATCTGATCGCTCCGAGTATGCAGCCGATTTTTGATTACCTGTTTAGTCAGTATTCAGATTATCCTACGCTTTTTATAATTCTGGAGATCATTGCCGTGATCTTTGGTTTTCTATCTGTCTGGTATTCCAAGCAAAATAATATCCTGGTTTATCCAACCGGTATCGTAAGCACGATGATCTTCGTATACCTACTCTGGCAATGGGAATTGCTTGGGGATATGATGATCAATGCCTATTATTTTTCCATGAGCATTTATGGCTGGTATGTATGGACGAGGAAAGTAGATGATGATCACTTTACGCCAATCACTTCTACCACCAGAAAAGAAAAAATACTTTCGGTGGTAATTTTTACAGGAACACTGCTCTTTGTTTTCGGGATCTATGAATGGTTCGATAAATGGAATAACTGGACGGCTTACGTAGATACGATCACAACCGCGATATTCTTCGTGGGAATGTGGCTTATGGCGAGAAAGAAAATCGAAAACTGGATCTACTGGATCATTGGAGATATTATTTCTGTACCGCTGTACTTTTATAAAGGGCTAACTTTAACCAGCTTACAATATCTTTTATTTACCATAATTGCCATTTACGGTTATCTAGCATGGAAGAAAAACTTGCGCAACGACCTTCGTCCTGCCTGAAAATAGTCCTGTTCGGCCCAGAATCTACTGGGAAAACTACGCTTTCAGAAGATCTGTCTAAATACTATTCTGAACCGCTGGTGCCAGAATTTATGCGGAAATATCTTCAGAAGGTATGGGATCTCGAACGTAGAATTTGCGAGCCTCAGGATATATTACCTATCGCCCGTGGACAGATGCAACTGGAAAATGAGAAGTCAGGACAGGCAGACAAGCTATTAATATGTGATACCGATCTACTGGAGATAAAGGTCTATTCTGAAGCTTACTATGATAATTTCGTAGATCCTCAACTTCTTAAACATGCGTTAAACAACGAATACGCTCTCTACTTTTTAACGTATATTGATGTTCCGTGGACGCCAGATGATCTAAGGGATAAACCTCACGACCGTGAGGGAATGTTTCAGAGATTTCAGCAAACGCTCGATGAATATCAAAAACCTTATATGATTCTGAAAGGTGATCGGCAAACCCGATTAAATTCCGCAGTGAAAAAAATTGACCAACTATTAAAAACTCATAACCAGTGAATTTTAGCGAAAAAGATAATCTTCAGATCAAGGAAAAAGGAATTAGTAACGATGAAGTAGAAGACCAGATAGCCATTTTTAAACGTGGTAACCTCAAGGTAAATATTACCGAAGCTGCTACGGTAGGAAAAGGAATTAGCAGGATAGAAGCGACTGAAAAACACGAATTGATAGATTTTTACAATTCTGAAAAATCTAATTACAGAATTCTCAAGTTCGTACCGGCATCTGGTGCAGCTTCCAGAATGTTCAAGGCTTTGCATAATTTTTCCGAAGAATTCGATCCGGAAAATGATGAGCTAAGAGACTATCTTGATAAAAAAGCTGATGCAGATCTTCAAAGATTTTTTGATCACGTAGATAAATTGCCTTTCTATAAACATGCGGTGAACAAAGCTAAAAAGAGCCATCCAGACTATGAGGATCTTTCACACGATCATCAGCATTCCATTCTGGTACACACGATCCTGGATCAAGATGGTCTCTATCTTAGCAATCTCCCAAAAGGCCTCGTTCCATTTCATAAATATGACACTCATATTTCCACAGCTTTCGAGGAACATTTATTCGAAGCCGCGAAGTACATTACTGTAGATGGAGTTGCCAGAGTTCATTTTACGGTAGCTGAAGGAGATCGCGAGAAGTTTGAAGCTGAGTGGAATGATGTTGGGGAACGTGTAGAGAAATCTACAGGGGTAAAATTCGAGATCCACTATTCTTACCAGGATCCAAAAACAGATACCATTGCGGTCACTGGCGAATTTGAACCATTTAGAACAGAGGAGGATACCTTGTTCTTTAGACCCGGAGGTCATGGCGCGCTTATCGAAAACATGAATCAGTTAGATGCCGATATCGTATTTGTAAAGAATATCGATAATGTGGTTACTGAAGATAAAGTTCAGCAGGTAGCCGATCATAAGAAATTACTGGGAGGAAAACTGCTGAAGGTTCAGACTAAAGTATATGAGTACCTTGAAACCCTGGACAAAGGAAATGTATCGCATGAAAAACTGGATGAGATCCAGACATTTCTGAACGATGAATTATTCGTAAAATCTGGTAGTGACGGCGATATGTTCGTGGAAAACCTGAAGCACAAACTTCGTAGACCATTGCGTGTTTGCGGGATGGTAAAGAACGAAGGTGAACCAGGCGGAGGTCCTTTTCTTGTGAAAGACAGCGACGGCAATACTTCCCTGCAAATAATTGAAGGAGCACAGATCGATAATAATAATCCGGAACAGGCTAAAACAGCGCGTGAAGCTACCCATTTTAATCCGGTGGATATCGTTTGCGGACTCAAAGACCACAAGGGAGAAGCTTACGATCTTAATGAGTATGTAGATGAAGACATGAGTTTTATTGCAGATAAAACAAAAGACGGTAAGGAGTTGAAGGCTTTAGAGAGACCTGGTTTATGGAATGGAGGAATGGCACGCTGGAATACGATCTTTGTAGAAGTTCCCGTGGAAACCTTTAATCCTGTAAAAACTGTTTCAGATCTGCTGAAGGATTCTCATCAACCAGCTTAATGGATCAACATCAAATTGAAACAGAGCTTGAATTTAAAGCTGTAAGAAGTTCTGGTCCCGGTGGGCAACATGCCAATAAAACCTCCACAAAAGTGGAACTTAGTTTTCATGTGGAGACTTCTAACGGACTTTCAGAAGCCGAAAAAGGCAGAATCCAAAGGAAGCTTGAGAACAGGATCAACCGCGAGGGATTTTTGAAGATGTCGAGTGAAGATTCCCGGAGTCAGCATTCCAATCGAGAGATCGTCATTCGTAATTTTCTGGAAGTAATAAAATCTGCACTAAAAAAACAGAAACCTCGAAAGAAAACAAAACCATCCCGGGCTTCAAAACTGAAAAGATTACACTCTAAAAAGAAAAGATCGGAGATCAAGGCAAACAGAAAAAATCCCTTGAAGTAAATGTGGGTATTAAATCCTCAGTTATTCTGTAGATTCCACGTAATTTCTTGAATTGGCATTGACCTTATGTGTATGTATTATTCTTTTATATCGCTGGAATACTGAGTTTTAAGAGATGTAAATAGAGTTTTTTAGTTTTGGTATAATTATTACTATTAAGTAAATAGGTTAGTATTGGGAACAAAATGGGTTACACTTAATTTATTTTGTTTTATAATTTAGATTTTCGGATTGAAAGGGCTCCCTCGGGAGCCCTTTCTGTATTTATGTGCCTCTGGAAAAATGACGCTGATTTTCTACACTCATTTCCTAAAAATCACAGAATATCTACATAATAAAGTGTGAAATAAATTTCAGCAATGCATCGAATCTATTGGTTATCTGGCGCTTCCGTAGAATTGATTGAATTTGGTATGATTTTAACTCTATTCTTTAAATAACCACAAAACAATCAATATGAAAAAGTTTATTTTAAGTACAGCGACCATTGCAGCTTTATTTTTTACTACAGGAAATCTACACGCACAGGATGAAGAGATAGAAGTGGAGACCGAAGTAGAAATGGAACAGGAAACAAAGGTATTCGAATCCGTTGATGTGATCTCGTTACCACAGAATATTAAGGATGCAGTTTTGACCGACTATAATGGTGCAGTAGCTAGTGAAGCCTGGGTAATGACCAAAGAAGATGAAACTAAGGTTTATAAACTGAACCTGGATGTAAAAGGCGAGCAAGAGCAAGTTTTTATAGATTCTGATGGAAACTGGCTTAAAGAAGATGAAACTGAAGAATAGAACTTGTCTGATCAATGAGAACCCAACTCAAGGCATATTGGATCTTATATGAAGTTTGAAAACTTGAAATTTATAGAAATGGTAGCAGCCTGGCTGCAACAACCACAACAACTGACACCAGATCCATTTCTATAAATTTTAAAGTTCATGACGTAGATCTGATCAAATGGAAACCAGTTACTTGCAAAATTTAAATTTTGCAGGCTACCTAAGGAGGCTTTTTCGAAGCCTCTTTTTTTATGCTTTCTTTTAAAACCATATGAGTTAAAGATTCTTACCTTTGCAGCTCACTAAAGCTATTCTATGTCTAAAGTTCTGGTCGTTGAAGACGATGTTGCCTTCGGTACTATGCTCAAAACCTTTTTAGAGAAAAGGGAGTATAAAGTCGAGCTGGTATTTTCTGCAGCAGAAGCATTCAATAAGATTGAAAAAAGCAACTTTGAACTTGTACTTACAGATGTTCGCTTGCCAGATCATGATGGCCTTGAGATCCTGAAAAAGGTTAAAGCTAAGGATACTGCTACTCAGGTGATCGTAATGACGAGTTATGCTGAAATCAGTATGGCTGTAAATGCAATGAAAGAAGGTGCATTTGATTATGTATCCAAGCCATTTCGACCTGAATCAATATTGCAAACGATTGAAAACGCCTTGCGTACCAAGGTGGTAGCACCAAAAGCAGTTGCCGTTAAACCCGCAAAAAAAGCCAGTAAATCCAGTTCAACGACACAAAGACTTGATCTTGTAGAGGGCGTTAGTGAACCTTCCCGAAGACTTGCCGACTATGTGGAGCTGGTATCCCCAACAAACATGTCGGTTTTGATCACCGGTGAAAGTGGTACTGGAAAGGAGCAGGTGGCAAAAAGCATCCATCTGGAAAGTAAAAGACGTGATGCGCCTTTTATCGCTGTAGATTGTGGAGCGATCCCAAAAGAAATAGCCTCCAGTGAATTCTTTGGTCATATCAAAGGTTCCTTTACCGGCGCTATAAACGATAAAACAGGTCACTTTGAAGCCGCTAACGGTGGAACTTTGTTTCTTGATGAAATCGGAAATCTTAGTTATGAACTTCAGGTACAATTATTACGTGCGCTTCAGGAAAGACGTGTAAAGCCTGTTGGTAGTAATAATGAGATAGAAGTAGACATCCGTGTGGTAACAGCAACCAATGAAGATCTCTCGAATGCAGTAAAAGAAGGTGATTTTCGTGAAGATCTTTACCATAGACTTAATGAATTTTCTATAAAAATCCCGGCACTTCGCGAGCGTAAAGAAGATTTGATGCTGTTTGCGAATCATTTTCTTGATGAAGCGAACAAAGACCTGGAGAAAAATGTGCTTGGCTTTACAGATAAAGCGATAGATGCATTTAAGAATTATAACTGGCCTGGTAATCTTCGTGAACTTCGGAACATGGTGAAAAGAGCAGTATTGCTCACTCAGGAAGATCTAATTCCGCTAAAAGTTTTACCTCATGAGATCGCAACTTCCAGTCGTTCTACGGAAAACGATTACGGCTTATTTAAGAATAAGAATGAGGAACAGCTAATTCTTGATGCTCTTGAGAAAACCGACGGTAATAAAAGTAAAGCCGCCAGAATGCTTTCTATAGATAGAAAGACGCTTTATAATAAGCTGAAGCAGTACGGGATCAAGCTATAATTTTTGATTCGATCTCTTTTACTAGCCGTTCAAGCTGTGCCTGAAGGCTTATGAATTCAGTTTCATTTATTTTTTTCCTTTCCTCAAGCTTTAATAGATCTGGCGTGATGGTATGTGCCTGCATTTGTCTAAGCATTGGTAGCATTCTATGAGCAGTTTTGCCCAATTCACCCTCGTTCTGAGTCTCCCATGCCGATTTTAACTGAACCATACTTTCTCTAGTTCCCTCAATAAAGGCCCGAAGTATTTCTTTAAAGGCATGATCATCTTTACCAGCAAATTCATAAATCTCAGAAAGATCGTAAAGAACTGTTTGCAGCTCTTTAGATCCTTCCTGTACATTACTGGAAACTGTTTCTTTGTGTTCCAAGTCCAGCACTTCAGCAATGGTATCTTTTAAAGTTGAAGATTTATAGGGTTTAAGTAATTTTTCATCAAAACCAGCATCCATATAGACTTGTTTTTCAAGATCTGTACGACCCGATAGAGCGATAACAGGCAGATGCATGATCTCATCGGTACCGCGAATAGTTTTAATTAGTTCAAAACCATCCAGCACTGGCATTTGAATATCGGTAAGAATAAGATCATATTCTTTCCCATTTATCTTTTCCAGCGCGATCTTACCATTTGCCGCAGTATCAATTTCGAAACCCATAGATCTGGATAGTTCTACGGTAAGGGATAATTGTCCAGGTTCGTCATCCACAACCAGCGCTTTTAGTCCTGAAGCAGCATAATTATTCTCGATTTTCTTTTCTGAACGTTTCTTCGATTTCTCATCTGAAGGCTGATATTTTTCCACAGGAATTTCAATGATAAATTCACTTCCCATCCCGGGTTCACTTTCCACCCTGGTGTCACCTTCTAATAGATGCGCCAGTCTTTTCGTGATGGCAAGTCCAAGGCCAGTACCGCCAAATTTCTTCTCAATACTGTTGTCTTCCTGGGAGAATTCCTCGAAAATACTATCCTGTTTCTCTTTTGAGATCCCGATCCCGGAATCCTTGACTCTCAATTCAAGAATTTCTTTGTTCTTCTTCGGTTTTAGGAGATTTGCAGAGATGACAATACTTCCTTCTTCAGTAAATTTCCAGGCATTTGAGATCAGGTTCGCCAGGAGCTGTTTTATTCTGAAAGGATCACTAACCAGCTGCATTTGTGCTTCAGGAGCAACTACAATTTCAATAGTAACATTCTTAGTCCTTTCCGCAGGAATGATATTATTTACAGTATCCTCGATCAATTTACCGGGGTGAAAAGCTAGTTTTTCTATCAACATTTTTCCCGCTTCCAGCTTGGAAAGATCGAGCAGATCATTGACCAGTCTCAAAATAAATTCTGAAGATTTCTTGATCTGCTTTAAATAATAAGCCTGCTTTTCATCAAGATCGGTTTTCTGTATAAGATCTGTATATCCCATAACCGTCGTCAATGGGCTACGTAGATCATGAGTGATCGCCGCCATGAACTGCTCTCTACTGGCCAGTAGTGATTCTGCAAAATTCTTGGCCTCTTCCAATTGCACCCTGTAACGCTGACTTCTGGTAATATCTCCAATAATATTGATGATAAAATAAAGGATAATCAGGATAATGATACAACTCCCAATTAGGATAATCGTGGAAGTTTTGTCCAGCATATTCTGAAAAGTCTCTGCACGTTCCAAAGAATTTTTACGTTCGCTTTTCTCTAGATTAGATAGCAAACCTTGTAATTGCTGATTCAGAATCATATCATTATTGAGCAACTCATTTTCCTTCTGAACCACCTCGTTTTGAAACTGTCGGTTAGCAAATTCAAGGTCCGTTAGTACTCTTTTTACAGATTTGACCAGCGAATCCAAACGCTGAGTAGTAATATTTTCGGCATTATCTTCTCTTGAATATTCCAGCCACTTTACCAGCACATCCTTTTGATAAGATTTTAAATTCCTGAATCTGTTCTCGTAATTGTAATCCTTGAAAGACTGGTCGATATTCCGAAGCTCCCCAAGAGCTTTCCGGTAATAATTGGTATTCCTGTCGGTATCTCGCAAGGCAACCAGCTCCTTCAGGTTTTCTGTCTTTTGTTCGAGAAGTTGGTAAATACTATCGGCTTCGTCTTCAAAATCAAGTTGCGTATAACTTTTCTCCAATTCATTGATCTTGGATTTAATACTGTCAATTTGAGAATTGTAAAGCTGTAGTTCTTCCTCGTTACCGGTTTGTATCAAACGTCGGCTTGTATTCTCAGATTCGTTGAGGTTGGTGGAAATCTCAGATACCAGGATGAGCTGCTGTGTATTTTCAGTATTCGTCTGCGCAATTTCAGAATAGGTAAGTACCTGGTTATAAATATACCAGACGGCAAGCCCGGCGAGAATGGAAACAATTACATATCCTGCAACAACCTTTACTGTTAAAGAGCGTTTTGTATTTAGCATAAACTTCCCGTGTCCTTTAAAACTTTATTCCCAATTTTCCTCAAATGTATTGCATTTCTAAAAAAGCATATTACATTTGCGCCATAATCTCATAAGGGGTGCCTTCACGGGCTGAGATCATACCCAATGAACCTGGGCAGGTAATGCTGCCAAGGGATACGCACGAAACTGCGGTGTATGTACTCCTGTTATTGCCATTTTGGTGATCTCAGGATTTTTTATTTTATAACTAAATCAGGAAAGAATAATTGCCCCTTTTATTCGTAGAAAATTTTGCGAATGAAACATTTATTATCTTTTGTGGCGCTGCTGACAATTTCTCTTCAGGCCTATGCACAGGATTACAAACTCAGTGGTATTGTAACTGAAAATGGAAATCCTATCGATGGAGCTTCAGTTTATCTGCAAAGCACAGGCTCCGGAACTTTGACCAACGAAAATGGTTATTATGAGCTTCAACTTTCAGAAGGAAATTATACGCTTATCTTCTCCTTCGGAAATCAAAGAAGTAGAACTGTAAATCTAACCGGAGACACAACTTTAAATATTGATCTTGCCGGAGCACAGGAATCTCTGGATGAAGTATTTCTATCTTCTGTGAGGGTAACCGACGAATCTCCAATCACATATAGCAATTTAAGCAACGAAGAAATTGCCGATAGGAATCTTGGACAGGATATCCCGGTACTTATGAGCTATATGCCCAATGTGGTTACAACAACCGATGCGGGGAACGGTGTAGGGTATACGGGAATTCGTGTTCGTGGTAGTGATGCCACAAGGGTGAATGTAACCATCAACGGTGTGCCATATAACGATTCTGAAAGTCAGGGAACTTTCTGGGTGAACCTGGGAGATTTTGCTTCTTCCGTAGAAAATTTACAGCTACAGCGTGGTGTGGGAACATCCACCAATGGAGCCGGAGCCTTTGGTGCGAGTCTTAACATCCTTACAGATGCTTACAAAGAAGAAGCTCAGGGTGAGATCGCGAACAGTATCGGCTCTTACAACACCTTTAAGCATACCGTCAAATTTAGCACTGGTCTTATTAATGATCATTTCAGTTTTACGGGACGTGCTTCAAAAATTAGGAGTGATGGTTATATAGACCGGGCAAGTAGCGATTTGAAATCATACTTTCTTCAGGGATCTTTTGTAGATGATAATACACTTATTAAAGCTCTTACTTTTGGTGGTAGCGAAAGAACATATCAGGCCTGGTATGGTATCGATGCTGAAACACTAGAAAATGACCGGACTTTCAATCCGGCAGGAATCTATACCGATGAGGATGGGAATACGAAGTTCTATGATGGGCAGACAGATAATTATAAACAGGATCATTACCAGTTACTATGGAACCAGGATTTTGGGTCTAACTGGTCTACAAACCTTGCCCTTCACTATACTTATGGTCGTGGATATTACGAGGAATATGAAGAAGATGCAGATCTTCAGGAATTCGGACTTCCTCTATTCATGTCTAATGACGAGGAAATTGCATCATCAGATCTTGTAGGGACCAAATGGCTGGATAATCATTTCTACGGAACTGTTTTTAGCGTGAACTATGAGACTACGAACTGGGATCTTACTCTTGGTGGAGGATGGAACAAATATGGAGGTGATCATTATGGCGAGGTGATCTATACCAGATTTGCGAGAAATAATGATCTTTACGCACCATACTATTTCAACCAGGCAGATAAAACCGACTTCAATATCTACGGAAAAGCAAACTTTGCCATTACTGAAAAACTTGGAGGTTATTTAGATCTTCAGTTAAGAACCGTGAACTATGAAACCGATGGACTTCTGGATGACCAGACCCGATTTTTGAACGATGATAACTTTAGTTTCTTTAATCCGAAGGCTGGGTTAACCTATCAATTGAGCGAAGGTGACCAGTTCTACCTATCATACGCACGTGCTCATCGTGAGCCAAGTCGTGGCGATTATGAAAATGGAGATCCGGAACCTGAAGAATTGAATGATTTTGAACTTGGATGGAGACATCAAAGCACCAATTTCGTTTTGAACACGAACCTGTATTATATGGATTATCAAAATCAGCTGGTGCTTACCGGTGGTCTTGATGATGTTGGGGCGTTTATTCGCCAGAATAGCGGAAATTCTTACCGACTGGGACTAGAGGTAGATGCAACAGTTAGAGTGACAGACGACTTTAATATACGCCCAAATATCTCCTTAAGCCGAAATAAGAATGTGGACTTTGTTTCTCCATTCGATGGAGAACTGGTAGCCTATGGGGATACAGATATTTCATATTCTCCAGAGATTGTCGCTGCGAACATGCTGGAATATTCACCAGTTGACGGGCTGGAACTCAAATTTCTCTCTAAATATGTTGGGGAGCAGTTTATGAGTAACGTGGAAGCAGAAAATTCTAAACTAGACAGCTATTTTGTGAACGATTTTAATGTTCAATTCACCTGGGATAAGGCCTGGATGTTCCGTGAGATCGTGCTTACAGGACTGGTAAATAATATATTTGGAGAAGAATATGTGTCTAACGGGTATTATTACACCTATGATATTTCCAGCGATACTAATCCATCTGGAGTGCAAACCTTTGACGGAGCCGGATATTATCCACAGGCAACAACAAACTTCTTACTTGGACTTACATTGAAGTTCTAAATCAACTCCAATGCATTTTTGCAGCCTTCTTTTCAAATTGTAGGGGTTTGAAGAGAAGGCTTTTTTTTAGTTGAAGATCTGCAGTATGTTGCCAGACCGCTCAACTCTATATGGTTTCATACCATATTCACCTTCTCCTTCTGAAAGTTGTCCTGTGATCACATTATAAGAATTATCATCACAGTTACAATTTGCGATCACACCATTCAGGGTCATGGCAGAACAGGATCTTGGCGGGTGATTTGGATCACTTAGTTCAAAAGCGACAAATTGATCGTTGTTGATATTGTATATAACCACACCTTTCACTCCATAATTGTAGGTCGCGTAAGCGTTTCCTGGAAACTGCAGATTGTTGTATTCAGGTAAAGATAAATTCACCTGAAACCTGAAATTTAGATCGGCAAGATTTGGGTTGTTATTAAAGGAATCATCAGACCCGGAACAGGCTGTAAGTAGTACATAAACAGTCAATAGACTCAGTAGTTTCTTCATGTAAATTGAATTGAGGCGAAAATAATATAATTGCTCCAAAAGATTAAATTTCTTACATTTGTTCAAAGAAATCCCGTTATTCATGGGATTTTTTTAATTAACAATGTAATAATTTGAACCCGGAGCACTAAAAATTTGTAGATCCGGGCTTTTCCACGTCGTGGAACCATAAAAATTACCAGATCATTAAGCTAATAATTCCGCAATCTAACCATGGTTATTTCCGCGGAATTTTAAAACGATAAAGTTATGAGTAAAGTATCTTATTACACCCCTGAAGGCTTGAAAAAACTCAGAGATGAGCTTAACCACTTGAAAGATGTAGAAAGACCAAAGGCATCAAATGCAATTGGTGAAGCGAGAGATAAGGGAGACCTTAGTGAAAACGCTGAATATGATGCTGCTAAGGAAGCCCAGGGATTATTGGAATTGAAAATTTCCAAACTGGAAGAAGTTATGGCTAACGCACGCGTGATCGATGAATCTCAACTGGATACTTCCAAAGTACTTGTACACTCACATGTTAAAATTAAGAACCAGACCAACGAAGCAGAAATGACTTATAAGCTGGTCGCACAAAGCGAAGCCGATCTTAAATCTGGAAAGATCTCTGTCGACTCTCCAATTGGTAAAGGTTTACTTGGTAAAAAAGTAGGTGATACTGCTGAAATTCAGGTACCTAACGGTACAGTTACCTTTGATGTGATCGAGATCTGGAGAGAGTAACAGTTCATTACAGTTAAAATATGATCCTTTTCTTTCATCTTATTTTTAAGATTTGAGAAAAGGATTTTTTAATTTTAAGGCAAACCAACCATACTAATATTATGTCAACCTTATTTACAAAGATCGTTAGAGGAGAAGTGCCAGCTTATAAAGTAGCAGAGAACAGTCAGTTTCTTGCATTTCTCGATGTGAATCCTAATGGAAAGGGGCATACCCTCTGCATTCCGAAGAAGGAAGTGGATAAGATCTGGGATCTTGAGGAAGAGATCTACCAGGAATTAATGCGTTTCTCCAGAAGTGTTGCTCTTGCACTTGAAAAAACCGTTCCGTGCAAAAGAGTGGGAATGGCCGTTATTGGACTTGAGGTACCACACACCCATGTTCATCTTATTCCTTTAAATACCATGGATGAAATGAACTTTTCCAACAAAGTGAAAATGACTGAAGAGGAATTCCAGGAACTTGCAGATAAAATTCATGCGAACGTAGAGCTTTGAAAGAAATCGCAGAATATAAACTGAGTCTTGAACTTAGGATTGACTGGAGCGATCTGGATATGTATCGGCATGTGAATAATATCACGTTCATGCGCTTTCTGCAAAGCGGAAGAGTCAATTTCTGGGAGTCTACCGGTATCCACGAGTTCTATCAGAAAACAAATAAGGGAACTATGCTGGTGTCTACGAATTGCGATTTCAAGCGACCTTTACATTATCCGGGAGTTGCCCGAGTTTTAACCAAACTTGATAAGGTAGGGAATAGCAGTTTCTCTATAAGGCACTTGATAATGAACAATGAGGATCAGATCTGTGCTGAAGGTCTGGACACAGTAGTCTGTTATGATTTCGATAAGAACTGTACTTTCCCGGTTCCAGTTTGGTTAAGGGAAAATATAAGCCAGTATTAGATCTTTTTGAGACTTATCTGGAAAGTCGTGCCTTTTCCAAGCTCACTTTTAGCAACCTTGATCTTACCCTGGTGATATTCCTCTATAATTCTTCTGGCTAAGGATAAACCGAGTCCCCAACCACGTTTTTTGGTGGTTTGTCCAGGCTCGAAGATCACTTTAAATTTGTTCTTGTCTATTCCTTTTCCGGTATCTGTAATATAGATATGTGCCTGCTTCATGTCTTGCTTGATCTCGATCAAGAGCTCTCCTTTTCCACGCATGGCATCTATTGCATTCTTAACCAGGTTTTCTATGGTCCAGCTATAGAGTTGATCATTAAGCATAACCCAGATTGGTTGCCTTGGAGTCTGAATGCTGAAATCAATAAGATTGGAACTTCTTAATTTTAAATAGTCAAAACTTTCCCGGGTAGCTTCTACAATGTCTATCTCCTTCAGATTTGGTGCCGATCCAATTTTCGAAAATCTTTCAGTAATGGTTTGTAAGCGGTCGATATCCTTTTCCATCTCCTTGATATAAGAAGGATCCACATCTTCAGATTTTAAAATTTCAGTCCACCCGATTAAGGAGCTCAGCGGAGTCCCGATTTGATGGGCAGTCTCCTTGGCCATACCCGCCCATAACTTGTTCTGTTCACTATTCTTTGTAGTTGTATAGAAAAAATAAACGACCCCAATAAAAAGAAAGCCTATAAGCGTAAGCCCAATTGGGTAGTATTTGAGTTTATTAAGTGCGGGAGAATTTCCGTAGTATAAATTCTGGACCTGACCTTCTCCAAGATCTACGGCGATTGGTTCATTTTCTTGTTTTAGCTCAATAAGATATTCCTCTAATCTTTCGCGATCTTCCAGGATCACCGGGTCAATATTCGTGGTATATGCGATCGCTCCATCCTCATTGGTGTGTATAATGGGTATTGTGGTATTATTATTCAGGATCTCAAGGATCAGGCTCAGATCAGCATCTTCAGGAGCGGCACTTAGTTCTTCCTGCGCCTGGGCCCAGATATTCATTTTAGCTCTTTCGTCTTCCTTAAGCCGTTGAAAAAAGATGCTGGTGTTCCAAAGGACCAACGCGGTAACCACAAGACAGGAAAGAATGATAAACCAGCGATTAAAGCTGCGTTCGTCGGGTAGATTCATGTATTACTACGGCTTTATAGAATAAATATAAGCGTTTTAAAATGATTTTTATTGTAATGCTTTGGCTTTTCATTCCCTCTACATTTCTTTATCTTTGGCGAAAATAAAGTATATGTTCAGTATAGAGCCAAAAGATATAGGAACAGGTAAATTACATCAGTATTTACTTGGGTCTATTGGACCAAGACCTATTGCTTTTGCAAGTACCATAGACGAGGAGGGGAAACCTAATTTATCTCCTTTTAGTTTTTTCAATGTTTTTGGCGCAAATCCTCCGGTTCTTATTTTTTCTCCTGCAAGACGGGGACGGGACAATACGACCAAGCATACTTTTGAGAATGCAAAAAAAGTAGATGAGGTGGTGATCAATGTTGTAAATTACGACATTGTTCAGCAAATGTCACTTTCCAGTACGGAGTATGGGGAAGGTGTAAATGAGTTCGAGAAAGCCGGGCTTACAATGTTGAAATCTGATCTGGTGAAGCCATTTCGTGTCGCAGAATCTCCGGTCCAAATGGAATGCAAGATCGTTGATATCATTGAAACCGGAACTGAAGGTGGAGCGGGAAATCTTGTCATCTGTCACGTAGTCAAGATCCATGTGAAGGAAGAAGTTCTGGATGAAAACGGTTATATTGATCAATATAAGATAGACCAGGTAGCCCGTATGGGTGGCAATTGGTATTCAAGAGCCAGAACGGGAATGTTCGAAGTTCCAAAGCCGCTTTCAACGTTAGGAATTGGTGTAGATGCAATGCCAGAAGAGATCAAGAACAGTAATGTTCTTACTGGTAATGATCTTGGGAAACTTGGAAATGTAGAATCCTTGCCAGATAAAGCCGAAATTCAGGATTTTAAGAAGCAGGAAGCTGAAGTAGCTGAATTAGTTGAAAACAAGGATCAGGAAAAAATTCATAAACAGGCGCAGCGCTATCTTGAACAGGATGAGCCAATGAAAGCCTGGAAAATATTATTAGCAAAATAGAGATAAAATGGAAGTACAGGGAAAAATCAAATTAATAGGAGATACAAAGACCTTCGGAAATAATGGATTTCAGAAGAGAGAAATGGTTGTGACGACAGAGGAGCAATATCCTCAGCATATCATGATCGAATTCGTTCAGGATAAATGTAGTCTTCTGGATGCTTTTAAAGTAGGTCAGCCAGTAAAGGTTGGTATCAACCTTAGAGGTAGAGAATGGGTGAGTCCACAAGGGGAAACTAAATACTTCAATTCTGTACAGGGTTGGAGAATTGAGAACCTTGCCGCGCAACAGCCATCTGGAGGTAATGTGCCGCCACCAGACCAGTTCGAGCCAGCAAGTGATTTGAACGAAGAGGATTACGACGATCTGCCTTTCTAGGTAGAAGTCTTATAAAAATTAAAAGTCCGGTGATTATTTCATCGGACTTTTTTAATTTCATCAAACAATTTTGAGTAGGTGTATTTTATAGGTCCGGGACAAAAATTTCCTCCAGTAGAGCTGGCAGATGAAGATGGTTTTCTTGCAGTCACGCGGGAACTCAGTATTGATCGCATACTGGAGGCCTATCACTTAGGGATCTTTCCTTGGTATAGTGAAGGCCAGCCTGTTTTATGGTGGTCGCCAGATCCCAGAATGGTGCTGTTTCCTGAAGAGCTGAAGATTTCGAAAAGTATGCGTCCTTACCTGAATCAAGATAAGTTTCAGGTTACATTCAATCAGGATTTTGAGGCGGTCATTGATCACTGCGGAAAAGTTTTCAGAAAAGGTCAGGATGGTACCTGGATCACTCCGGAGATTAAGAAATCTTACCTGGAGTTACACCGAATGGGAATAGCCATTTCAGCTGAAGTATGGGATAATGATAATCTTGTTGGAGGTTTATACGGAATTTACCTTCGAGAGAAAAAACTATTCTGCGGTGAAAGTATGTTTGCCAATGTGAGCAACGCTTCCAAGTTTGGATTTATAAAAATGGTTCAAAAACTTCAGGAGGAAGACGTACGTCTAATAGACTGCCAGGTGTATACAGATCATCTTGCCAGCTTGGGAGCGCAGGAAATCCCGAGAGAAGAGTTTCTTAGTTATCTAAAGTAGCAACCAGTAGTTTTCAAGTTTTCATCTTTTCACCAAGTTTCCTGATCTCATCATAACGAAAACAATCGATTTCATGATCATTCACCATTCCGGTTGCTTGCATATGTGCATAAATTACCGTGGAGCCGGTAAACTTAAAACCGCGCTTCTTCAGGTCTTTTGATAACTTGTCGCTGATAGTCGTGGTTGCAGGTGCTTCCCTATAATTAATCACTTTACTCTGTATTGGAGTACCATCCACGAAGTTCCAGATATACCTACTAAAACTGCCAAAATCATCCTGGATTTTGATGAATTGCTGTGCATTACTCACGGTGGCTCTAATTTTTAATTGGTTCCTAATGATTCCGGCATTTTCCATTAGTTCCATGATCTTAGGTTCTTCATACAAAGCGATCTTTCTATAATCGAAATCATCAAACGCTTCCCTGAAATTCTGCCTTTTTCTTAATACTGTGATCCAGCTCAATCCTGCCTGAAAGGTTTCAAGGCTAAGAAATTCAAATAAATTTTGGTCATCAAGAACCGGAACTCCCCATTCCTGGTCATGATAAGCTTCATAGAGCGCATCTCCTTCGCACCAGCCACATCGTTTTGGTTCTGCCATTTTCTAAGATCTAAAATAATAGGTGATGGTCCCTGGCTGCTCGTTCTTGCCGGCAAGCTTACTAAACCTTGCTCCTGCCGCATATTCCATCGCTCTTTCAACAAGACACTCATTGCCTGATGTAGAACTACCCTTATTCAGGCTGGTGTCAATAACATATCCGTTCGCATCCACACTAATGTTGATCACGATCTTGCCTGCAACGTCGCAGGTATAAACTGGATTCGGAATCTTAACTGCACGGCGGCCCTTTAAGGAGAATGATATACTGCTATAATCATACACTGCCGATTTTTGTGAGCTCTCTTCCAATGAATTATCACCGTTCGAAGCATCTTTCTTCCTCTCAGCAGTTTTCTTATTAACCTGGTAGTTTCCGTCGCCCTGGGTGTCTTCGCTTTCCTCGGCTTCCTGGCTGGCACTATTCTTCTGGAAAATTTCGTCCAGCTTGTTCTTCATGTCTGCGTCCCGGGCTTCCTTATCTTCATTGTAAGCCTTGTTGGTCTGGACGTTTCTTCGTTGTTGCTGAGGTTGCGCTTCCTGTTCTTCAAGTTCTTCTTCCGGAGCCTTTTCCTTCTGAAATTGCTCAAGATCCACGAGCATTTCTCCGGCTGCTTTTTTCTTGTTCGCCATGTTGAGATTGTACAGCGCCAGAAATAGCACAGCAAATAGCAGGGAAGTAATAATGAGAGCTTTGTGTTTGTCGAAAAAATCCATGGGATTAGAGTTTCCTCTATCTTAAATGTTCTCCCGTGAAGGTAAGAATTTTTCGAAAGATTCAATATCCATCGCATTTTCTACGGAATACTCCCCAATACCGGTTCTTCTTAAAGCTGAAAGATGTGCTCCACTGTCTAAAGCCATCCCGAATTCGTGAGCCAGGCTGCGAATGTATGTTCCTTTACTACAAACTACTCTGAAATCTATATCTGGAAATTTACCAGAGTCGATATCAAAAGCGTTTATTTCGATCTCTCGTTTTTTGACTTCAACCCTTTCCCCTTCCCGGGCGTATTCGTAAAGTCGCTTTCCTTCCTTTTTCAAAGCTGAAAAAACCGGTGGTGTCTGTTCGATCTTTCCAATAAATTTTTTACAGGTTTCCAGTAACTTTGCTTCAGTAATATGGGAAGTTTCAAAAGTAGCATCAAATTCGGTTTCGAGATCAAAAGATGGTGTCGTGGCACCGAGACTAATGGTTCCAGTATATTCTTTGATCTGTCCCTGTAGATCGGGAATGGTTTTGGTAAACTTTCCTGTACAAATAATCAAAAGTCCAGTAGCCAGCGGATCTAAAGTTCCAGCATGACCAACTTTGATTTTCTTGATATTACAACTTCTTCTAATGAGCCATCTTACTTTGTTCACCAGCTGAAAAGAAGTCCAGTTCAAAGGTTTGTCAAAAAGCAGTACCTGTCCGGCTTTGAATTCTTCCGCAGTAAATTGTTTATTGAGCATAGGCAAAAATAATCGCTGCGATTCCCACTACAAAACAATAGATGGCAAACCAGGAGAGCTTGCTTTTTCTAACGAGCGTGATCATCCAGGTGCAGGCAACCAAACCGGCGATAAAGGCCGCTATGAAACCTACTGCAAGGGCTGTCAGGTCTGTGGAACTGGAAGTTAATTCTCCTCCTAAAAGATCCTTTGCGATCTTTCCGAAGATAAGAGGTACTACCATTAGGAATGAAAATCTTGCAGCTTTCGTTTTGTCGTTTCCAAGCAAAACAGAAGTGGAAATGGTTGCACCACTTCTTGAAATTCCTGGGAGCATAGCGATCGCCTGGGCTACTCCAATTACGAACGCATTAGAATAACTTACTTTTTTTCCGGTATCTTTAGCTTTATCTGCAAGCCATAAAAGCAATGCGGTCACAAGAAGCATAAACCCAACGAACAATATATTTCCTCCAAAAAGCGCTTCAAGCTGTTCTTCAAAAAGTAGTCCTACAATTACAGCAGGAAGCATAGAAATAATGATCTTTAATGAAAACTGGGTTTCTTCGTTCCATTTAAAACTGAATAGACCGCTTAATATTTCAAGAACATCTTTTCTGAAAATTACCAGGGTGCTTAATGCGGTAGCAAAATGGAGTACCACCGTAAATAATAGTGATTCTTCAGGTACGCTAGTATCCCCGAGAATTGCTTTTCCTAATTCTAAATGTCCGCTTGAGGAAACTGGTAAAAATTCAGTAAGTCCCTGGATGATCCCTAGGATCACCGCATCTAATAGATCCAAATTCGATTATTTTTTATGTGGGTTCAACAGGATGGCATAGACTTCGATCGCAAAGCCAATTAGAACGAGGGTAGGTGCAAGCCTTATGCGTTGAAAGTTGTAAATAGCATCATTGAATTCGTTCGGATCTTCGCTACCACCACCAGACATGAGTATAAAGCCAAGTGCGATCACGGCAAGACCAATGAACATGAACATATAGTTTCTTTTCCCGAAAACGAATCCGGTATTAAAACTTCCTCCTTGATGAATTTCTTTCTCTTTTTTCATGGTCTAATAGTAAAGTTCATCTGTTTTAAGATTCAGAAAACGAGATGTCGCGAAATATGTACTTATCCAGGTAATTACTATACCCATCAGGAAAATTCCAGAGAATAGCATCACAAGCATTTTTACATCTCCCAGAAGATTCAATTCCTGAAAACTGTTGTTGAGATAGAATAGCACTGCGGCCATTCCAATAAGGGCGAGAATTGCGCCAATAAGACCTAGTTTTACACTTTGCCAGATAAAAGGTCTGCGTATAAAACCTTTGGTAGCGCCTACCATTTGCATGGTCTTGATGATAAATCTTTTTGAATACACAGCGAGCCTGATACTAGAGTTTATGAGCAGGACTGCGATAAATGTGAAAACCGTACTGGCAATCAATACCCAAAGACTTATTTTCTTGACATTATCATTCAATAAGGCGATTAGCGGTTTATCATATACGACCTCATCTACAAAATTCTTGGAAGTGAGATCTGCTGCGATTTCATCAACCTGTTCCGAAGAAACGAAATCGGCATTCATATAAACATCAATAGAATTTTGCAGTGGATTGTAACCCAGGAATTCCATGAAGTCCTCCCCAATTTCTTCGCTATGTGCAGCAGCAGCATCTTCCTTGCTTACATAGGTAGTAGTCTTAGTATAATCTGCCATCGCCAGGCTCTTCTTCAATTGTTCGATCTCCACTTCCTTGGCTGTATCTTTAAGGTACACGGTAAGCGCTATCTGTTCTTTAAAATGATCTGCCACTTTCTTGGTGTTCAAAACCAAAAGTCCCAGCATTCCCAAGAGAAATAAAACCAGTGCAATACTAATCACAACAGAGAAATAGGAGGATATGAGTCGGCGTTTTTGATACCTTTCAAAAGATGTGGTCATATAGTGACTTCAGATTTTTTGTAAAAATAAGAAAGTTCAGCATTCTCAATATTTAAAACGTTTAAACTTTTGAAAATATTGGATGCATTAAGTTGTGAAGTTTTAATGATTGAACCTGCTGATCTTCAGGTTAAACCGAAATAAGTACATTTGGGCAAAAGACGTTTATGAAAATCTTAGTTTACGGAGCAGGTGGAGTTGGCGGTTACTTTGGAGCGAGACTTGCAGAATCTGGTAACAAAGTGAGTTTTATCGCTCGTGGAGAACATTTGAGGGCGATCAATGAATCAGGCTTGCAGCTGGAAAGTATCAATGGAGATATTACTGTGCATCCAGAGTTGGTAACCAGTGATATTGATGAAGTTGAGACTCCAGATCTTATACTATTAGGAGTTAAAAGCTGGCAACTTCCAGAGGTTGCTTCAGAATTAAAAAAAAATATTTCCAAAGATACTATCGTGCTACCATTACAGAATGGAGCAGATAATTATGAAAAACTCACCAAAATAATTCCGAAGGAAAACGTACTTGCGGGTTTATGTTTTATCGTGAGCTATATTGAAAAACCCGGGAAGATCAAGCACGCCTCCTTTGAGCCAAGGATCGTTTTTGGGGAAGCAGACAATAATAGATCTAAACGGATTTCAAAGATTAGTACTTTATTTTCGGAAGCTAAAATTGATTTTCTTCATCCGGAAAATATTCAGCTGGAGATCTGGAAAAAGTTTCTTTTTATCTGCACCATCAGTGGAATTGGCGGACTTACCCGCGTAAGTATCGATAAGATTAGAAATAGTGCATACCTGTTTGATCTTATGAAACAAACTTCCGCAGAAATTAGATCAGTTGCTAATGCCAAAGATATTCCTTTGAATAATGAGCATATTGAAAAGGCCTTTCAGATCATCGAAAATCAGCCGGAAGGAACTACCGCTTCCACTCAAAGAGATATTATGGAGGGAAAACCTTCAGAAATCGAGAACTTTAATGGCTATATCGTTCGGGAAGGTGAGCGACTGGGAATTAAAACGCCGGTGAATAAAATGATCTATGAATGCCTGAAGCCCATGGAAGAGCAGGCGAGAAAAACCCTTTAAGTGTTCCTTGTTAGCCTCAAAAAAGTCCTTTAAAATTGTATTTTTGCATCCGTATAAAAATGGCAGGAGAGATCCCGCCACCTGTGCTTTGGGGTTTTGAACTTCCCGGGCTGTTCATAAGAATTTAGTTAAGCAGATATCACATGAGTTACCACTTTAATAAGATTGAGGAAAAATGGCAGAAATACTGGGCGCAAAACCAGACTTTCAAGGCTACTAACAATACAGATAAACCAAAATATTATGTGCTGGATATGTTTCCTTATCCTTCTGGAGCCGGTTTACATGTAGGGCATCCGTTAGGGTATATTGCCAGTGATATCTATGCCCGATACAAGCGCCATAAGGGATTTAACGTATTGCATCCCCAGGGATATGATAGTTTTGGGCTTCCGGCAGAGCAGTACGCGATCCAGACGGGTCAGCATCCTGCGTTGACAACTCAAAATAACATTGCCCGTTACCGGGAGCAACTTGATAAGATCGGCTTTTCATTCGACTGGAGTCGCGAAGTGCGTACCAGTGAACCAGATTATTATAAATGGACACAGTGGATCTTTATCCAGTTATTCGAGAGCTGGTATGATCTGGAAGCTGAAAAGTCAAGACCGGTTTCTGAACTGGTGGATATTTTTTCTTCGGAAGGAAATACACGGGTTAATTCTGCCTGTGATGCTGATATTGCTGAATTCTCTGCGGAAGAATGGAATCGTTATTCTGAAGATGAAAAAGAACGAATTTTATTAAAATACAGGCTTACCTACCTCGCTGAAACTGAAGTGAACTGGTGTCCGCAACTGGGAACTGTTCTTGCTAATGATGAAATCGTAAATGGTGTTTCTGAAAGAGGAGGCTACCCGGTAGTTCGTAAAAAAATGACTCAATGGAGCATGAGAATTTCAGCTTTTGCTGAAAGATTGCTGCAGGACCTCAATAAACTTGACTGGACCGAAAGTCTGAAGGAGAGTCAGCGTAATTGGATCGGGAAATCTGTAGGTGCTCAGGTTGCTTTTAAAGTAATGAACAGCGATGCAGAATTTGAAGTTTTCACCACAAGACCCGATACCATTTTTGGAGTCAATTTTATGACACTTGCTCCAGAGCATGAACTCGTTTCCAGGATCACTACTGAAGATCATAAGGAAGAAGTTGAAGCTTATATTGAAGCGACGGCAAAAAGGAGTGAGCGTGAGCGAATGGCAGATGTAAAGACCATTAGCGGTGCTTTCACTGGTGCGTATGCAGAACATCCTTTTACCAAAGAGCCTGTTCCAATCTGGATCGGGGATTATGTGTTGGCAGGATATGGAACCGGGGCGGTAATGGCCGTTCCTTGTGGAGACCAAAGAGATCATGATTTTGCGAGACATTTTGATCTCCCTATCACTAATATTTTCGAAGATGTAGATGTTTCCCAGGAAGCTTATGCGGGGAAAGAAGGAACAGTAATCACAAACTCAGATTTTCTTAGCGGGCTGGAATATAAAGAAGCGCTGAACCGTGTAATTCTTGAGCTTGAAAAAACAGGTCAGGGTTATGGTAAGACAAATTACAGGCTTAGAGATGCCGTCTTTAGCCGACAGAGATACTGGGGAGAACCATTTCCTGTTTACTACGTGAATGGCCTGCCAAAAATGATAGATCTGGAGCACCTTCCATTAAGGTTACCAGAAGTAGAGAAGTATCTTCCTACTGAAACCGGTGAACCACCTCTGGGAAATGCTACCAACTGGGCATGGGATACTGAAAAAAACGAGGTAGTTTCTAATGATAAGATTAATAACTCCACAGTATTTCAGTTGGAATTGAATACCATGCCGGGATGGGCTGGAAGTAGCTGGTATCTTTTCAGATATATGGATGCCGGCAATCCTGATACTTTTGTTTCCGAAGAGGCACAGCAGTACTGGGAGAATGTGGATCTTTATATTGGTGGTAGCGAACATGCTACGGGTCATTTATTATATTCCAGATTCTGGACCAAATTTCTAAGCGATCGTGGGAGACTTACGGTAGAGGAGCCATTCAAGAAATTGATCAACCAGGGAATGATCCTGGGAACCAGTGCGTTTGTTTACAGGCTGGAAGGTGAGAATGTATTCATTTCAAGCACCCAGATCAAGGGAAACAACGTGCAGCCAATTCATGTAGATGTTTCGTTGGTGAATTCCTCAGATGAACTTGATGTAGAAGGTTTCAAAAAGTGGAGGCCAGAATTTGCAGATGCTAAATTCGTGCTGGAAGATGGACGATACATTGTTGGAAGGGAAGTGGAGAAAATGTCCAAGTCTAAATATAATGTGGTGAATCCAGATGAGATCTGTGAGCGATATGGCGCAGATACTCTGAGAATGTATGAAATGTTCCTGGGGCCGCTCGAACAGGCAAAACCATGGAATACAGCGGGAATTACCGGCGTACATAATTTTCTGAAGAAATTCTGGAAGCTTTTTCATAATGAAGAGCAGTTCGTTATTACTAACGATAAAGCTTCAGCCGACTCTTTAAAAACACTACATAAAACCATTAAAAAAGTAACAGAGGATATTGAAGACTTCAGTTTCAATACTTCGGTTTCTACATTTATGATCTGTGTAAATGAGCTTACTGCTCAAAACTGTAACCAAAGGGAGGTGCTTGAGCCTTTAACTGTGCTCATTGCGCCATACGCACCTCACATTGCCGAAGAGCTTTGGGAAAAACTTGGGAATGCTGAATCTATTACTACCGCGGAGTACCCGGAGTATGAAGAGAAGTTTCTTGTGGAGAGTACGAAGAACTACCCGGTTTCCTTTAATGGAAAGATGAGATTTACGATGGAATTACCTATGGATATGTCCAGAGAGGAAATTGAAAAGAATGTTCTCAACGATGACCGGACTAAAAATCAATTAGACGGATCTACCCCTAAGAAAGTGATAGTCGTTCCGGGTAAAATTGTAAATATCGTAATGTAAGCCCCTTTAAATTAATAGATAGGGGTGTAAAATGTTATTTATAAATTTTTATACCCCTATTTTTATTTTCTTTTTTATTTTTCGGAAATAAAATTATCTACCATGAAAATTGGAATTCCGAAGGAGATCAAAAACAATGAAAACAGGGTGGGCATGACACCTGCCGGAGTACTCGAACTTTCGAGAAAAGGTCATGAGGTTTATGTACAATCAACTGCTGGTGATTCCAGTGGTTTTGATGATAAAGACTACCATGCTGCAGGCGCTACTCTGCTTCCTTCTATAGACCGGGTTTACGAGGTTAGCGATATGATCGTAAAGGTCAAAGAACCGATCGAACAGGAATATGGTTTAATTAAAGAAGATCAGATAGTATTTACATATTTTCATTTTGCTTCCAACCAGAATCTTACGGAGGCCATGATGCTTAGTAAATCTGTGTGTATAGCTTATGAAACGGTAGAGGATAAGGATGGTACATTGCCATTATTAACTCCTATGAGTGAGGTAGCAGGAAGGATGGCTATTCAGCAGGGAGCGAAATATCTTGAAAAACCTGTGCAGGGTAAAGGTTTGTTACTTGGTGGTGTGCCGGGTGTTCCGCCAGGTAAAGTGCTTGTCTTGGGTGCAGGTGTGGTTGGAATTCAAGCGGCGAAAATGGCAGCTGGATTAGGCGCACAGGTCACCGTTCTTGATGTGAACATGAATAAATTAAGGTATGTGAACGATATCATGCCTAGTCACGTGGTAACCGAATTCTCGAACGAATATAATATTAGGAAACACTTGAAAACCACAGATCTTGTAGTTGGTGGTGTGCTAATCACAGGCGCAAAAGCTCCAAAACTTGTTACCAGAGATATGCTAAAAACGATGCAACCAGGTGCGGTGATCGTGGATGTAGCGGTGGACCAGGGAGGTTGTATCGAAACCACGAGGCCTACTACGCATGAAGATCCTGCTTATATCATTAATGATATCGTACATTATTGTGTGACAAACATGCCTGGAGCGGTGCCATATACTTCTACGCTTGCTTTAACGAATGTCACACTACCTTATATTCTCAAACTGGCAGATGCAGGTTGGGAAAAAGCATGTGATCATGATTCATTGCTTGCTAAGGGACTTAATATTGTAAAGGGAACTATCGTCTATGATCCAATACTGGAGGCGTTCGGATGGGATGAAACCTATGCTTAGTTAAGGTAAAGGTCAACCAGACCTTCAGGAGTGATAACTTTGATCTGCTTGTTCTTTTTGTCTACCTTTTCAATAAACTCATCGTTCATTGGAATCAGGATTTGTTTGCCATCCTTGTCAATTTCGAACAGCGCCTGGGCTGTAGTATCGTTGATGGAAACAATCTTTCCAATATTCCCGTGTTGTTGATCGATAACATCAAAGCCAATGATCTCATGGAAATAGAATTTATCGTCGGGAAGCTGAGGTAATTGCTCAAGAGGCAGGTAGAGTTCTGCACCAATCATGTCTTCTGCATCCTGCTCGGTATCGATATCCTCGATCTTGGCTCTTAGAAGAGTACTTTTGTGGAGGTAAGATCTTTCAATAAAAAATGGAACCAGGTTTTCGTTGTATTCAACGAAAACCGATTCCATTTCTGTGTAAAGTTCAGGTTCGTCGGTGTCTAATTTAATAAGCACTTCGCCCTTAAAACTAAATTTTGCGACGATGCGCCCCAGGTAGAAACAATCTTCCTTAGTCATCGTCTACTGTTTTAAGCGTCTTTCTTATCCTCAGTATTAGCTTCTTCTGCAGTTGCAGCGCCCACTTCTTCTTCAGCAGCTTCGACAGTTGCGTCATCTGTAGCTTCTGCAGTTGCAGCAGCTTCAGCCTCAGCAGCCGCTTTCGTTTCAGCTTCAGCAGCTTCTCTGGCTTCAGCGTCACGTTTAGCGTTTACTTCTTTTTCAGCTTCTAAAGCTTTCGCTTTTTCAGCTTCCTGAGCTTTCGTCAAAGATTCTTTCTTTGCGTCAACTTTTCCTTCTTTCTCTTCCAGCCAGGCGTTGAATTTCTCTTCAGCCTGTTCTTCAGTTAAAGCACCTTTCTTAACTCCACCTGCAAGGTGTTTTTTAAGTAAAGCTCCTTTGTAAGAAAGAATTGCACGAGCAGTGTCAGTTGGCTGAGCACCGTTCTGTAACCATTTTACAGCTCCATCAACATCTAATTCGATAGTTGCAGGATTTGTGTTTGGATTGTAGATCCCTAATTTGTCAAGGAATTTACCATCTCTTTTAGCGCGGGTATCCGCTGCTACGATCCAGAAAAAAGGTTTTCCTTTTTTACCGTGTCTTTGTAATCTTATTTTTACTGGCATAAAAATTAAATTTTGGGGTTCTCGACCCCGATTATTAATAAGGCTGCAAAGATACTACATTTTTCTAATTCTGAATACTTTAGCTTTAGAATTTAAAATTGCTGATTCGGTGTGATAAAAGTTTCGATTTGGGAGTAATTTTCGTTAAAAAATGGGTTTGCTGTTAAAAGAGGTTAATTAGTGCTAAACCCTGTTAAATAGGTTGTTATCGCGGTTTGCTCAACATATCTTTGGGTAACTAATATGAAAAAAAATAAAGCAATGAGTTATTCAGAAAATGTATCTAAGAAACTTAATGAGTTACTAGAAAAGAATTATGACGCTGAGAAAGGATATAAACTGGCAGCTGAAAAAGTAAATAACCAACGATTAAAAAGTTTTTTCTCTGCTCGTGCACAGGAACGTTACGATTTTGGACATGAATTAAAATCTGAGATCAGCAACTTCGGAGAAGCTCCGGATAAAGGAACAAGTATCGCAGGTGATCTTCACCGTGGATGGATGAATTTAAAAGCTAGCTTATCTGGAGATAAAGATGAAGCAGTTCTTGAAGAAGCTATCCGTGGAGAAAAAGCAGCTGTAGAGGAATATGAAGAGATCCTTAAGGATTCTGAAATTCCTGCAAGTACTGGGAATGTTTTAATGAAGCAAAAGAATGCTATTGTAGCATCTCTTAATGAGGTGAAAGCTTTAGAAGATATCGCCTAATTAAAAATTAGATCAGAAATTAACCAATTTGATCTTTTATATAATCAATGATGCGAACCATGTTTGATTGAAGTAGTAGTAGTTTTTTGTGTTCGTATCAGGCCTCACAGAATTTCTGAATTTTCAGGATTTTGTGAGGCTTTTTTAATGGTTAATAATTCCTTAAAACAAAGTTTTTTATCAGGCCTAAAGTTCATTAATTTAGCGCGGAAGGTTGGCGAAAACTAACCGCTTGAATATCTTCTTTTAAGGCTTTAAATACCAAGGAATGTACCTGATTTTTGACACTGAAACCACCGGTTTACCTAAGCGATGGGATGCCCCTTTAACCGATTCTGATAACTGGCCACGCTGTATACAGATCGCCTGGCAGTTGCATGATGAGATGGGTAATCTTATCGAAAATCAGGATTATCTCATTCAGCCGGAAGGATTTGATATTCCGTATGATTCTGAAAGAATTCATGGTATATCTACAGATCTGGCTAGAGAACAGGGAATTTCTTTGGATAAGGTGCTGGAGAAGTTCAATATCGCCATTCAGAAATCAAAGTTTATTGTTGGTCAGAATGTTGGTTTCGACCTGAATATCATGGGAGCGGAATTCATCAGAAGAAACTTTGATAATTCTCTTCAGGAAATGCCAGTTCTGGATACCTGTACAGAGAAAACCGCATCGCTTTGTGAGATTCCTGGAGGTCGTGGTGGTAAATTCAAACTACCAACTCTTACCGAGCTTCACGAATTTCTTTTCAACGAACCTTTTGCTGAAGCGCATAATGCTACTGCAGATGTTGAAGCTACTACCCGGTGTTTTCTAGAACTTATCAGGAAAAGGATCTATACGCTGGATGAGCTCGATGTACCTGCAGGCTATTTCGAAAACTTTTCCGAAGAGAATCCGGCGAGTATAGAGCTTATAGGTCTAAAGCATATCAACTTAAAGAAAGCTTCAGATAGGATAAGAAAAAGGCTGGAAAAACAGCAGCCTACAGATGATATTTCCAATCAAGAAATTCAGGAGAACCTAGAGAAGCTGGATGAGATACGCTTTGCACATCTTCATAATCATTCACAGTTTTCGGTTTTACAATCGACTATAAGTATACCTGACCTCGTTGCTGCGGCTGCTGAAGAAGATATGAGTGCAGTTGCACTAACAGATCATGCAAACATGATGGGCGCCTTTCACTTCGTAAAGGAAGTTGGATCTTATAATAAAGGTGTAGCAGAACATAATGCCACGGCAGAAGAGAATGGCGAGGAACTGAGAAAGCCATTAAAAGCTATATTAGGATGTGAATTCTTCGTTTGTGAAAATCATTTAGATAAGAGTAGAAAGGATAACGGGTATCAGGTGGTAATCCTTGCAAAGAACAAGAAGGGATATCATAACCTGGCAAAAATGTCTTCCAAGGCCTATACCGATGGCTTTTATTATGTACCTCGTATAGACAAGGAAGTAATTAAGGAATACAAAGAGGATCTGATCGTGCTTACTGGCAATCTATACGGTGAAGTTCCCAGTAAGATCCTGAATGTTGGGGAAAAACAGGCTGAAGAAGCTTTGTTATGGTGGAAGGAAGAATTCGGTGAGGATCTTTATATCGAATTGATGCGTCATGACCAGGAAGATGAGAACAGGGTGAATCCTGTACTCGTGGAATTTTCCAAAAAACATGAGGTTAAACTAATTGCTACTAACAATACCTATTACTGGAAACAGGAAGATGCCAATGCGCACGATATCTTGTTGTGTGTAAAGGATGGTGAAAAGCAGGCTACGCCAATTGGCCGCGGAAGGGGTTATCGTTATGGCTTACCTAATACTGAATATTATTTCAAGTCTGGAAATGAAATGAAGCGGCTTTTCAAAGATCTTCCAAATGCCATTAGTAATATCCAGGAAATTGTAGATAAAATTGAGCCTTTTGAGCTGGCCAGAGACGTCTTACTTCCGGCATTTGAAATTCCTGAAGAATTTAAAAGCGAAGAGGATCTTGTAGATGGAGGGAAAAGAGGTGAAAACGCTTTTCTAAAGCATATTACTTTTGAAGGAGCTCGAAAGAGATATCCAGAGATCACCCCTGAGATTGAAGAACGACTTAACTTTGAGCTGTCGGTAATTGAAAATACCGGTTATCCAGGTTACTTCCTTATTGTAGAAGATTTTATCAGGGCTGCAAGGGCTATGGGAGTTTCGGTTGGACCTGGACGTGGATCTGCCGCGGGATCTGTAGTAGCATATTGTTTATGGATCACCAACATCGATCCTATCAAGTATGACCTGCTTTTTGAGAGATTCCTGAACCCGGATCGTGTGAGTATGCCGGATATTGATATCGATTTTGATGATGAAGGTCGAAGCCGTGTGATGGATTATGTGATCGAAAAATATGGTGCGAACCAGGTGGCGCAGATCATTACCTACGGAACTATGGCGGCAAAATCCTCCATACGGGATACCGCGAGGGTGCTGGATCTTCCCCTTATGGATTCAGACAGGATTGCGAAACTTATTCCAAATACCAAGCTGGGGAAACTGTTTGCCATGGATGAGAAGACCATCCGGTCTAAATTTCGTGGAGATGAAATTGAAAAAATTAACGAGCTTTTAAATATTGCCGAAGGGGATGATCTGGAGGCAGAAACGGTAAACCAGGCTAGAATCCTGGAAGGCTCAGTTAGGAATACAGGAATACACGCCTGCGGGGTGATCATTACTCCCGGGGATATTACCAATTATGTGCCAGTTTCGGTGGCTAAAGATTCAGAACTTTATGTTACCCAGTTTGATAACTCGGTCGTTGAAAGTGCCGGACTGCTAAAAATGGACTTTTTGGGTCTGAAGACCCTTACTTTGATCAAGGATACGGTGAAGATCGTAAAGGGAAGGCATGATATAGACCTCGACCCAGATAGTTTTCCGCTTGATGATGAAGAAACCTATAAATTATTCCAGCGAGGAGAAACAGTCGGAATTTTCCAGTATGAATCACCGGGTATGCAAAAACACATGCAAGCCTTAAAGCCAACGGTTTTTGATGACCTTATCGCCATGAACGCTTTGTACCGACCGGGACCTATGGAGTATATCCCAAGTTTCATTGCAAGGAAGCATGGCGATGAAGAGATCTCCTATGACCTTCCGGAAATGGAAGAATACCTCGAGGAAACTTACGGTATCACAGTGTACCAGGAGCAGGTGATGTTGCTTTCGCAAAAGCTGGCAGGATTTAGTAAAGGTGAAGCCGATATGCTGCGTAAAGCGATGGGTAAAAAACTCGTTGCTTTACTGGCGCAACTAAAGCCAAAATTCATAGATGGCGGGAATGCAAAAGGTCATCCTGCAGAGGTGTTGGAAAAGATATGGAAAGACTGGGAAGCCTTCGCTTCTTATGCTTTTAACAAATCTCACTCCACCTGTTATGCCTGGATCGCCTATCAAACCGCATATTTAAAAGCGCATTATCCTGCGGAATATATGGCAGCGGTACTCTCCAATAATATGAATGATATCAAACAGGTAACATTCTTTATGGAAGAGTGTAAAAGAATGAAACTGAATGTTCTTGGACCAGATGTAAATGAATCCTATTATAAATTCTCTGTAAATAAGGAAAATGCAGTGAGATTTGGAATGGGTGCGATCAAAGGAGTTGGTTCCGGTGCGGTAGCAACCATTGTTGAAAACAGGAAATCTAAAGAAGGTCCTTACAGATCTATTTTCGACATGGCTAAAAGGATAGATCTACGATCTGCAAATAAAAAAGCTTTTGAGAATCTTGCCCTTGCAGGAGGATTTGATGGGTTTGGTGGCACGCACCGTGCGCAGTATTTTCATGACGATGGTAACGGAATGAGCTTCCTGGAAAAGGTGGTGAAGTATGCGCAGAAATTCCAGGAAAGTCAGAATTCCTCTCAGGTAAGTCTGTTTGGGGAAGCAAGTGATGTTCAGATTCCCGAGCCGGAAGTTCCACCTTGTAGCGAATGGGGAACTATGGAGAAGCTACGAAGAGAAAAGGAAGTGGTAGGAATTTATATTTCCGGACATCCATTGGATGACTTTAGAATAGAAATGAGTTATTTCTGTAATGGAAAATTGTCAGATTGCAGGGAACTGGAAAGCATAGTAAATAGGGAACTCACTATTGGATGTGTGGTGGTTGATGTGCAGCACAGGGTATCGAAGAATGGGAAAGGCTGGGCGATCTTTACGGTAGAAGATTACGAGGAGTCTTACGAGTTCAAAATATTTGGAGAAGAATACCTGCGTATGAAACATTTCTTTGTTCCTAATAACTTTATTCATCTAAAGATCTTTGTGAAAGAAGGCTGGACTAATAAAGATACCGGGAAAAAAGGAGAACCAAGAATACAGTTCAGGGATATTAGTTTGTTACATGATATCATGGATAAGAATGCAAAGAGACTAACTATTCAGCTGAATGTTCAGGATCTGAAAACTGAAAAGATCGATTGGTTAAACGACACATTTAATACGCATAAAGGCGAATGTCAACTACAATTCATAGTTTATGACATGGCAGAGCAGGTGAAACTAAAAATGCCAAGCCGTAAACGTAAAGTGCAAATTTCGCAGGAACTTATCGAGGAACTGGAAAAGGGACAGTTCATGTATAAGTTGAATTAGATTCGTAATTTATGAATTATTTGAGCCAGCGATAGAGGCAAGCTACCATGTAGCGCCGAAAGCGCGGTCACGCGACAAGCGTGAGGCTCCCTTATAAAACCAGACAATATACTTATAGTCAAATGCAATATAGAGGCTGTAAGGATTCTTTATATTATTGACTACTTTTACGAATCGAATGTTAAACAAATAAAATTAGAGATATTATGGCTATTGAAATAACCGACGCGAATTTCGAAGAACAAGTTCTAAAGAGTGATAAACCGGTAATGGTGGACTTCTGGGCTGCATGGTGTGGACCTTGTAGAATGGTTGGGCCAATCATTGACGAGATAAGCTCTGAATATGATGGAAAAGCAGTTGTTGGTAAGCTTGATGTAGATGCAAACCAGGAATTTGCTGCAAAATATGGTGTTCGTAACATCCCAACTGTCCTTGTATTTCAAAACGGAGAAGTTGTAGGTCGCCAGGTAGGTGTTGCTCCAAAGCAAACTTACGCTGATGCTATCGACCAGTTGTTGTAATAGACAATGATTAATATATTCAAGCCTCGCAATAGCGGGGCTTTTTTTATTGAATAAAACTACCTAATTTCAATCTACAATGAAAATAGAGCAGGAGTTGCATAATAGTGGAGGTTTTAAGAATCTGGACCTTTTGGCCAAACAAGTGGTTGAAGGTTATATCTCAGGGATGCATAAAAGTCCGTTTCATGGTTTTTCTGCCGAGTTTGCTGAACATAAGATCTATAATAACGGGGAGAGTACCCGGCATATAGACTGGAAGTTGTTTGCTAAGTCTGAAAAACTGTATACGCGGCGATATGAAGAGGAGACAAACCTGCGTTGTCATCTTATTATTGACAATAGTGCCTCCATGCATTATCCTAAGATCGAAAAGCAGGATAGGGAACACTTAAATAAAATTGGATTCTCTGTACTTGCTTCTGCCTGTCTTATGGAGATTCTAAAAAGACAGCGAGATGCTGTTGGAGTGAGTATTTACAGCGATGAATTTGAATTCTATGCTCCGGAAAGATCTGGGGAGCGACATCATCATATGTTGTTAAACAAGTTTGATGAGGTTCTAAGATCTGATAAGGTTCGAAGTTCAACTGATACCTATACTTATTTACATCAAATTGCGGAGAAGCTGAAGCGTAGAAGTCTTATTTTTCTATTTACAGATATGTTTCAGGAAGATACAAATGAGGAGAAGCTGTTCGAAGCATTAAGGCATTTAAAATACAACAGGCATGAGATCGTTCTTTTCCATGTGATGGATCAAAAAAAGGAACTCGAATTCGATTTTGAGAACAGTCCGCGTAGATTTACCGATGTAGAAACGGGCGCTGAAATAGATCTGTATTCTGAAAATATTAGAAATACCTACCGCGAAGAGGTTAAAAAGTACCTCGAAAATTTAAAATTACAATGTGCCAAGTACCGGATTACCTATGTGGCTGCAGATATCAATAAAAATTTTGAAAATATTTTGACGACCTATTTGCTTGAGAAACAAAATTTTGGATAGGACTCGAAATATTATTTTTAAAAAACTTAGAAAAACGTTTGCTCAATCTAAAAAGGGACGTATATTTGCCCTCGCAATAACGCAACGGTCTGGTAGTTCAGTTGGTTAGAATACCTGCCTGTCACGCAGGGGGTCGCGAGTTCGAGTCTCGTCCAGACCGCTTTTAACAAATCAAAACAATACTAAAAGCCTTTAAATCAATGATTTAGAGGCTTTTTCTTTTTGTTTAATGTCATTTAATAGCAAATAAGTGTAAGTAATTGGATCCCAATTCGGTGCGTCTTTTTGAAGAAAAAAAAGACGCACCTCGAGTCTCCTAACATACTGTTAATAAAAGCTTTGCGAGTTTTCTTTAACACTTTTAAATAGCTTCTTTTCGTACCTTCTAGGTGAGCAATTTAAAAGACGCACCTATGGCAACTTTACTAAACATTCTTTTTATCTTAAACGTGGAAGATCAACAGCAGATGGCATTTCGGTAATTTACACCCGGATTACAATTAATGGAAAGCGGTCTGAATTTAGCATTGGCAGACAAATTGAAGTAAAAAAGTGGAATAGACAGGGGAGTACTGCTAAAGGTAATTCCGATGAATCCAGGGCTATTAATAGATATCTTGATTCCATCCGTTCCAAGCTTTATGATATCCACGATAGGTTAATAAGAGACAACCAACCTGTTTCCGCCAAGATTATCAGGGATATTTATTTTGGCAAAGGGGATGAACAGGAAAGAATGCTCTTAGAAATTTTTCAGGAGCATAACGATAGTATGGAAAAACTAATTGGTAAAGGCTATACTAAAGGCACTATGCAACGCTATAATGCGTGTAAGAAACATATTGAGGACTATCTTTTATTTTCTTATAAGAAGAAAGATATTCCTGTTCAAGATGTCGATCATAAATTTATCACCGGGTTTGACCATTATTTAAAATCACAAAAAGATTGTGCACATAATACAGCATTGAAATACATTGTGAATTTTAAAAAAATTATCCGCATTGCTTATGCTAATCAATGGATAGACCGGGATCCATTCTTTCACTGGAAAGGAACCTGGAAATCTGCAGAACGGGAATATTTAACTGATTTAGAACTTCAGAAAATGGTGGAAGCTGAATTTGATTTACCGCGCTTGGATCTGGTAAGAGATATCTTTTTATTTTGTTGTTATACAGGTTTAGCCTTTGCTGATGTAAAAAAGCTTTCAGGAAATGATGTAGTTTTAGGAATGAACGGTAAGAAATGGATTAAAACCATACGCCAGAAAACAAAATCTTTGAGTAGTATTCCTCTGCTGGATGTTCCGGCTACTATAATTGATAAATATAAGGATCATCCTCAGTTGAAAATTAAGAATACAATTCTTCCTGTTCTTACCAACCAAAAGTCCAATGCTTATTTAAAGGAAATAGCTGACGTTTGCGGCATTAAAAAGAATTTGACCACTCATTTAGTCCGCCACACTTTTGCGACTACGGTAACCCTTTCTAAGGGTGTCCCAATTGAATCGGTAGGAAAGATGCTTGGACATAAATCTTTAAAGACTACACAGATCTACGCAAAGGTTCTTGATGAGAAAGTTGGGAGGGATATGGAGGTTTTAGAAAAACAACTTAGGAAAGTAAATCAAGTTTAAAAATTGCCCGGTATAAATTCGATCACAAATGACTATTTTTTAAAGGTAATATGACAAATCAATAGTTTGTAAAATTTCGCGGTTTTTTCCTTTAGGTATTTTTATTATTAGTTGTCGCATTTATTAAGGTATGTGCTTCAAAAAAATTCATGAAAGAGTTGAAAACAAGTTGTCTTGCTTTTACTTAATTCAACATACTCCTTTACTATAGGGATTAATATGCCTGGACTAAATACTGTAATCAATATCTGGAAACCTTTGGGCTGTTTTAAGGGAAGCTTACAGATGATCCATTACACTATTGGAACAGTCTTCAGCCTAGTTTATCTTTATTTGTACAGGGAAAATATTTTCGATAAAAGCTTGGGCTCAGCAGTAATATTGGATTCTTGGTTGGTCTTTTGGGGATTTTAGGATGGCACGGGGTGCTATAATGATAATCCTCCACAAATTAATTTAAAATCATTTTATGTTCAACTCCTTCTAGCACATTTGATATTTTCTCTTTCAATGGTTGGCTCTTTCTACGTCTTGGAATTGCAATATTTAATAGCTCTTGCCAAGAATGATTTCCAATGGTGTACTGCCAGACATTGGTAGAGATCGTTCAAATTATTTATTAGGAAATCGAATCAAGATGGCATTTCAGTCCGAACCAAATCCTTTATTCAATATGAGATAAATATGCGAGTTAGTACTTTGGGGGTAATATTTCGTTCTTCTTTCCACACCAACGAATAATAGAATAAAAGGTCAACTTAAAAGAAAAAAATCCGGGAAATCTTTATCCCGAATTTTATAAAACATTAAGTTCTCAATCCTTCTTATTTCTTGACAACAACAATACTGCAGCCGATGTAATAGCAACACCTGTGGCAATTTTAAAAACAAAATTTTTCCGGTTATATTTCCATTCAGATTTCCATCCTCTTTCTTTAAATATATTCGGAATATGACCATGTTTAAGATCATCCAGAATTCCTTCAGCAATTCCAATACGATCTGCCATAACCAGTGGTAACCATCTGCCATAACTCGACTCACTTTTTTTGAAAGCGTACCTTCTAATCATCCCACTAAGACCGGAGGGAGGTGCGGCTGTACCAAAAACTGCGGTAGTATTTGGTCTTTCTATAGAATGTAATACTTCAATATCGGTTTCCTGTTGCTCCGGTCTCTCCCAGGAATATCCTTCTATTTCTTCGTCTGTTCTATGTTTCATGGGATAGGTAGGATCATTCTTAGGATTTGCATCAACTCCCCAACCTTTGATATGGCTGTGATCTCCACCTCTTTTATTCACAAATTCTTCTTTATTATTTTCTTCATTCATAATCATTAATTTTATAATTAAAAAAATATCCATCAATTTATACCGAAGGAGGGATAAGAACAGGTTTAATACAATTATCAAGTTTTCGGGAAAAAATATGATATCCTTCAGCAACTTCTTCCAGCGGAATTCGATGGGTTATAATAGCCTTTGGATCTAGATATCCAGACTCAACATGTTTGATCATCCGGGGTAGAAGCCTTTTAACTGAAGCCTGGTTGGCACGTATGGTAATACCTTTATTGAGCACATTGCCTATAGGTACCAAAGCATCTGTGGGACCATAGACGCCAACTATAGATACGATGCCACCTTTTTTAACCGAATTAATAGCCCAATGCAGGGCAGTTGTAGATCCTCCTTGTAGCAATAATTTTCTTCCTAATAAAGTATTCATCGTATTTCCCGCCGCCTCGGCTCCAACGGCATCTATACATACATCAGCTCCCAGGGAGTCCGTTTGTTTTTTGATAAAAACTGCGGGATCTTCAAGTGATTTAAAATTATAAACTTCGCATTGAGCATATTTTTTTACAAATTCTAGACGATAGTCTAACTGATCGATTACAATAACCCGGCCGGCTCCAAATAACCAGGCGCATTTTGCAGCCATAATTCCAATAGGGCCTGCTCCAAATACAACTACGGTATCACCCTTCTGGATTCCGCCCATTTCAGCAGCCTGATAACCGGTGGGCACCACATCTGTAAGTAAAACAGCATCATCAAGATCCATCCATTCTGGAATTACCGTAGGTCCAACATCGGCATAAGGCACCCGTACATATTCGGCCTGTCCTCCATTATAACCACCTGCAGTATGGGAATAACCAAAAATTCCACCGGCAGCGGTAGATTGAGAATTGGCTTCGTGACAATTACCGTATAATTCTTGCTTACAAAAAGCACATTTCCCACAGGCGATATTGAAAGGAACCATTACTTTATCTCCAACTTTTACGTCTTCAACTGAGGAGCCTACCTCCACGATCTCACCTATAAACTCATGGCCAAATGTAGATCCTACACGGGTATCGGGCACCAGGCCATGATATAAGTGAAGGTCTGAACCACAAATGCACGAGCGTAATACTCTTACAATGGCATCTTCAGGATGCTCAATTTCTGGATAAGGTTGGTCATAATCTGCACGCACCCGGAACGGGCCTCTAAAATTCATTGCTAACATAATATTCCGATTTTTTTCAATTTCTATAATATTCTGAGGGTAGGGGACTTGTTGATATCAAATTATAAAATAATATAGGAGTTAGTTAGTTTTTAACAATTCATTAGAGCAGATTTAGGTGCCTTTTAGGAATTCTAATTTCCTCCTGGATGAGTTATCGTAAGTGATGTTATATAATATCTAGATGCAGGTGCTGTAGATATTTTCTGCCTACCTATCGAAAAATCCTTTATTATCTAAAAGTGATAAAAATTTAAGTCGTATATTTATTTAGAAATACCAACCATACGAATACATTAAGCAACTAAATAATGAATACTATTTTAATTGTTGAGGATGATCATAATCTGGGCCTGATGATAAAGGACATTCCTGGGTTTAAAGGCGATTAAGTAATTCTTTCTAAAAAACCGGAAGAGACGATTGATATTATTATAAAAAATGAGATTATTTTGGTATTAATTGATTAACTAATGAACAGCATAGATGGAACAGACCTGTGCAGAAGATACGTATAGCAGATAGTATTGCATAAACCCCTATTCTTATGATGTCTGCGCTCCATAAGTTAGGAAAGAGTGTTTGAAAGCTGGAGCAACAGATTTTATCTACAAACCATTTGAAATGCAACTTCTACATCAGAAAGTGGAAGATATCTTTAAAAATTGATTTTTTAGAAGAGTTTAATAAGACGACTACTTGATTCAACCTATGAATCTAAAAACTCAAATTTTAATTATAAAACTCTTCATCTATTTAACTGTCCTTTTTATAATAAAAAATCGAAAAATTTATTTGCCTAGTCGAAATAAGATATTGTATATTTGCCAGCCCTCTTTGAAAATGAGGTTGTTCTTTAAAAATAGATATAAATAGCATCGTTTGCATTCAAATATCATCATTAGGTAACTTGCTACTTTTGATAGTGTTAAAGTTTGTTAATAGGTGACGAATTCGGTGCTACTTAAATATAGGCCTCTGGAGAAGCCTGTAAATAAAGATATTGGGCGATTCGTTCGAGTCTCGTCCAGACCGCAAAGTTGCAAAAAAGCTCCTCTATACGGGGGGCTTTTTTTGGCGCTAAAGATTAGTTGTGTTGTTTTTGTTCCCTGAGAGGGGAATGTGTAGTTAACCGCCCTATAATCCTTTTTGTGTGGATTTGCGGTTAACCAATGAAAAGCTTTTTTCCACTTGGTGGGAGAAGGCTTTTTTGTTTTTAGGAACGTTCGTAATTCATCATGTTTGGTAATTCTAATAACATGGTCTGTAAGATTCATCTATCTTTGCAGCCGAAAATCTTGCTATGAGAATAACGAAAGCAGAGAGTCTTCAACAGGAATACCTCAGGATAAAAAAATTAAGTGAGTTCGATCTTGATCTTTACGAATTACGAGACCAATTCAAAAGCTTGATGGAACTGGCCGGGCATATTGCCGGAACTGAAGTTTCTGTGGTAAACCTTATAGATAATTATTCGCAATGGACGCTCTCTGCTGTTGAGGACGAGCCTAAGCGTATTGCAAAAGAAGACTCTATTTGCGCCTATACGATAAGATCTAGCAGCTTTATGGAAGTGGAAAGGCTGGATCTTGATGATAGGTTTAAGAACAAAGCCTATGTTGTTGGAGAGGAGGCTTACCGCTATTACCTGGGAATGCCTCTTACGTTAAGTTCAGGGGAGAATGTAGGTTCGTTATGTATGCTAGACACCCGGCAGCAGGATATTGGATTAGAGAAGAAACAGGCACTTGCCGTCATAGCACGTGAAATTGTGTATAAGCTGGAACATAGAAAGAAGTTGAACGAAACTTTGCATACACTTTCAGAAACTGTTCGAATCAAGAACCAGGTTGCACACGATGTAAGAGGACCGATTCATGGTATCGCTGGCTTGGCTGAGTCTGTAGAAGATGAAGATCTTTCCGCAGATGAAATGAGAGAGTATTTTACTCTTATCAAAAATTCTGCAAAAGGCATCATAGATCTTACCGATGAAATTCTCAGTAGTGGCCGAGATCAGGAAATGCAGGCAAGCAGGAGAATTAGTATGGCAGATCTCCAGGATCGGTTGATTCAGGTTTATGAATTGCCAGCAAAATCTAAGAATCTTGGTTTCAACGTATTTGTTAATCGCGAAAAGGGTCAGTTAAAGTTTAGTCGAAGACGTGTTCTTTCCATTTTTGGTAACCTAATCTCCAACTCGATCAAATTTACTCCATCTGGAGGAAGTATTGAGGTTCATATAAATATTATAAATACCGAAATCGGGAAACAACTGGATGTGGTTGTGCAGGACAACGGAGTTGGAATGAGCAGTGCGGCGCTGGAGAATTACTTCGAAGATGTTTCAGAATTATCTATCGGAACTGGTGGGGAGAAAGGCTTCGGACTTGGTTTAAAACTGGTCAATGAGCTGGTGCATGAACTGGGAGGCTCCATGAATATTGCCTCAGAAATCAACAAAGGCACTAAAATTAGTATTCTGATTCCTATAAATTAGCTTGGTGACTTGTAAGGTCTTTTGATCGCAGCACTGGATATCAAAATTTCAAATAATTCAATTCTTCCCTTAATTATCGTTTGTTTTTATCCATTGCTTTAAACTGCAATTATATTTTATGATTGGTTAGTCCTAACTAATTTTTACGACTCATTATATTGTTCAGTATAGGTTGAGATGGTTATTTTGATCATTGAGAATGCTGCTTTTCCAAGGGCTTAAATCAGGTTAAATTCCTTATTTTTGATGCCATTCAAATTCATTCAAAGGCGCAGTTTATATGCATATTTCTTTAGGACATTTCAAAAAAGGTCTGTTTCTATTCTGTTTGTTATTTACCATGGGCGCGAGCGCTCAAATCCAGGATCCGGTCAAATGGACTTCTGAAGTTAAGAAAGTTTCAGAGAACGAATATGATCTAATATTTGAAGCCAGCATTCAGAATAAATGGCATTTATATTCACAAACTCAGCCTGAAGGAGCTGTCAATTCTACAGTTTTTACTTTTGAAGATCAAAATACCGGGTATGAATTGGTAAACGAAACCAGGGAAAGTGAATCTATTACTGAATTCGACAAGGTTTTTGAGACAGATTTGAGTTATTTTCTGGACGAGGCAACATTTTCTCAGCGTGTACGAGTTACCGATACCACGTTATCCACTATAATTGCCAAGATCGAATACCAGGCCTGTGATGATGAAGCCTGTATATTTGACTCGAAAAAATTTACTTTTCAGTTAAAGGAAGACGCTACTCCAGCAAAGCTAGACCCTGAGGAAACAGGAAATCTTAAAACGGAAGATCAGCGTTCTTTCTGGGGTATCTTTATTATTGCTTTTTTATCTGGATTCGCAGCCTTGCTCACGCCTTGCGTTTTCCCAATGATTCCCATGACGGTAAGCTTTTTCACTAAGCAATCGAAATCACGTGCAGCGGGCATTAGGAATGCTATTTTCTACGGAATTTCCATCGTTGTTATCTATGTATTTCTGGGCTCATTGGTAACCCTGATCTTTGGAGCTGATAGTCTGAATGCTTTATCCACCAATATGTGGTTCAATCTCATATTCTTCATACTTCTAGTGGTTTTTGCAATGTCCTTTATGGGGGCTTTTGAGATCGTACTGCCAAGTAGCTGGGGAACGAGGATCGATTCTAAAGCCGACAGAGGCGGGCTCATTGGAATATTTTTTATGGCGCTGGCCTTAGCGATCGTTTCATTCTCATGTACGGGACCAATCGTGGGAACTTTACTGGTGGAAGCGGCTTCAAAAGGAGGTATTGCACCAATTATAGGAATGCTTGGATTCTCACTGGCAATCGCTCTTCCATTTGCCTTGTTCGCGGCCTTCCCGGGTTGGATGAATAGTTTACCAAAATCTGGTGGCTGGTTAAATACGGTCAAGGTAGTTTTAGGATTTCTGGAACTGGCACTGGCATTTAAATTTCTTTCGAATGCAGATTTGGTCTTGCAATTGCATTTCCTCGAGAGAGAGGTTTTCCTGGCGATCTGGATAGCGATTTTTGCTGTTCTTGCCATGTATCTCTTCGGAAAAATACGTTTACCACATGATTCTCCTCTCGAATATATATCTGTGGGAAGATTGTTATTAGGAATTATAGTTCTCACATTTACAATTTATTTGATCCCTGGTTTATGGGGAGCGCCTTTAAAAATTATTAGTGGTTTTCCTCCGCCATTACAATACAGTGAATCACCAGATGGTTTAGGAAGTTCTGGAGGATTGAATACGAACGTTAACTCCAACCTTCCTGAAGGAGCCGATTATGGACCTCATGATCTGGTTAGCTTCCATGACTATGAACAGGGAATGGCATATGCAGAAAAGCAGAATTTACCAGTCCTGCTAGATTTTACGGGGCATGCTTGTGTGAATTGTAGAAAGATGGAAGAAAGAGTGTGGAGTGAAGATGAGGTGTTGAATTTACTTCAGAATGACATTGTATTAATTTCCCTTTACGTAGATGATCAACGAGATCTGCCTGAGAATGAACAATATGTATCTGAAGCTACTGGTAAGGAAATAGAAACTATTGGAAACAAATGGAGTGATTTCCAGATCACGAACTACAAGGCAAATGCACAACCATATTATGTATTACTTGACAATGCAGGTAATAAGTTAAATGATCCCATTGCTTACGAACCAGATGCTAATAAATATTTGCAGTGGCTACAGGACGGGATACATAATTTCAACAATGATAATGAGTCCTTGGATACTTTTAATAAAAACTCTCCATCCATTTTTCAGTAGGTGCTAGTTCGCTCGAATTTTACGAAGGTTCTGGAAAACATGACCTATCAACTGTCAATTCCTTTCAGGACTTTTTGAATTTTAATCTGAAGGATTCTAAACCTGAAAATGATTCCGGGTTCTTCCGCAGCGAAACCAACAGGCTACTTCTTACCAGGACTTAAAATAGAGTTCTATATAGCAAATAATAGAAAATTTCAATATTCAACTTTATATGCACAAAATTGAATACTGAAATTTCTAAAATTGATCTGCGTATAGTTTAAAAGATGTGGTTTAAACCTAGCTTTTTTCTACCGTTTTACGATCCCAACCTCTGTCTACACCTAATTGTTTTTGTTCTTCTATACTTTCTTTTCGAAGGTTATGTAGTGTGTACGCGAGGTAACCTGCATAGAGAACAGAAAATACTCCTATTCCTAATTTCCCGCCTTTGATCGCGGCTTTCTTACCAGATTTGTAAATAATTCCTCTTACTAAAAATTTAGTTCCTAATTTCATTATATGTCCAATACCCATAATTTTTATTTTGATTGATTTTTATTAATTCTATGCTTTTCCGGTTGGTTTTACTAAAAGCTCATTCACATTTACAGAAGCTGGTTGTGAAACCGCGTAATATACTGCATCTGCTATACTAGAAGGATCCAACATAGGTTCATCACCTCCGTAATCCTTATCTTCCAGTAATTCAGTATCTGTAATTCCATCTCTTAAGTTGGTGTCTACTGTGCCTGGTTCGACCGCGGTGACCCGAATGTTAAATCCAGGTGAAAGTTCCATTCTCATCGCTTTACTAAGTTCAATGATCGCTGCTTTGGATGCTCCGTATATAGCACCACCTGCAAAAATCTCCTTTCCATCCACACTGGCAATATTTATGATATGACCATCCTCCTGTCTTTTCATAAGTGGTAGAACAGAGTAGATACATCTAAGTGTACCCTGAACATTCACTTCTATAGTAGACAACCATTCATCCAGGTGTCGGTTCTTTAAATAGGTGAGTGGCATAATCCCTGCAGAATTCACTAGAATGTCTATTCGGCCGTACTTTTCGTCAATTTTACCAAATGCCTTAGTGACACTCTCAGTGCTGGTGACATCCAGTTCCACAACCATAGATTCTCCTGGAAGTTCCTCCTGAATTTTTTCCATTTCAGGAACACTTCTGCTCGCCAGCACAACGGTGAAATTTTCATTAGACAATTTTATCGCGATTGCTTTGCCAATTCCGCTACTGGCTCCCGTGATAACCGCTACTCGATCCTTTTCATTCATCATTTTCATTTTAAGTAAGATGATTCTTTAAGAGCGTTTTCTGAGTTAAAATAGGTTCAAATAACACATATTTAACGAATTCGAACTTTCCTGAATTAAGATTCATTCTATCTTCGTAGAAATTTTCAGGATTTGACGAAGCACTTTTCCCTATTGTTTATTTTGATTTTTCTACTTGCAGCATGTAGCAGTGATGATGATGGCAACCAGAGCGTGCAGACCTCTGCAACCGCATGGGTGTTGGCGACGAACCATAACGGGGAAGTTAAAAAGTTTGATATCAATAATGCCACTTCCAGTACTTTCAAGCTAAATTCGTCAGACGCTGAAGGGATTTATTACAATTCTGCCGACAATGGTTTTACAATCGTATCCAGAATTCCTGGCAGACTGGAATCTTACCATAACATAACCGACTATGCCAATAGTGTCGAGATTGAACTTGATGCAGATATTCTTGGCAATATTCATTACCAGAGCGGAAGGGATCTTGCCGTTCAGGGTGATATTTATGTGGTTTCAGATAATACAGATCTGGATCTTGATGAAACTACACCAGAAGGTCGGCTGTTCATTTATGTACGGGAAGAAAACTCCTTTAAACTTCGGAATGTTGTAACCACTAAATTCAAGCTCTGGGGTTTGGAGTTCATAGGAAATGATCTTTATGCAGCGGTGGATGAAACCAACAAGATTGCCGTGTACAGGGATTTTGCAGCTACTTATACTACGAATGTTCTGGCGACCGCGAATAAGCAGGTGGCATTCCAAGGGCTGCTTAGAACTCATGGTCTGGACTTCGATAATGGTATTATGGTGCTTTCAGATATTGGTGAAGCTGAATCTGCGACAGATGGTGGATTACATATTATTCAGAATTTTGAAGAAAAATTTAATGCTGCTCAAAATGGTTTTGTGGCCCTTGATGAGCAATTCCGGATCTCTGGCGATAATACCTTACTTGGTAATCCTGTGAATGTTGTGTACAACAGCGCTTACAATGTGATATTTGTTGCTGAAGCTGCGAATAATGGTGGTAAGATCCTTGCTTTCAACGATGCGACTTCAGTTTCAGGAAATATATCACCAGACCTGCAATACGATATGCCGGGTGTTTCTTCTGTATTTTTCCATACAGAATAATCTTTGCTGAAGATCCCTTCAGAAAAAAAATAAGTATTTCAATTACCCTTTATCGCTGGTGGTTTCCGCAGGCTTGCTGCCCGTTTTAATTGAAGTTTGATGGCAAATTAAAAAATTGATATACTTTTGCAACTACAAACCAACAGATTTATGGCTAAGAATTTAGTGATTGTTGAGTCTCCTGCTAAGGCTAAAACCATTGAAAAGTTTCTGGGAAGCGATTATAAAGTTGCCTCCAGTTTTGGGCATATCGCTGATCTGCCTACTAAAGAGATAGGGGTTGATACCGAAGGAGATTTTACACCTAAATATATTGTATCCAAAGATAAAAAGGATGTTGTAAAAAAGCTTAAGAGTCTTGCTAAAACTGCTGAAATGGTATGGTTAGCAAGTGATGAGGATCGGGAAGGAGAGGCAATTGCCTGGCACCTTGCAGAGGAGCTTAAGCTGGAAGACGATAAAACTAAAAGGATCGTATTTCATGAGATCACCAAGTCCGCGATCCTGAAGGCGATCGATAATCCCAGGAAAATCGATTATAACCTGGTAAACGCTCAGCAGGCTCGTAGAGTTCTGGACAGGCTGGTAGGTTATGAACTTTCGCCAGTACTCTGGAGGAAAGTGAAAGGTGGTCTTTCGGCTGGTCGAGTACAATCTGTAGCAGTAAGACTGATCGTAGAGCGCGAAAGAGAAATTCAGGATTTTACCGCACAGGCATCTTATAGAATTGATGCTGAATTTTCTACGGAAGAAGGTAAGTCTTTTAAGGCTAAGATTCCGAAGAACTTTGATACAAAAGAAGAGGCAGAACAATTTCTGAAGGATAATCTTGGTGCAAGTTTTAAGGTTTCAGATCTTACTACGAAACCAGCGAAGAAAACTCCTGCACCTCCATTTACAACATCAACATTACAACAGGAGGCTGCAAGAAAACTATATTTTTCAGTAAGTAAGACCATGACCATGGCACAACGACTATACGAGGCCGGTCATATTACTTATATGAGAACAGATTCTGTAAACCTGTCCGAAGAAGCCAGAAAGGGAGCTAAAGAAGAAATTGAAAAGGCTTACGGAGATAAGTACGCCAAGGCAAGACAGTTTAAGGGGAAATCCAAGGGAGCTCAGGAAGCTCACGAAGCGATTCGTCCTACAAGTTTTAAAAAACATACAATATCCGGGGATCGTGATCAGCAAAGATTATACGAACTGATTTGGAAAAGAGCGATCGCGTCACAAATGAGCGACGCACAGCTGGAAAGAACCAATGTGAAGATTGAGGCAGATAAGCACGACAATCAATTTTCTGCCAATGGTGAAGTTTTGAAATTCGACGGATTCCTGAAAGTTTACCTGGAAGGTAGCGATGATGAGGATGAAGAACAAAGCGGAATGTTACCGGCTTTAAAGGTTTCACAAGCCTTAAACAACGAATATATCACTGCAACCGAAAGATTTACCAGGCCTCCTTATCGTTATACGGAAGCTTCGCTGGTTAAAAAACTGGAAGAACTTGGTATTGGTAGACCTTCCACGTATGCGCCAACGATTTCAACCGTTCAATCCAGGAATTATATTGAAAAAGGATCTGTAGATGGAACCGAAAGAGAATATTTGCAATTCACTCTGAAGGATCAAAAGATTAGAGAAGAGAAATTATCCGAAACCGTAGGTAGTGATAAGGGGAAACTTGTTCCTACAGCAACCGGAATGGTTGTAAATGACTTTTTAGTGAATCATTTTTCCAATATTCTGGATTATAATTTCACCGCTAGAGTAGAAGAGAGTTTTGATAATATTGCTGAAGGAAATGAAGAGTGGAAGTCTATGATGAAGAACTTCTACAAAGATTTTCATCCTCATGTTCAGGATGTTGCACAAAATGCGGAAAGAGAAGTTGGGGAAAGAATTCTGGGTGAAGATCCGGAAAGCGGTAAACCTGTGAGTGTACGCTTAGGTAAATTCGGACCTATGGTGCAGATTGGTAGTGTGGAAGATGAGGAAAAGCCTCGTTTCGCCAGTTTGAGCCCGGACCAGAGCATGGAGACTCTAACTTATGAGCAGGCGATGGATCTGTTTCAATTACCAAAAACACTTGGTGAATATAAAGGGGAAAGTGTAGAGGTGAATAATGGGCGTTATGGCCCTTATGTACGCTTCGGGAAAACCTTTGTTTCTCTTGAAAAAGGAGAAGATCCTTTAAATGTTGAGTTTGACAGAGCCATGGAACTTATCAAGGAGAAAGAAAAGGCAGATGCTCCTATTTACGAATATAAGGATCATCCGGTTCAAAAAGGAGTTGGTAGATTCGGACCCTATTTGAAGTGGAATGGAATGTTCATTAATGTGAACAAGAAATATGACTTTGATAACCTTTCAGATAAAGATATCGAACAATTGATCGATGATAAGATTCAGAAGGAAAAAGATAAGTTGATTCACCACTGGGAAGATGAAGGAATTCGTGTGGAAAAAGCTCGTTGGGGAAGGTTTAATGTTATCAAAGGCAAAGCGAAGGTTGAGCTGCCTAAAACTACTAATGCTCAGGAGCTGACCCTGGAAGAGGTGCAGGATATCCTGGAGAAAAGTGGTAAGACGAAGAAAAAAGCTGTTAAGAAAAAGCCGGCCAAGAAGAAAGCTGCGACCAAGAAGACGACTGCTAAAAAAACCACGGCCAAAAAGACGACTAAAAAGACATCACCCAAAAAGAAATAAAATATGGAGTTCGATTTTCTTAGTCCTGTATCAGAAAACTTACTGGATGAAATCACTCACCTGAATGCGCAAACCATTGGTGCGCAATTAAAACTCCATACATCTGAACATGGTTTACCAGACCTTGATAAGGTTAATGTAGCGATATTCGGAGTAAGAGAGAATCGCCGGGCTGTTAGAGAAGATTCAACACCCGATTTTGAGAGTTTACGCAGACAGTTATATAGTCTGTATCCAGGAAACTGGCGTTTGAACCTGGCAGATCTGGGAGATATTCAAGAAGGAGATTCAGTTGAAGATACTTATTATGCAGTTTCGAAACTATGTGCAGATCTAATTAAACAGGATATCATTCCTGTAATTCTAGGTGGAAGTCAGGATCTGATCTATGCGCAGTATCGTGCATATGATCATCTCGATCAAATGGTGAACCTGGTAAATATCGATAGCAAATTTGATCTTGGTGATGCAGATAAACCTATTAGTAATCAGTCGTTTGTAGGAAAAATCGTCGTAGATAAGCCATATAATTTATTTAATTATTCTACGATTGGATATCAAACTTATTTTAACTCCCAGGAGGAGATAGAATTGATGGAGCGTTTGTTCTTTGAAGCTTATAGATTGGGAGAAGTGACCTCGAATATTGGTCACATGGAACCTATTGTGCGGAATGCAAATCTTGTGGGTCTCGATATAAGATCTATAGACTCAGCATCTGCAAATTCAGATTACTTCAGTAGTCCGAATGGCTTCAATGGCAGGGAAATTTGTGCTTTATCACGATATGCAGGAATTAGTGACAAAGTGAGTTCATTTGGTGTTTATGAATATCAGAATGAGATGAATAAACTCACTGATACACTGGTAGCACAGATCATCTGGTATTTCATTGAAGGGGTAAATTACCGCACAAATGAGAATACAATTTCGGCCAAAAAAGATTTTATAAAATATCAGGTTCCAATAGATGATGACATCCTGGTATTCTTTAAGAGTCCTGTAAGTGGGCGATGGTGGATCGAGATTCCTTTTTTAAATTCGGTCAATAATAAATTAAAAAGGCATACGTTATTACCTTGCAGTGAAGAAGATTATCTGGAGGCTTGCAACCAGGTTATCCCTGAACGGTGGTATAAGGCCAAAAGAAAAAACGAAGTATAAAATAATAAAGTCAGGCATTATCGGTAATTGCTGTATTTTTATCGGAAATATTGTTTTTTAAAAAATATTTAGATAGGTTTACTGCCTTAAATCAAAATGTCTTAACCTAAGATAATTATGAAGAAGTATATTTCGCTCATTGCTGTTCTGGCCTTGCTTTCAAGCTGTGGTGGAGGCGATCGTGGACAGCTAGTAGGTGCGGAGGGAAAGAAGTGGAATCCGGAGAAACCTTATGGTATGACATTAATTCCTGGTGGTTCGTTCGTCATGGGTAAATCTGATGATGATATTGCCGGACAGAAGAATGCTCCTCCAAAGACCGTTACCGTACGTTCATTTTATATGGATGAAACTGAGATCACTAACTCTGAATATCGACAATTTGTGGATTGGGTAAAGGATTCTGTAGTAAGGGTGGAACTTGCTAAAATGGCTGAGTTGCAAGGTGCTACTGCGGGTGATAATGGGATTGGTGAATTTGCCTTTGCAGACGCTGAAGAAGGAAATATGACTCCTTACGAAGAGTACATGTTAAATACTTATGGTCAGGGTGGTCCTTCAGAAGATTACTCGAATAGAAGACTGAATAAAGATATCGACATTTACTGGGATACTGAAGATTATCCGGATGTATACTATGCCGAGGTAATGGATTCGATGTATATCCCAATTGATGAAGTATACAACGGTCAGAGAACTATCGATGTAAAGAAATTAAAATTCCAGTATTCTTATATGGACATTCAGTCTGCCGCTAAAAAGCAGGGTGACCGAAGTAACTATATCAAGAATGAACAAGTTTCTGTTTATCCCGATACGACAGTTTGGATTAGAGACTTTAATTACTCATACAATGAGCCTATGCATAATGACTATTTCTGGCATAGTGCATTTGATGATTACCCTGTTGTTGGTGTTTCCTGGAAGCAGGCAAGAGCATTTACTCAATGGAGAACAAAATATCATAATGACTTCCGAAGAGAAAAAGGAGATTCAAACGTACCTTCTTACAGGCTCCCAACCGAAGGTGAGTGGGAATATGCTGCTCGTGGAGGTCTAGAAGGTGGAACTTACCCATGGGGTGGTCCTTACACTCTGAACGATCGAGGTTGTTTTATGGCTAACTTTAAGCCTCTTCGAGGTGATTATGCGGCAGATCAGGCGCTTTACACAGTAGAAGCTAAGTCGTATGACCCTAATGATTACGGTTTATACAATATGGCTGGTAACGTAGGAGAATGGGTGGACTCAAGTTATGATCCAGGTTCTTACGAATATATGTCTACAATGAACCCGACTGTGAATAATCCACAGGATATGCGGAAAGTAGTGAGAGGTGGTTCATGGAAAGATGTGGCTTACTTCTTACAGGTAAGCTCAAGGGATTACGAATATATGGATTCAGCCAGAAGCTATATTGGCTTTAGAACTGTTCAGGATTATCTTGGAACCGATGTTACGCTGAATCAATCCAGCAAATAATATTAGAACTTCAACCTATCAATAAACCAACAAAAAAATTTAAAGCTTAAAGTTATGGCAAAATCAAGAGGAGCAAAACGGGTGACCAATATGGTATATGGTCTTGGTGCATCTGTAGTTATATTAGGAGCGCTATTTAAAATTATGCACTGGCCGGGTGGTAATGAAATGCTTATTGCCGGTCTAATCGTGGAAGCATTGGTATTTGCCTACTCAGCTTTCGAACCAATTGATGATGAACTTGACTGGTCATTAGTGTATCCAGAATTAGCTGGAGGTACAGGAGCAAGAAGAGATGCAGTTGTAGTGGAGCAGAAAGAAGCTGAAGCATCTTTGTCTAAGAAACTTGATGCGATGTTGAAAGAGGCAAAATTGGATGCAGATCTAATGTCTTCTTTAGGAAATAGTATTAGAAATTTTGAAGGTGCCGCAAAAGGAATTGCCCCAACAGTTGACTCAATGGCTTCTCAAAAGAAATATAGTGAAGAATTAACTGTAGCTGCTGCTCAAATGGAAACATTGAACAGTATCTATAAAGTACAGGTTGAATCTGCTTCTAAACAGGCAGAGGTTAATCAGGCTGTTGCAGAAAATGCGGGTAAACTTAAAGCACAAATGGATTCGTTAGCAAATAATATGGCTTCTCTAAACAATGTTTACGGAGGAATGCTAACAGCTATGAATGGAAAACCAAGAGTCTAATTGAATATTCAATTAAGCGAATTATTAATTAAAATATCTAATTAGACATGGCATCCGGAAAACAATCGCCAAGGCAGAAGATGATTAACCTAATGTATTTGGTTTTCATCGCTATGATGGCACTAAATATGTCCAAAGAGGTTCTTACCGCATTTGGAATGATGAATGAAAAATTGAGTACGGCTAACGCTACTGCAGAGAATCGAAATGCTGCTTATATGGCTGGTCTTGCTGAGAAAGTAGATGAACAACCTGCAAAGTACACCTCAATTAAAGAGAACGCAGACAAGATCGACCAGTTATCAACACAACTTAACGATTACATTGAAGGGGTAAAGAATAATCTTACTGCCGATATGGAAAAGGAAGATAACGGTAAGTGGAATTATGAGGAAATGGACAAGGCTGATCAACTTGATGAAATGTTCTTCCAGAGTGGCAGAGTTTCTCCAACGGGTCAGGAATTTGTAGATCAGATCGATAATTATCGTGAGCAGGTTTCTGCAATCCTTGAAAATAAATACCCTCAACTTGCTGCAAATGTAAGAAGAGAATTCGCTATAGAAGAAGTTACAGATGGTGACGGGGTTACCAAGCCATGGCTATATTATAACTACCAGGGATTCCCTTTGATCGCTTCATTGACTAAGATGACTCAGATTCAAGCGGATGTAAAGAGTACAGAAAGTGAGATCTTGTCTCAAATGTTATCTGGACAATTACAGAGCGATGTTTCTTTAAGTAATTACCAGGCAATCGTAATTCCAGACAAACCGGCATTTTTTAGCGGTGAGGAATTCAGTGGTAAAGTGGTTCTAGGACGTTTTGATAACACTTTACAGTTCGAGAAAGTAACTATCAACGGTAAGGAAGTTGAAAATACTCAAGCGGGACAGGTGGTATTAAAGTTCCCTGCTGGAAATGTAGGTGAGCAAAAAATTACTGGTGAGCTTCAGTATCTTGAGAATGATTCTTTAAAAAGTATTGAGATCTCAGATTCTTATAATGTGATTCCGTTGCCAAATTCTGCTGTTATCTCAGCAGATAAGATGAATGTGGTATATCGTGGAGTTCAGAACCCAATGACGATTTCCATTCCTGGTGTAAGCAGTGTTAGTGCAAATGCTCCAGGGCTTAGAGCTTCTGGTGGTGCTGGAAGTTATATGATGGATGTTACTACTCTACAGGCCAGAGAAGTTACTATTAGCGTAAGCGGTGAACTTCCAGGAGGTAAGACTGTTTCAGACAGAAAAACTTTCCGAGTAAAGGATATTCCTCGACCAGTTGGAACGATTCGTGGAGAAGATGGATCTGTATCCATGCAGAGAAATTCCTTAGAAATCGCTACAGTTGGAGCTAACCTTCCAGATTTCGATTTCGATTTAAATCTTAATGTTACAGGATTTAAATTTAAGGTACCTGGTCAGCCAACGATTAACGTAAGTGGTAGTCGACTTGATGACAGAGCTAAAGCCGCTCTTAGAAGAGCTGGTAGAGGTGAATCTGTTCAGATTTATGATATTAATGCTTCCCTGCAGGGGAACTCAAGTTATAAGCTTAAAAAAGTTGCGCCAGTCGTAATTGAGCTTACAAACTAAAAATTGAATATAATGAGCTTGAAAGAAATTTTTGTTTATGGTTTTGTGATGATGATGGGTGCTTCTTCTTTCGGTCAGGCAAACATCCTGAATGCGAATAAACCTGAGGACATCGGGAAGAAATCGCAAGCTCAGGCTATGGTAGATCAGGAAGACAAACCTCTCGAATATGGGTACGTTGGAGACCGTGATATTTTATGGTCCAAAGGAACCTGGGAGATCATAGATTTGGATGAAAGAGTGAACTTTCCAATGTACTATCCAATAGATACCAATAATATTGGTTCTAGCAGAAGGTCATTGTATGATGTGCTTACTTCAGCTATCAAACAAGGGAAGATTCAAAACGTTTATGCCGATTCTTATTTTACTGAAAAACGTACTTTAAAAGATATTAGTGCTACTATTTCTAAAGTTGATACAACAGATCTTGGGATCGAACAGTATAATGCAGGGGAAGAGGTAGATGCTCAATTCATTGATCGTCGCGATCTTGGAGCTGCAGATATCGTAGAATATCATATTCGTGGGATCTGGTATTTTGATAAGCGTCTTGCAGAATTAAAGTATAGAATTCTAGGGATTGCTCCGGTAGCACCAGATGTTAACTTTATAGATTCAGGACAAACAGATTTGGTTGAGTTATTCTGGGTATGGTATCCAGATGCGCGTGAAGTTCTTCATGATGCACTGGTATTCACCGGAGGTAACACGGCGCAAACCATTACATTCGATCACTTATTGAATGCCAGGCGTTTTGATGGTGTCATCTACAAAGAAGATAATGTGCAGGGTGACCGTGAGATCGATGAGTATATCGCAGATAATGCATTTATGCAACTGTTGGAATCTCAGAGAATCAAAGAGCAAATTCGAAACTTTGAACAGGATATGTGGAGTTACTAACATCACTTTTTAATATTCAAAAGCGCTCTTCTAGGAGCGCTTTTTTTATTTTAAACTCATGGTAAATAAAAAGGTAGATTTTATAATCGTAGGGGCTGGTCTTGCCGGGCTGGCTATTAGCCGTGAACTACATTCAAGAGGCAAAAGCTTTATCTCTTTTGATAACAGCTCCCAAACCTCTTCGTATGTTGCGGGAGGTATTTTTAATCCAGTTATTCTAAAGCGATTTACGCCCGCATGGAAAGCTAAAGAACAAATGGAAATTTCTATGCCATTTTATGCTGAATTGGAACAGGAACTACAGCAGAAGTTTATACGTCACTGGGATATTTATAGAAGATTTTATTCAATAGAAGAGCAAAATGACTGGTTCGTAGCTGCAGACAAACCCTTACTAGCACCTTTTTTGGATCAAAAACTGGTAAAGAATTCTAATCCTTCAGTAGAGACAGATTATGGGTTTGGACGCGTTATGCATACCGGAAACATCGATACCGAAATTATGTTAGATGCTTATCGAGATCAGCTTCAAAAGAAACAGCAATTGATCGCTGAAAAATTTGACCATGATCTTGTAAAAATGGATAGTGACTGCATAATGTACAGGGATATACATGCAAAGCATATTATTTTCTGCGAAGGATTCGGTGTCACCAAGAATCCGTTTTTCAACTATTTTCCACTACACGGGAATAAGGGTCAATATATTATTATCAAATCACCAGAACTTAAGCTTGAATTTGCCATCAAAGCTTCAGTTTTTATAATGCCTATGGGAAATGACCTGTACAAGGTAGGAGCGACCTATAATAATCATGATAAAACTCCAGAACCAACTTCAGAAGCTAGGGAGCAACTGGAAGCTTCCTTAAAACAGGTGATCAATGCAAGTTATAAGGTAGTGGAGCAGGTGGCAGGCATACGTCCTACTTCGGGGGATAGACGTCCTGTAGTTGGAAAACACCCGGAATTTGATACTATGTATTGCTTCAACGGTTTTGGTAGTCGTGGTGTTCTAATAGCTCCTTATCTCGCGCCAAAATTGGCTGATCATATACTTGAGAATTCTACTTTAGAAAAAGAAATTGATATTGCGAGGTTTCAGAAAAGATATTTTAAAAGATACTAGGCCTTACCTGCATTCTTCTTATAACTGAAAAAGAGGTTTATCCAGATATTACGTGACAACCTCATGATCACAGGCATAAACACAATAAGGGTACCAACAATTGCAAAAAAGGAAGTTAAGAGGCTAGCACTTAGAAATACGTATGCAATCACAAAAGCCGCCACCGCAAAGGCGATTCCTAAACCGTAGCTTACATACATAGCCCCGTAAAAGAATGAAGGCTCTATTTTGTACTTCGTCCCACAATTACTACAACGTTCGTGCATTTCGTAAACCCGGTTGAGTTTATAGGGGTTTTGCTCTTTATACATGCTTTCTTCCTGACACACAGGACAGGTGCCTGTGACAATACTATAAACTTTAGTTCCTTTAAGCATGATGATCGTTTTTTTTGCAATTCAAATTTAAGCATCTTTGCACGAATTCTAAAGTTACAATTGTTACAAAATGCTCAATATTCATAATTTATCAGTATCGTTCCAGGGTGAATATCTCTTTAAAGAGGTAAGTTTTAGACTAGGTGCAGGAGATCGGGTAGGTCTTATTGGAAAGAACGGGGCTGGGAAATCCACCATGTTAAAGATCATTTCTGGAGAACAGGAATATGATACCGGGCAGATCGCTAAGGATAAAGAACTTAGAATTGGTTTTTTAAAGCAGGATCTGGAATTTGAACAGGGAAGAACAGTGATCGATGAAGCTCACCAGGCATTTGCAGAAATTAAGCAGCTGGAAGCGAAAATGGAGCATATCAATGAACAACTTGCTACCAGAACAGATTACGAAAGTGATTCCTATAGTCAATTGATTGAAGATCTCAGTGAGATCACTCACCAGTATGAGATCATTGGTGGTTATAATTATGAGGGTGAAACTGAAAAGGTATTGCAGGGACTTGGTTTCCAACGGGAAGATTTTGAGAAACTAACCCAGACTTTTTCCGGTGGATGGAGAATGCGTATTGAACTGGCTAAACTTCTACTACAGAGTAATGATATTTTGCTATTAGATGAGCCTACCAACCACCTTGATATCGAAAGTATCATCTGGCTGGAAAGTTTTCTGAATAATTATACCGGTTGTGTGATGCTGGTATCTCACGATAAAATGTTTTTGAATAATGTGACCAATAGAAGTATTGAAATCTCCCTGGGACACATCTATGATTACCGAAAGCCTTATTCTGAATTTATAGAATTCAGAAAAGAATTACGGGAGCAGCAACTTGCAGCTCAGAAGAATCAGCAGAAGGAAATTGAGAATACAGAAAAACTGATCGATAAATTTAGGGCTAAAGCCAGTAAGGCTTCCATGGCTCAATCACTTATCAAAAGGCTTGATAAAATAGATCGTATTGAAGTTGATGAAGATGATAATTCAGTAATGAGCGTAAATTTTCCGGTTTCGGTAACCCCGGGGAAGGTTGTTATTGAGGCAGAGAATCTTCAGAAGTTTTACGGAGATAAGCAGATTCTAAAAGATGTTGAACTACTTATTGAAAGACAAAGTAAGATCGCATTTGTGGGTCAGAATGGACAGGGAAAAACAACACTGGCAAAGATCATCATAGGTGAAATATCACATAAAGGAACTTTAAAACTTGGCCACAATGTACAACTTGGATACTTTGCCCAGAACCAAGCCGAATATCTAGATGGGGAAAAGACCGTGTTGGCAACTATGGAAGATGCTTCCAATGAAACAAACCGCACGAAAGTAAGAGATATGCTTGGTGCATTTCTTTTTAGAGGAGATGAAGTTGAAAAGAAAGTAAAAGTGCTTTCCGGTGGAGAAAGAAACAGGCTCGCCTTGTGTAAAATGTTGCTGGAACCATTCAATGTTCTGGTAATGGATGAGCCTACGAATCACTTAGATATAAAATCCAAGAACGTATTGAAGGATGCCTTGAAGAATTTCGAAGGTACCCTGATCATCGTTTCTCACGACAGGGACTTTTTGCAAGGACTTACAAGTAGAGTTTACGAATTTCGTGATCATAAGATCAGAGAGTATCTTGGGGATCTGGATTATTACCTTGATCAAAGAAAGATGCAGGATATGAGAGCTGTGGAGAAGTCGGATAAAGGCAGAAAAAACAAGCAGGACAAGACCAAAAATAAACAGTCTTCTTTTGAAGATCAGAAAGAGGCAAAAAGACTTAAGAACCAATTGAGCAAAGTAGAAGCAAAGATCACGAAGCTTGAAAAAGATATTAAGTCTAAAGATAAGGAGCTGGCTCAAAATTATGAGAAAACAATCACCAGAACAGATTTTTTGAATAAGTATAACGAATCAAAAAAGAAACTGGAGAATTTGATGAAGGAATGGGAAGAAATTCAATTCAGCCTGGAAGAAATCAGCTAATTAGATTTTTTAATTAAACTATCAGGGCTTAATCGAGTCCAACGACTACCATGGATAAACGCAAGATCATACTTTCTCTACTGGGCGTCGTGCTCATAGTAGGTGCCATTTTTGGGGCAAAGGCTATCATAGACAGCAAAGAACAGCCTAAACCAAATATTCAGAAGACCGTAAAAACGGTATTCGTAGATACGGTTCAAAATTCTTCTATAGCTATAAAGATTCCCGCAAACGGGAACCTGGTAGCGAAAGATCGGGTAGAACTCTACGCAGAAGTTCAGGGGGTGTTTCGCTACAGTTCTCAGGATTTCAAAGCAGGACAGGCATACAAGAAAGGGCAGACGCTTTTGAAGATCGATGCGGCAGAATACGAGGCAAGCGTACAATCGGCCAAAAGTGAACTTTACAACCAGATCACGGCGATCATGCCAGATCTTAGACTGGATTACCCGGAGATCTTTCCGAAGTGGCAGGAATATTTAAATAATCTTGATGTGAACAGCTCTATTCCGCCATTGCCAGAACCGGCTAATGATAAAGAACGCTATTTTATAAGCGGTCGTGGAATTAATTCCGCATATTTTAATATTAAAAATCTAGAGCAGCGACTGGTAAAATACAGGATCACTGCGCCATTTAACGGAGTTCTAACCGAAGCACTGGTTACTGAGGGAACTTTGATTCGAAACGGACAGAAACTGGGAGAATTTATAGATCCCGAGGTTTATGAACTTCAGGTTTCAATAGGAAAACAGTACGCAGATCTCTTAAAGGTTGATGAAAAAGTAAGTCTTACCGATAATAGTGGTAACAGAACTTACGAAGGCAAAGTAAGCCGAATTAATGCAAGGATAGATCAGGCTACACAAACTGTAAATGTTTTTATTGAAGTTGCTGCCGAAGGTTTGAAAGAAGGCATGTACATGCAGGCTAACCTGGATGCAAGAAATGAGGAGAATGCGATCGAAATTGAACGAAGCCTGGTAAACGATCGGAATGAAATTTATACCGTTCGTGATTCCGTATTAAAAACTATGGAGGTGAAGCCGGTATATTTTTCAGATCGCAAAGTGGTGATCAAGGGCGTGCCAGATGGTGAAGTAATCATTACAAGGCAGGTGTCCGGAGCATACAACGGGATGCCGGTAAAGATCGCTGAAGAAAATAATACGGCAGATACTGCAGCTAGTTCTGATTCAAATTCTGAAAGCAAGGTACAATGAGAAGTATCATAAGTTACTTTATAAAGTACCACGTTGCGGTGAATGTGATGATTATCGCATTTGTCATATTTGGAGTTGTGGGAATGTTGCGAATGCAATCTTCCTTTTTCCCATTGATCGAATCTGAGATCATAACCATCAATGTTACCTATCCCGGAGCAGCGCCTGAAGAAATTGAGGAAGGAATTGTTCTTAAAATTGAAGATAACCTCAAAGGCCTGGTGGGAGTAGACCGGGTAACTTCAGTTTCAAGAGAGAATGGTGGTAGCATCACAGTGGAAATTGATTCAGACGAAGATATTGATGTGATGCTTTCCGAAGTGAAGAACGCAGTGGATAGAGTTCCTAATTTTCCGTCGGGTATGGAGCCATTGGTGGTCGCGAAACAGGAAAATATCCGTGAAACTTTTGACTTCTTTGTTAGCGGTGAGGGAGTGGACCTTGCAACTTTAAAGCAAATAGGAAGGCAGATCGAATATGATCTAAGAGCAATGGACGGTCTTTCTCAAATTGAACTGTCTGGATTTCCTGATGAAGAGATCGAAATTGCAGTCGATGAAAATGACCTGCTGGCCTTTAATATAACTTTTACAGAAGTAGCCCAAGCTGTTGCTCAGGCCAATATACTTACCACTGGTGGTAGTATTAAAACACAGGAAGAAGATTTCCTAATTCGTGCTGATAATCGTTCTTACTACGGAAAGGAATTGAATAAGTTGGTGGTAAAGTCACAAGCTGATGGGACTACCGTTACCCTGGAAGATGTGGCTACTATTCGCGACAGGTTTTCAGAAACCCCAAATGCATCTTATATCAATGGACAAATCGCGGTAAGCGTCAATATATCTACGACTAATAATGAGGATCTTATTTCAGCCGCAGAAAAGGTTCGTAATTATGTAGAAGAATTTAACCAGAAAAATGATACGCTAAAGATCATTGTGGAAGATGACCGTAGTATCACGCTAAATCAAAGAACGCAACTGCTAATTGAGAATGGAGCGGTTGGTATTATTTTAGTGCTTCTTTTTCTCTCATTTTTTCTGAATACCAGGCTGGCATTCTGGGTGGCTTTCGGGCTTCCTATCTCCTTCCTGGGGATGTTCATTTTTGCCGCGGGATTTGGGGTCACCATCAACGTACTATCCTTATTCGGGATGATCATCGTGATCGGGATCCTGGTAGATGACGGGATTGTTATTTCAGAAAATATCTACCAGCATTACGAACGAGGTAAAAAGCCGGTGCAGGCGGCCATTGATGGAACAATGGAAGTGTTACCACCGATTCTTTCCGCGATCATTACGACAATACTTGCATTTTCCACATTCCTGTTTTTAGATAGTCGGATTGGAGAATTCTTCGGCGAAGTTAGTACCGTAGTTATTTTGACCCTGGTCGTTTCTTTGGTCGAAGCATTAATTATACTACCAGCGCACATTGCTCATTCGAGGGCTTTAGTTCGGGAAACTGAAGAAGAACAGAAAAAGAAGAAAGGCCTTTCGAGATTATTTCTGAAACTAAGGATCATCAATAAATATGGGGATCAATTGATGGCTTATCTACGGGATAAGCTATACGAACCTGTTATACGCGCTACAGTCGCACACAGGTTTCTAAGTCTCTCTATCCTGATCACACTGTTTATCCTGACAGTAGGTTCTGTAATGGGTGGCGTGGTGAACGTTACTTTATTTCCAAGTATCGCCAGCGACCGGGTAAGTATAGATCTATTGATGCCGGAAGGAACAAATCCTAAGAAGACAGATAGCATTATTTCCATGGTCGAAGATGCTGCATGGAGAGTGAACAAAGATTTTACTGAACGCCAGACCGGAAATAAGCAGGTCGTTAAAAATATTGTTCGCAGAGTTGGACCGGGTAATAACAAAGCATCTTTGAGAGTGAATTTGTTACCGGGAGAAGAACGTGATTTTGGTTCTCCTGAAATTACCAATGCAATTCGGGACGAAGTAGGACAGGTTTACGGAGTCGAACGTTTAACCTTTGGTAGCGGTGGAAACTTTGGCGGAAAGCCGGTTTCTGTATCTCTTTTGGGGAATAACCTGGAGGAACTTGAGCGTGCCAAGGAAGAACTGAAAGAAGCGATGGAAGAGAATTCCACGCTAAAAGATGTAACAGATACAGATCCTGATGGTATCAAAGAGATCACGATAGATCTTAACGAAAATGCATATGCCTTAGGATTAAATCTAAGAGAGGTGATGAGCCAGGTGCGTGCAGGGTTCTTTGGATTACAGGCACAGAGATTTCAGCGTGGGCAGGATGAAATTAGAGTTTGGGTTCGTTACGATCGGGAGAATAGAGAGTCTATCAATGATCTGGATGATATGCGAATTGTAACTCCGGATGGAAACCGGGTGCCGTTTGGTGAGATCGCTACTTATGAAATTAGACGTGGTACAGAATCTATAAGTCACCTGGAAGGACTTCGCGAAATAAGGGTAGAGGCAGATATGGATGATCCGGATGCCAGTTCTACCGATGCTATTGCGAATATTGGAGAAAACGTACTTCCAGATATCTTATCAAAATATCCTAGTGTATCTGTTTCCTATGAGGGGCAGAATCGCGAAGCGGAAAAACTGACTAAATCTGCGGAAAAAGTCTTTCCTATCATTTTGTTTTTGATCTACGCGGTGATTGCCTTTACGTTTAGAAGCTATAGTCAGCCATTATTGCTAATGCTTATGATTCCATTCAGTATCATTGGTGTAGCATGGGGTCATTATATCCATGGTTTTCCTGTGAATATTCTTTCACTATTAGGGATCATTGCACTGGTGGGAATTATGGTAAATGACGGACTTGTTCTTATTGGGAAGTTCAATTCCTATTTGCGGGAAGGCATGCGCTTCGAGAAAGCACTTATTGAAGCCGGAAAATCGCGATTTAGAGCTATTTTCCTTACCTCTTTAACAACCATTGCAGGTATTGCACCATTGCTTCTAGAAAAAAGCAGACAGGCGCAATTTTTAAAGCCTATGGCAATATCTATCGCGTACGGAATTTTTGTAGCAACCTTCTTAACTTTACTGGTGTTGCCATTATTGCTGTCCATTACCAATTCAGGTAAAGCCAGAGCTAAGTGGTTGAAAACCGGAAGTAAAGTGAGTCGTGAATCTGTAGAAAGAGCGATCAAGGAGAAAAATGACGAAGATGAACGACAGAGTGAGATCGACGAGGCGAATAAAAGTCAGAATTACTAGAAGATAATTGAACTTCAGAATAAATAATTTCGAATGACATTAAGAAAATATATCCTAAGCTTTTTGATCGTACTGTTTTGGAGTATGGGGAGCAACGCCCAGGATAGTCTGGATAGCCTGCTCACCAAGCAGGAAGTTATTTCCAGAGCTTTGGATGAGAACTTTGGAATAAGAATCGCTGAGAATAATGTCGAAATTGCCGATAACAATCAGAATATTTTAAATTCTGGCTATTTACCGACACTTACGGGACTCGCCGGAGCAAATTACGACCTGAATGATCGTGTTACAGAACCTGAAAACGGGGAAACGGTAGATCAACGCGGGATCGAAAGCAACCGATATAACGCCTCCATAAATTTAGGCTACACCCTGTTTGATGGCCTGGGACGTTTGTATAATTATAGAAGTCTTCAGGAGCAATATGATCTCTCTCAATTAGAGGCCCGTGAAACTATAGAAAATACTATTCTCCAGATCATGAGTGTGTATTATGAGGTTGCCAGACTTTCAGAAAATATCAATGTTCTTGAGGAAACTCTGGAAATATCTAAGAATCGTGTAACCCGTGCTCAATATCAGTTTGAATATGGGCAGGCGAATAATCTTGTGGTTCTGAATGCGAGGGTAGACGTGAATAACGATAGTATCTCTTTAATAGAAACCGAACAATTGCTGAAGAATACCAAGCGGGATCTAAATGTACTTCTGAATAGAGAAATAACTGCGAACGAATTTTCCGTGGATACTACAGTGACTTTTATAAGTGACCTTGAACTGGATAGCTTTGTTACTGAAGCTGAACTTCATAATGTTTCGCTGCTACAGATCGAGCAAAGTCTGGAAATTAGTGACTACGATATCAAGATTAATAAGAGCGGCTATTTGCCTTCCATAGATCTTACTGGATCTTATGGCTGGAACCTGAACCGAAGTGCTGCAACGGCCTTCTTTCCTGGTAGTACAACAACTACAGATGGACTTGCCGCTGGAGTAAGTTTACGCTGGGATTTGTTTGATGGAGGTTTTAGAAATATTCAAGTTAGAAATTCTAAAATAAGATATCAGAATCAGCAAATTCAGAAAGAACAATTAATCAGTCAGGTTCAACGGGATATCGCGAATTCCCTCGGAAATTACCGTAACAAACTTTTTATTCTGAACGTGCAGCAGGAAAATGTTGAAACGAACCTGAACAACTTTAATCGATCTGAGGAACAATATAAGCTTGGAAGAATTTCCTCGATAGAATTCAGGCAGGCGCAGATCAATTTACTGGATGCCAGGACAAGTCTTAACCTGGCAAAATACGATGCCAAGCTGGCGGAGTTACAGGTTCTGCAACTTACTGGTCAATTACTGAATGTAAATCTTTGATTGATGAACGAACATTTCTTTCAATGTCCTTACTGCTGGGAAGAAGTTTCTGTATTGCTGGATCCTTCTGTTCGGCAACAAACTTATATTGAAGATTGCGAGACCTGTTGTAATCCTATTGAATTTCACATTGAGTTTGAATCTAACGAATTGCAGGTTTTTGAAGCTCGGCCAATCGAACAATAATTCTTTATTTACAGGTAAACCTAATCTATATTTGAGCTATCTTAGTAGTTCACCCTATACATAAATCATGTTAGCAACATTTGATCTAGCCGGTCATGTGATCGGCATCATCGTGAATACAGATCTTACAGATGAACTCCTGGATCAAGTGATCCTGGAGATTAAAGCACGTTTGGAGCAATACGAACAGGTAAATGTCTATTTAGAACTGGAAAAAGGTCATGAAATTAGCTTTAAGGCTTTATTAAAAGGAATAAATTTTAAATATTCCAATGCAGATTTTTTTAATAAATTTGCAATAGTTACTGATAGTATTTGGTTTCAAAAGGCTGTTAATGTGAGTGATATATTTTTGAACGTAGAGGTTAGGACCTACGATATAAAGGATAGACTGGATGCGATCCAATGGATTTCGATATAAAATTTAAAAAAAGTTTGGTTAGAAACTAAAAAACGTCTTATATTTGCCGTCCAATAGCGCGGGATAGAGCAGTAGGTAGCTCGTCGGGCTCATAACCCGAAGGTCACTGGTTCGAGTCCAGTTCCCGCTACTAAGCAAAAAGCCATTCATTCGAATGGCTTTTTTCGTTTATTATCGTCCTTGCGGAAATCTCAACAATCATTAAAGATCTGACTCAGAAATTGATCATATTTTTTCAGTTCTCTGGGAACATCTGCGTTCTTTTCCATATCGTGGAAATGCGTTAAAGCGATAAATTCAAGACCAATAAATTTGTTCATTTTATGAAAAGCGTAAAGTGGTCCTTCATCCACACTCTTTTGGTCGAAAAATTCTCCCTCAAGCTTAAAAGCGTCTTCCGGTGCGTTCCAGCTAGTTGTTAATAGATACTTCTTCCCATGAAGACTTCCTCCGGTTCCATAATTAATAGAAGGATTCTTCCTGCTTCTTCCATCGCTTGTATATATTCCATTTTGATGCCCTGCAGTAAAGACCTTGTCTATGTACTCCTTAAATCCAAAAGGAATCTGAAACCACCATATTGGAGTGTGGTAAATTATAATATCTGCCCATTTATACTTCTCAACTTCTTCTAAATTGTATTTCTTTCCAACTTCAGTCGTTCTAACATCAAAGCCTGGTCTATTCGCGAAATAATTTGTGTTGTTCTGTAATAATGTTTTATTAAAACGGCCGGGAGAATGTGCGAAAGTATGTCCGACGTTTATTACAAAAATGTTCTTCATAGCATTTAATATTATTAGTTCGGGACAAAATTAAAGGCTATTATACTATCATAAAAATAGTATGATTTATACCTTTGTATTAAGATAGTAATAGATGATAAGTATGGAATGGTATCGCACATTCGTAGCGATCTATGAGAAAAGTACCTTAACAAAAGCTGCTGAGGCCTTATTTACAAGTCAGCCAGGGGTAAGCGTTCATTTAAATGCACTGGAATCCTATATAGGTCGTAAACTGTTTAAAAGAACATCGCGTAGAATGATCCCGACAGAAGAAGGTAAACAACTTTACAATTTTGTGCTGGATGCAGTTAAAAGACTTGAAAAGGCTGAACAACATTTCAAGAAAACTTCCCAGGAAGAAGTGCCTTCCATTAATATTGGAATGTGTACTGAAACCTTTCAAACGATACTCGAACCTGAAATTTCAAGTTTAGATTTCAACCTGCTGGCAAAGTTTGGGGATCATCAGGAATTGATTAAAGATCTAAATAATGGCATTCTGGATTTAGTCATAACCCATAAGTTTGATACTAAAAGCTCTCTTGCGACCTATGAAGCATTTACGAAAGAGAATATCGTAATGGTGGCTGGGAAAGGTTCGGAATTAAAAGAGATAAACTCTTTAATCGACAATGAAGGTTTCGGTGAGCTGGAGAAGATATTAAAAAGGCAGACATGGTATAGCGCATCTAATGAGATGGACCACTTTAGACGTTTCTGGTATGAAAACTTTAAAAAGAGGGTAGATTTTAAACCGAACTATATTTTACCAAATATTGGTTCTATTATAAGATCTATAGAGAATAATAAAGGCTTCGCCATAGTGCCTGATTTCCTAATAAATGATTCACTCAGGGACGCTAAGATTCAACTAGTGTGGTCTGGTAAAAAAGAAGTTAGTAATATTCTCTACTTCGCTACTCGAAGTGATCTGAAGCATAAAGAAGAGACCGCAGTTATTAAAGGTATTTTTAGAAGAAAAATGATAAAGTTATAAAAAGGTGATTACAGAATTATCTCAAACTTTAAAGATTATTTTTTTTGGTGATGCAATTTCTATAAATCAATCTACCAAAAATCAGATAGTTCTTTGTGCTGGCATCTTTAGTCCGGCTCCTCATATCTATATAATGTATACAGACTGTAATCGATTCCATCATGAAAAGTCTGAAAACAAAAAAACCGACCCTAAGGTCGGTTTTTAATTATTTTATAATATCTAATATTACATTGCAGTGTATCCAAATCTCTGTCCTGCAACAGATACTCCAACCATCGCACCAGCTTTAGGCATAGTTGCTACAGCCGTACCATCAGTAAATTTGATAGTTTTAGATTTTCCTTTTTCCAGAATTACAGCAGTAGCATTTCCAGATAATTCATAATCTCCTTCTTGGAACTTGTTCAAATCTTCTTCATTTTCGAAGAAAATTACTTCTCGGTAAGCTTTTCCACCAACCTGCAGTCCTACATCAACCTGCTTCAAATTAGCATATCCTACCATTGTTCCGTTTTCGTAGACAATTCCGTTTCCTGAAGCACCACCAATGATATATGCACCTTTTCCAACATTCGGGAAAATTGCATATCCAGCGGAACTTGCAAACAACTCAGCCAAATTAGGTTCTGCTGCGGTCATCGCTGCTTTAGCTTCCGTAGCATCAGCTTTAAGATCGGTCATATCTCCCGTTTTAGTGGATCCACAACTTACTATTCCAATGAATAGCATTAATAATCCGGTCTTTCTTAAGTAAACATTTAAATTTTTCATGACTTATTTTTTTGGTGATTCAAAACTAATCGAATCATATTACAAGTCCTGTTAAGCTCACGTTATTTGGGAATATCTTAAAGCAGAACCTAAACACGATGTTAAAATATGTGCTGTTAATGTAGTTATGCTTGTATTGAAAAATTTTTATAAACTACTAATATATAGTTTAATACAAATATTTAATATTGAATTGAGCTAATAATAAAAGCTATTGAGTTAAGACATGCTCGGTATTCTGGATACTTTAGCTTTTGAATTTAGTTAAAGATTAGGGGCTCGACTTGTAGGGAATCGGCCCCTTTTTTATGTTCAATTTTCAGCTTCGAAAATTTCTTCGATTGTTTTGTCAAACAGGTGTGAGAGTTTGAAAGCTAAAGGTAAACTGGGGTCAAACTTTCCTTTCTCTATAGCATTAATAGTTTGTCTGGATACATTTAGTCTTTTTGCAAGTTCGGCCTGCGTCAAATCATGTTCGGCTCTTAAAATTTTGATTCTGTTTTTCATCGATACCTGTATTGTCCAATTACCACTCCGGTGAAATAGCTTAGCCCAATCACAATTACCAGATGCGAAATTTCAGCATCGAAATTAATAAGGTTTGTAACATCCATTGTGGAGTAACTAATTCCAAGGATAAGCGCAATCCCTAGTGATAAGCCCATTGCTTCAAGGTGAATCTTTCTTTGTAACTCGTCCAGGCTTTCCAGGTGCTTTATGTTCGCGATAATCATTCCAACTCCAATTATTAGATTGATGATTAGAAAAATGGTCGTGATCGTGTTATTGCCTGTCCATAGATAAAGATTTCCAAATACCACCACTGCCAGGGATGTAACCCAAAGTGTGGTCCATAATGCCAAGAGCTTTGTGCGTCCGGTTGTACAGTTTTTACTCGTTGATTTTTCCATGATGTAAAGTTTATTTGACACAAATATAGAAAAAGATTTAATTAGAATGGTTTGTTTTACAAAAAGTATATAAAACCTTACATTCGGTTTTACTTTTTTAGTATTTCAGTCTTGATAAGATTTTGCTAAACTCCGCCTGTATCCATTCTGAAACCTAAGTTTTCTATATCTTCGAATCTCTCAAACTTTCCAAAATGATGACTGATACAAACCGAAATATGTCTGAAGCATACTTTGATATTACCATTCCTATAAAGATTGGTTATCCTGTGCTAAATGATTTTCTAAAGCAGAAACTGGTTGGTGAGATCATCAGCAAAGAGAATGAGCAAGGCGAAAAGTCTAACTATGCCCAGATTCTGGACATTACGATTGAGAAAAGTGACAATCCGGAATACGATTTATGTCTGCCTGTTACGGTGCAAACGCTTACTAGTTTTTTTAAGAACAAGCAGGTTAAATTTTTGTTCTACGCGAGTTTACACCTGGATCGTGAACTGCAAAAAATTGAACTTGTAAATTATGAGATCGATGGTCAGAATAACAACTGGCTTGTAAATCAGGCATTGGAAACTGTTGTGAACAAATGGTTGTACGCTAAATTAAAGGAAAAAATGAATTTTAATTTCATGCCTCAACTGGAAGAGCAAATGAATTACTTGAACAGTAAATTGGAAAATAGGATAGAAGCTAAGGAAGGCATCAATCTTATTGGTTTCCTGGAAGATCTTGAAGTTGCGCAGTTTATGGCTGACGAAAATGACCTTTGGATCTCTATGCGCTTAAAGGCAAATGGTGTGGTTGAAATAGATAAAATTAAACTTCCCTAAGATGAAGCTGAATCACTATATCGATCATACGCTATTAAAACCTGAAGCCAGCCCTCAGGCAATTATAAAACTTTGTCAGGAAGCGATTGATTATGAGTTCTATGCGGTTTGTGTTTCAGGATGTTATGCCTATTTAGCTGCAGAGCAAATTAGACAATCTAATGTAAAGCTAGCCGTTACTATAGGCTTCCCATTGGGTTCTTCAACTTCGGAAGCAAAAGTGCAAGAGGCCAAAATTGCGATTAAACAAGGTGCAGATGAAATCGACATGGTTATGAATATTGGTTTTCTTAAAGCTGGTTTGACTGAAGAAGTAGAAGAGGAAATAAGGTCTGTAAAGTCGGTAATTGGAGAAAAGATTCTCAAAGTCATTCTGGAAACCTGTTATTTAAGCAATTCTGAAATTGTAAAGGCCTGTATGATTTCAGAAAAAGCAGGAGCTGATTTTGTGAAAACTTCTACAGGTTTTGGTACTGCTGGTGCTAGTATCGAACATATAAAGCTTATGAAGCAAAGCATTGGTGGCAATATGAAAATCAAAGCTTCAGGAGGAATTCGAGATAAAGAGACCGCCTTAGAATATGTAAATGCCGGTGCAGACCGCATTGGAACCTCTTCCGGGATTCAGATTGTTTCCGGCTAATGGATTTCATAGGATTTTTCTTACTTCATTTTGTTCATATCGTCTTAATAACTAGGCTTTAAAGTCTTTGTTTACAGAACTTTAATAAGTCGATTTTTACCTAAATTATTCGTGTTTAACTTATAATTTCTGTTGCTTTGATACAATCTAATTTAGTGTTCCGCTTATTCCTTGTTGTTTTTATGGGAATGATCGTGAAGGGTACGGCACAGGTTCATAAATCTCTGCAGGAAGTCAGGATGATCAATAGCTTTACAAATGCTGAAAAAGTCCATATTCAGCAGGCTAACGGTGATCATCTCTGGATCACAACGCCATTAAAAGTTATTCGATATAACTCTGCGGAAGTAGAGGATTACAATAAATTTCGGGGTATTCCATCTGAAATTGGGAAACAATATCGTGCTACTTTAACAGATTCCAGAGGACAGGTATGGCTTACCGGAGACAAAGGTCTGGCTGTTCTCGAGAGTGGAAAGCAGGATTTTAGATTTGTAAGTTCCATGCCCGGGAAGGTCTATGAGATGCTGGAAGACCCGGCGGGTCAGTTATGGCTGGCTGCAGAGAACGGTATTTTCAAGCTGAACGTCGATTCTAAAGCTAAGGATTTCGGACTTTCAAGATTTCTTTCTGAAAATACTCAGGCAACCACATCTACTATCTTTAAGGACGAAATCATTTTTGCCGGGCCAAATGCGGTGATCGCTATTAATAGAAGATCCGGGAAATTCAGACGCCTAAAAACTTCATATTACGAAAATCTGGAGTTCACGGCACTTCTATCACTCGGTAATAAGTTGTTGTTGGCTACCAATAGAAAGGGGATGTTCGAATTCGATGCACAACTAGATAGATTTCAGAAGATCTACAGGTTGCCTTTCGATCTTACCAGAGGTCATATAACAGATTTACTAAAAACCAACGATAAGGTCATTGCCCTGACCCGTGAGAATGGGGTATATAAATTCGATGAGGAACTAAAATTTATTAAAAAAGAGGAAAGCTTTCCGAAGCAATTATTTGCAGCCCAGTTAAATGATAAAAACTTGCTCTGGTTAGTTGGAAATGACGGGCTCTATCTAAAAAATCTATCTTCAGAATCCATATGGCAATTGCACCATGATCCTGCGAAATATTCAAGTCTGGCAGGCAATAGGTTAAGTGCCATGGCCACAGATTCTCGTGGACATGTTTGGTTTGGAACCAGTGAAGGCCTGAGCATCTGGAACCCTAAGACCGATCGCTATAGTCATATCAAAAATTTAAACTACAAAAAAGCCCGGCAAAATCCAGATAAGATAACTTCTATTTCTGCTAACGAGCAGTATGTATGGGTTGCGACCGGTGAAGATGGTGTGTATAAGATAAATATCAATACACTTCTTAGAGCTCATTATGCACCCACCGCACTTTACAAAACAGAGGTTCTGGAAGCGAATGCCCTATTTATTGATTCTTCTGAAAATACTTGGATTGGCGGAGAAACAGGTTATTTGACAAGAATAAGTACTTCCAATGAGATCAAAACCTTTCCTTTAAAAGAAGTCCAGGCAATTGCAGAACTCGGACCCAGAAAACTGATTGTAGCTACCAGGAATCGTGTTCATTCCATAGATCCCATTAGTGGTCGTATTAGCGATCTTGATATGCTTACTGCCAGCGAAACCATGCATTATTACGCCATCAACCAATTGTATATCACTCAGGAGGGCATAGGTCTCTTTGCAACAGAAGGCACAGGTTTAATCTCGTATAATTTTGAAACGGAAGCTTTAGAGATCTTTGATGAAGATTTTGGTTTACCGTCTAATAATGTGGAAGGAGTGATCGTGGAGGATGAAAATTACTGGATATCTACAGATGAAGGTCTTGCAAGTTATGATCCAAAAGAAAAGAACCTTAGAGTATTCAGCGAATTAAACGGACTTACAACTTCTGAACTAACTACAGGTTTTACTAAAATGACGAACGGTTCCCTTGTCCTGGGGACAGCGAAAGGGGTTAATATTTTTAAGCCGAAAAGTATGCTGGCGCAGCAGGAGTTGAAACCTGAAGTGGAATTCAGAACTCTTATGCAAGCTTCAGTTCGTAATGAAAAGCAAAGAAGGATCTCGTTACTAAGTGGTTCGATCATCGAAGTAAAAGAAAATACAGGTTTCCAGGTAGCCTTCCAGGGATTATCATTCTGGTCTCCAGATGAATTGCTCTATAGCTGGAGAATGCAGGGAATCGAAGATGAATGGTCCAAACCTTCAAAAGTGAATTCAGCGAGCTATGCCAGTCTGCCTCCGGGAAAATACATGTTCGAAGTAAGGTCAAAACTACCAAATTCCAGTTGGTCTGAAGTTAAACAGATTCCCGTAGAAGTCGCAGCAGTTTCAGGAGGAATTGGAGTGGTGTATCTATTTATGGGCATTGGAATTATAGCGGCTGTGATTATATTTGCATATGTATTCGTACTTCGTTCCAGAAATGCCGACAGGCAGGCCAAGGAAGAACTTAGAGCAAAACTGCAACAGGAGTTTCAGAAACCTGTAGAAAGCGCGGTACAATCCTTAAGTAAAATATCAGCTTCAAAAGATGCGGATAATCAAGAGGATCTACTGCGATACGCTGCAAGGTTTGATGATCTTTTCAACCAGATCCTGAATTTTAATTATGAAGAATCTGTTTATGAAATTTCCAGTATAAAATTAAACGCACATCTTCCAGAGGTGGTAAATGAGATCGAACCGGTCTACAAATTGAAAGATCTCGACTTGATCATTAATAACCATTGGGGAGAAGAACCTTTTTATTACAATATGGAGATACTGGATAAGATCTTCTTTAGTTTGATATCGGGCAGTGCAGGGTATTCGGTAAAAAATGGAAAGATCATTCTAAATCTTATTCGAACTGGTGCTGGAGATCTGAAAGTTCAGATCACAGATACCGGAAAAGGCATTCCTGCGCAGGATATTAAGGTGCTGGAAAAGAAGCGCGGTCTGGATCAACGAATGAAGTTTAGAGATAAGAGCGGACTTCGTTATATCCTTAAGGCTATGGAACTCATTAATAAAGCTGGTGGAAGCTTCAATTTTGAAACGCAAAGTAATGAAGGTTCAACATATACTGCCGTATTAAAGAACAGGCAGGAAGATTATCGCAGGGTACCCGAACGTGCTGCCGGAATCCTTCAGTCTAAAAACACTCAGAAGGCAATTGCTAAATCCCTTCCGGAGGAAATTGAAAATCTTAGTGGCAGTAAGATATTGATCATTGATTCTGAAACTTCCTCCAGGGAACTACTGGCGAATTTAATTGGTCAACATTGCCAGGTTTATCAGGCGGCAACGGCTGAAGAAGGCATTGAAAAAGCAAGTATGATCTTCCCAGATATCATTATTGCAGCGAGTATGCTGTCAGATATGAACACTATTCAGCTATCTAAAATGCTTAGGCGTAATCCTGCTCTCAACCATATCGATATATTCATGATCACAAATGAGGGACAGCAATTTGATACGGATCAGGTAGCTGAAATTACAGAACTTATCAGTGAACCTTTGAATATGACATTATTGATGAATAAGATCGCTTCAACCTTGAAAAGTCAGCAGGAATTTCGAGAAGGCTTCATCAAAAGTCATTTGCAAAATATTGACATAGTATACAGGTCTGATCGTGATAGGAAATTTATTCAGGAATCAAAACAGACTATCCTTGATAATATTGAAAAAGACAATTTCACTGTGCACGATCTTAGCGCATCCTTAGGTATTTCGAGTAATACACTGTTCATGAAACTTAAAAGTCTGGTGAACCTTTCGCCTCAGGAATTTATAGAGTTTGTCCATGCAGAATACGGAAGAGAATTGCTGAACGATGGTGATTTTAATACCATGGAGGTTGCATACAAAGCAGGTTTTTCCAGTCCAAAACGCCTTCAGGAAAGTCTGAAGAAGTTCTACGGAAAGGATTATAACTCTATCTTAGAACGGTAGTTTCCAGTGTTCATTCCACAAAAAAAAGCCTGTTCGTCAAGAACAGGCTTTTTACTTTCTAATAATAGTAATTATCCTACCAGTTGTAGTTCACTAAAATCCTTCTTTATGATCATGCTTTTTTCTTCAGCATTGTATTGAAGTGTCTCTAACGGCACTTCTTCATTTTCGTAGAATACTCGTCTAATTTCAAATGGAAGACCGTGTAGATTCAGTTTAAAGGTGTCATAGGAAGCTGAGAACTTTCCGCTTTTATGCTGCTGGATGATCACCTCATCTTCTTTACCTGTTAGCTTAAATGTACGAAGGCTATAAATGTTCTGGCGGTATTCATAACCATCGTGCGCATCTTCATAAAATTCAGAATTCTCTTTTCCTAGTTTGTAATATACATCAAGCGTCATTTGTTCAATCTCTACCTGATCTACATATTGCTGGATCGGGTATTTAGGAATAATTGCTCCGGCCTTGATAAATATCGGTACGATATCCAGTGGCGCGTCAACCCAAATTTCCTTACCACCATTTACAAGGTTATCGCTCCAGAAGTTGTACCACTGGCCTTTTGGAATATACATTCTTCGTCCCTGTACATTTGGTTCCTGAATTGGGCACACCAGGATCTGGTTTCCGAAGATAAATTCATCAGATCTATAGTGTGTTTGCACATCTTCCTGGTCAAAATAAACCAGCGGTTTTAAAATTGGCTGCCCTTCCTGTACGTAATTATAGAACGCCGTATACAAATATGGCAATAGCTGATAACGCAATTCTACGAACTTCCTGCTAATGTCCAGTACGTCCTCTCCAAAGAACCATGGTTCCTGTTCGCCATGATCTCCCGAGGAATGAACACGGCAGAAAGGATGAAATATTCCTAGTTGTATCCATCTGGTATAAAGTTCTCCGGAAGGCTGCTCGGCAAAACCACCAATATCAGATCCGGCAAAGCTCATTCCACTCATACAAAGTCGTTGTATCTGGACATTTGCAAGCCATAAATGTTCCCAGGTAGCGACATTGTCACCAGTCCAGGTTGAAGTATAGCGCTGTCCTCCAGAATAATTAGCCCTGGTAATAATAAACGGCCGCTTCGGGAAATTGAACTTTTTAACTCCTTCATAGGTGGCTCTCGCCATCTGCATTCCGTAGATATTATGAGCTTTTCTATGGCTACATGCATGACCATCATAATCATGTCTAACATCCAGCGGGAAAGTTTTTCCTGGAACCTCCATCACTGCTGGTTCGTTCATATCGTTCCAGACTCCTTTTACTCCAATTTCACCAATAAGTTCTCTGTACAAACCGCTCCACCATTCACGTACATCGGGATTGGTGAAATCTGGAAAGTAACATTCCCCCGGCCAGACCTTACCTCGCATGTATGGTCCATCTGCACGGCGGCAGAAATAGTCTTTGTCCAAAGCTTCTTTAAAAACATCATAGCTCAGGTCTATTTTGATACCGGGATCGATGATGGCAACGGTCTTAAATCCATCTTCTTCCAGTTCACGAACCATTCGTTTAGGATCTGGAAAAAATTCCTTGTTCCAAGTAAAGCAACGGAAGCCTTCCATATAGTCAATATCCAGGTAGATCGCATCACAAGGAAAATTCAATTCCCGGAATTTTGAAGTGATCTCCTTAACCTTGCTTTCAGGGTAATAACTCCATTTGCACTGGTGAAATCCCAGTGCCCACATTGGTGGTAATTCTGGTTTACCGGTAAGATCTGTATACGTTGTGAGGACATCGGTCATTTGAGGACCGTAAATGAAGTAATAATTCATCTCCCCGCCATCTGCCCAGAAGCTGGTTACGTTTCGTCGTTCACTACAAAAATCAAAATGGGTTTTAAATGTATTGTCGAAAAAGATTCCGTAGGAAATATTCTGTTGAAGCCCCATGTAGAAAGGAACCGCTTTATAAAGTTCGTTAGTATCCTTTCCGTAAGCATATTGATCTGTATTCCAGAGGCTCAGTCTTTTACCCTTTAAATTGAAGTTGGTTGGCTTGTCCCCAAGTCCGAAAAAACTTTCCTGGTCTTTCGAAGATTTGCTCATTTTGACAAAATTCCCTCCAAACTCGAAGCTTTCTTCCCAATGGAACCCAAGTTCGTCTTCCAGAATGATCTTACCGCTATGTTCGTACATCCCTACACGCAGATCGTCCTTGGCAACTTTACAAATGAACTTTTCAGTCTTTACAACAACATGTGTGTCCTCTTCTGAAATTTCCAGGTGGTTAAAACCATGAGGATGATTTTGATCTACTGCATATGAAAAGTCGTGCTCAAAAATACCATTGGTGGTATATCGAAATCGCATCATATTGTCCCGAAGGATCGTTAGTTGTAGCCTTACGCCATTTTTAGTGATAAAATTGACGGTATCCTGATCGTGTTCGTAAGAAATTAGGCCGGTAGGGTATAGATTTCCCTTTTGTTCAAGTTCTGTATTTGTAATCATTTTTCTTAGCTTCTAATTATTCCGGCAACCAAAATTTGCAACCAGAGTATGTTTTTTTTGATATTATGCAAGTTTAAATACCACTGTTGCAAGTGGAGGAATAGTAATTTTTGCTGAAAATTTTTTCCCGTGAAAAGCTTCTTTTTCGATTTTAATAGCATTATTCGTTACTCCAGATCCTCCGTATTTCGTATCATCTGAATTAAAAATCTCTTTTAGTTTTCCCTTCTTCGGAAGACCAATGGAATATTCTTTCAATACAGTGGGAGTGAAATTACAGACAACTGCCAGTATTTCTTTTTCTGAAGTTCCCTTTCTCAAGTAACTGATCACCGAATTCTGATTATCATCAAATGAGATCCATTCAAATCCTTCTTCACTGAATTGGTTATCGTATAATGCAGGCTGTTTTTTATAAAGTATATTGAGGTCGGTAAGTGCCTTCTTAATACCATTATGAGAATCCTGTTCCAGCAAATGCCAGTCCAAGCTGGTATTGTAGTTCCATTCTGCATACTGTCCCAGCTCAGCTCCCATAAATAAAAGTTTCGCACCTGGATGTGTATACATATAACTATACATCAATCTCAAATTTGCGAAACGCTGCCAGTCGTCACCCGGCATTCTGCCAAGCAATGATTTTTTTCCGTAGACAACTTCATCGTGACTTAAAGGCAATACGAAGTTCTCAGTAAATGTATAGGTCATACTGAAGGTGATATCATTTTGATGATACCTGCGATGAATAGGATCTTTTTTGAAATATTCCAGGGTATCGTGCATCCAGCCCATCATCCATTTCATTCCAAAACCTAAACCTCCATGGCTTACCGGCCTGGAAACTTTAGGAAATGAGGTGGATTCTTCAGCAATTGTTTGTACTCCCTGGAAACTGCTATATACTTCAGTATTAAGATCTTTTATAAAACTAATGGCATCGAGGTTTTCTCTTCCGCCTTCAGCATTAGGTTCCCATTCACCATCTTCTCTTGAATAATCCAGGTATAACATGGAAGCTACGGCGTCTACTCGAAGACCGTCGATATGGTATTTATCCAACCAGAAAACTGCGTTACTTATCAAAAAGGACCGCACTTCATTTCTGCCATAATTAAAAATGAGACTTTTCCAGTCCTGGTGATAGCCTTTGCGTGGATCTGGATGTTCGTAAAGATGTGAACCATCAAATTTGCCAAGACCATGTTTGTCTTCTGGAAAATGTGAAGGCACCCAATCCAGAATGACTCCAATGCCAGCTTTGTGAAAGGCATCCAGCAGTTGCATGAATTCCTGGGGATCGCCAAACCTGGAGGTGGGAGCAAAGTATCCTGTTAATTGATAGCCCCAGCTCGGGTCATAAGGGAATTCCATTATTGGCATGAATTCTACATGCGTGAACTCCATTTCCTTTACATAACTTACCAACTCATCTGCCATTTCAAGGTAAGTAAGAGAACGGTTTTCGAGGGTATTCTTTCTCCAGGAGCCAAGATGGACTTCATAAACAGAATAAGGCTTATCCAAGGCATTCACCTCTTCACGACGGGACATGAATTTCTTATCCTTCCATTTGTAATCCAGATCCCAGACAATAGAAGCCGTATTTGGTGGATGTTCACATCTTAAAGCGTAAGGATCAGCCTTTTCAAGAATTTCTCCATTGTTATTAGATACAATTCTGAATTTATATTTATCTCCTTTCTTAGCACCCGGAATAAAACCCTCCCAGATGCCACTCTCATCCCAGCGTACATTTAGAGGATGGTCATCAATATTCCAGTAATTAAAATCACCAATTACGGAAACCAACTTTGCCGAGGGAGCCCAGACAGAAAAGTAAACTCCGTCCTGTCCTTCATGAGTTATTAAATGAGCACCGAACTTTTCGTACAGTCTGTAATGTTTACCCGATCTAAAAAGTGAAATGTCAAATTCTGTAAATAATGAGTAAACCTGTACTTCCTGTTTCATGCGTCGTTTTTAATTGTATTTACGGTTAAATTTTATTTCTGAAAATTCTCTGTTGAATTAAACCCAGATTTGATTCCTGAAATTACCGATCAGGAAATAAAAATAACAAACTGATATTTAAAAATACCGGCAATCTCAAAGTTGTTTCGGTTTTTGATCTTTAATTGAGGAGTTTATAGTGAAATCCTGTATTCGTTTATAATTTGCTGAAGATTAAGTTTTAAACGGTTGATTTATTGCAGATTCCCGAATAATATAGAGACATAAAATCAGGCATTCTGAAGGCTATCCAGTTTATTAGGCGCCACCGGAGCGTGTACGGCATTTTCAACTGGCTTAGTAGACTTTAAATAACGAAAAATAGATTCAAGGTCCTTATCGGTCAGCTCACTGTAATTCTGCCACGGCATAGGTGGTAAGATCATCCTGCCACCGGAATCTCCTTTGAGTTTCTCTAATAGCAATTTTAAACCTTTGCATGCTCCAGTTACCCAGTCCCGTGTCACTAGAAGTAAGATTTGAAGCATAACTAATTCCCCATGGACCTATGGCCACGGTAAGATCACCGCTCATTTGTAGCCATCCATTTTTGATCGCTTCTGAAGAAAACGAAGGAAGGCTATCTCCTGACTGGTAACCCGAAAGTGCCAGCTCTGGTATGATCTCTGGACCTCTTTCTGTCATTCGTTTTGGAGAATGACAACCATGACAACCTATGGTGTTTACGAGGTATTCACCATGCGAAATACTATCCTGAGGACTAAGTTCCTGAGCCGGAACTTTAGCGTAATCATTCTTATCCTGGCAGGAAATAAGTACGATAGTTAAAGCTAAGAAGCCTGTAATTATAAACTTGAATAAAGTAGATGGGCTTTTTTTAGGAATTTCCATAAGATTGTAATTAGTTGATTGTCAATACTTATCAATAATAAATATTTCATTATTAGTAGTTCTGCCATTCATAACACTACGGAAGTTTTACTTCTATTCTGAAATATGGAGTGCTAATAGTATCTTTGCAAAATGACAACAAACAACCTCGAACAGGGATTTTTTGCAATCGGAATCCAAAATGGTAAAACGCCTGAAAATCTTGGTGTTTTATGGCGTTCAGCTCAAAATATGGGAGCGAGTTTTATTTTCACCATTGGCAACAGGTACGCGAAACAGGCTTGTGATACCCATAAAGCTGTAGGTGCAATGCCTTATTTTCATTATGAAAGTTTCGAGGAATTCTATAAACACCTCCCAAAAGGTGCCATGCTGGTAGGTGTGGAGCTGGCCGAAAGTGCAGTTCCTCTGGAAACTTTCAAACATCCCAGGCGCTGTGTCTATTTGCTTGGGGCTGAAGACCATGGACTTTCCAATGAAGCCATCGAAAAATCACATCATCTGGTAAAGTTTAGTTCTACTTTAAGTTTGAATGTTTCTGTGGCCGGAAGTATCGTAATGTATGACCGCAGAATGAAATCTGAATTTTCTACTTAAGCTTCATTTTCAGATGCTCGTTCCTTGCTGAACAAATTTTTCTCCTTGATCATTTTAGCGGTAAGGCCTGGAACCATTTCTTCCCATTTCGGATTGCCCTCGCGTATCATTTCGTACACTTTTCTAGGATGAATTTCTAAAGAATCTCTATCGTACTCAGTAATATCGATCACCTTATTGTTATCTATGAAAAAATTATAAAGCTCTCGCATTCTTGGATGCACTTTTAAATTCGAGCTATCGATGATCTCCCCGGTTTTTTCATCAAGCATAGGGTAGAGATATACCTTTAAACTCTTAAAGAAAAGTTTGCCGAAGGCTTCCAGAATTCCCCCGCTTAGGTGTCTGTAATATTTCTCATTGAAAATGTCCACGAGATTATCTGCTCCCATGGCCAGACCTAGTTCTTTCTTGGTATGCTGCGCAAAATATTCAACGACCTTATAATATTCCTGAAAATTGGAGATCATTACTGTCTGTCCCGAAGCACAAAGAAGATCTGCACGATCCAGGAAATCTTTTTCATTTATTTCACCTTCAGCTTTAAGATTATTCAGGGTCATTTCAAAGATGGTAACCGTATTTTCAGGATCGACCTCTTCCTGTTCCAGAAACAGTTTCCGTGAGGTCATGTACATATTGAGATTCAGATTGGTTACTGGACGGAAACTACCTCTAAGTGTAAGGATGTTCTTTTTATAAAGTGCATTTGCCGGTAGAATATTGTTTCCATCTTTGGAGAACATCACCGCATCTGTTATACCATCCTTAACAAGCTCCAGGCTCATAAGTCGGTTATCGACATCTTTAAAAACCGGACCGCGAAAGTTGATAGAATCAATTTCGATCTTATCTGTGCTTAAGTGATCGTATAGTTTTTTGATGAGCACCTTAGGATCATTACTCTGGTAGAATGCAGCATAGATGAGGTTTACACCCATGATTCCCAGGCTAATTTGCTGTTGGGAAGCATTATTTTCATGAAACTGAACATGAAGTATGATCTCGCTATATTCCTGCTTTGGTTCTCGCTGAAATTTTATTCCAAGCCACCCGTGGCCTTTGTATTTCTTCGCCCAGTCTATAGTCGCTACCGTATTAGCATAACTAAAGAATAATTTATCTGGGTATTTTTTTCTTGAAAGTCTTTTTTCGATCAATTCTGCTTCGTAATCGATCATTCTTTTTAAACGAGCTTCGGTTACATAACGGTTCTGAGGGTCGAGTCCATAGATCGCATCACTAAAATCCTTGTCGTAGGCGCTAAGCGTTTTCGCAATCGTCCCTTTTGGATTTCGTGCTCTAAAGAAATGGCGAACAGTTTCCTGTCCCGCTCCAATTTCAGCGAAAGTTCCATAGATGTTTTCGTTGAGGTTCAAGCGTGTGCACTTATTCTCTACGGAAAGTATGTTTTGGAATTCATCCTCGCTTAATTCGGCCATTTGCAGATTGTTTTGGTTGGTAGCTGAAAGTTAGGAATATTAAAACAACCCTATGCTCGTTTTAAGTAATGTTTAAAAGAATTTAACTCGTTAAAGCTTCAATAGAGCGCTTAATTTTTGGAAGTAATTTTACTTTGAAAATTAAGTATCTTGAACTTTAAATAAAATTTTTATGAAGAAGATACTTATCATTCTAATTGCATTTCTGGGTTACAACAGCAGTGCTCAGACTAACACCTTCAGTTTTAATAAGGATCATGACGCTTTACTCGTAGAAGATCTCTCCCGCTCAGCAAAATTCTATTCCGAAGTATTAGGACTGGAAGAAATAGATAACGGAGGATTGCCTGCCAGTATAAGGTGGTTTCAGCTAAAAGATTCCGTACAGATCCATTTGATCGAGAGCGAGGAAGTTCCTGCTACCCACAAAGGTGTGCATATGAGTTTAAATACTTCGGAATTGGATAAATTCATGAAGTTTCTGCAGGAACATAATATTGCTTTTGAAAACTGGCCGGGCAAAAGTAAGACAACAAACACCCGCCCTGATGGGATTAAGCAGATCTACCTGCAGGATCCAGACGGTTACTGGATCGAGATCAATGACAACATGCTTTAAGATTCATCTGCCGCCACTTTGTAGTCTGGATCTTCCAGAATATTAACTTCTATGATAGCATCTGCATTTTTCAGTAGCCTAATGCAGTCATCGCTTAAATGTCTAAGATGAACTTTTTTGCCCACCTTGCTATATTTCTGAGTCACGGCATTCAAGGCTTCGATAGCAGACATATCTGAAACGCGACTGTCTTTAAAGTCAATAATGATCTCTTCTGGATCGTTCAATGCGTCAAATTTTTCAGCAAAATTAGTGGTGGAAGCAAAGAATAAAGGTCCGTAGATCTCGTAATGCTTTACCCCGTTCTCATCGATAAATTTTCTGGCTCTAATTCTTTTCGCGCTTTCCCAGGCAAAGAACAGTGCAGAAAGGATCACACCAACCAGAACTGCTAAGGCAAGGTTGTGCAGAAATACGGTAATTAACGCCACGATAACTACCAGGAAAATATCCTTTTTAGGTACTTTATTAAAGATCTTCAAACTAACCCATTCAAAAGTTCCAATTGCCACCATGATCATTACACCAACCAGTGCTGCCATTGGGAGTTTTTCAATAATAGGAGCGCCAAATAGAATGATCGCAAGAATTGTAAATGCTGCAATGATTCCAGATAACCGGGCTCTTGATCCAGCAGAAAGGTTTACAAGAGTTTGAGCGATCATCGGGCAGCCACCCATTCCGAAGAAGAATCCGTTTAGAATATTAGAACCACCCTGCGCGATACATTCTCTGTTACCGTTTCCTTTAGTTTCAGTGATCTCATCCACCAGGTTCAGGGTTAATAAACCTTCAGTAAGACCAACTGCTGCCATGATCATGGAATAAGGAGCGATCAATTCTATGGTTTCCCAGGTTAGTGGAATTTGAGGAATATGGAATGGAGGAAAACCACCACTAACAGAGGCAATATCTTTTACTGTTTTGGTGTCTATTCCGAAGAAATATACCAGTAGAAACACGATAATGATGGCAACTAAAGAAGAAGGAACAGCTTTAGTGACCTTAGGTAAAAGCACCACGATGGCAATCGTTAAAGCGACCAGGCCACCCATAATGTACAGTGCAGTTCCAGACAACCATTCTATATCACCGTTCACAACGGTTTTAAACTGATCCAGCTGAGACATGAAGATCACGATAGCCAGACCATTCACAAACCCGAACATTACGGGATGAGGCACCAGTCTTATAAATTTACCAAGCTTGAAGACACCAATGATGATCTGGAAAACTCCTGCTAATGCAACTGCGGCAAGAACGTATTCGAGTCCGTCTGACTTCATTAACGCGATCAAAACAATTACAGTGGCGCCGGCACCTCCAGAGATCATTCCCGGTCTACCACCAAATATTGCGGTTACCAAACCAGCAATGAAAGAAGCGTAAAGACCCATTAGCGGAGGAAAACCAGCCAGAATAGCGAAAGAAAGTGATTCGGGAATCATGGTCATAGCAACCGTTAATCCAGCAAGTACTTCAGTTTTATAGTTAACCTGTTGTTTGAAGTCGAATAAGTTCAGCACTTTTTTCATAATGAGGCTTTTTCAGCTTAATTTTAAGAAGCGGCAAAAATAGTCATTAAAAACAGAAGGACAACCCGATCGTATTATTGATTGAAATTTTTACTAAATTTTGATTATCAAATGATTATATTCATAATATCATACTAGAAAGGTACGCTAAATAGCAAATTCCAGCGGGCTGAACGCCGAATGTTAGAAATTGAACAAACATTAGGTAACAGTTCACAAATGAAATACCTTTGCAAAAATTTCATTATGGCACATAAGGCCGGTTTCGTAAATATCATAGGTAACCCAAATGTTGGGAAATCCACTTTAATGAACGCTTTCGTAGGTGAAAGACTTTCAATAATCACTTCAAAAGCACAAACAACCCGTCATAGAATTCTGGGTATTGTGAATGGAGAAGATTTCCAAATGATCTTGAGTGATACACCCGGGATCATTAAACCAGCTTACGAGCTACAGGCTTCCATGATGGATTTTGTGAAATCTGCTTTTGAAGATGCAGATGTTCTGATCTATATTGTTGAAATTGGAGAAGAAGGATTAAAGGATGAAGCATTCTTTAAAAAGATCGAAAACTCTGAAGTGCCGGTTTTATTATTACTGAATAAGATCGATAAATCAAACCAGGATCAACTTGAAGAACAGGTAAAGTACTGGAGTGAAAAAGTGCCAACGGCCGAAATTCACCCAATTTCAGCATTGGAAGGTTTTAATGTGGCAGAGGTATTTAACAGGATCATCGAATTATTGCCAGAATCTCCGGCTTTCTACCCTAAAGATACGCTTACCGATAAGCCTGAACGATTTTTCGTGAACGAGATCATTCGTGAGAAGATCCTTATGCATTACAAAAAGGAAATTCCTTATAGTGTAGAGATCGAAACCGGTGAATTCTTTGAAGAGGAAAAGATCATCAGGATGCGCAGTGTAATCATGGTAGAGCGAGATACCCAGAAGGGGATCATCATTGGTCATAAAGGTGCCGCATTAAAAAGAGTAGGAGTAGAGGCTAGAAAGGACCTGGAGAAATTCTTCGGAAAACAGGTTCATTTAGAACTTTATGTAAAAGTGAATAAGAACTGGAGAAGTGATGCCAGGCAGCTGAAGAGATTTGGCTATACAGATAAGAAGTAACTACATTTTCAAGAATACGGGAAGTTGAGCTAATTAGCTTAAAATCATTAATTTTGCTTCCTGAAATCAATATCATATTATGGGCAATATTGTCGCCATTGTAGGGAGACCAAACGTTGGTAAATCTACTTTTTTTAACAGGCTTATACAGCGTAGAGAGGCCATTATCGATTCTGTTAGTGGTGTAACCAGGGACAGACATTATGGGAAATCTGACTGGAATGGTCATAAATTCTCCCTTATCGATACCGGTGGGTATGTGAAAGGTAGCGATGATGTTTTTGAAGCTGAAATCGATAAGCAGGTAGAGCTTGCGATCGAAGAAGCAGATGCGATCATTTTTATCGTAGATGTGGAAACAGGAGTGACGTCTATGGATGAAGAAGTAGCCAACCTACTTCGTAGAGTGGACAAGCCTGTTTTACTTGCAGTGAATAAAGTAGATAATAACAAACGTCTTGCTAACGCGGTAGAATTTTACTCGCTTGGTCTGGGTGATTATTTTCCAATTGCCAGTACAAACGGTAGTGGAACCGGTGATCTTCTGGATGCACTTGTAGAAGCTTTACCAGTAATTGAAGAAGAGGAAGATACAGAATTACCAAGATTTGCGGTCGTGGGCCGTCCAAATGCAGGAAAATCATCGTTTATTAATTCCCTTATTGGGGAAGATCGTTATATCGTAACCGATATTGCCGGGACTACCCGTGACTCTATCGATACCAGGTACAACAGGTTTGGTTTCGAATTTAACCTTGTAGATACTGCAGGAATTCGTAAAAAATCTAAGGTTAAGGAAAATCTGGAATTTTACTCGGTGATGCGTTCTGTGCGTGCAATTGAGAACTGTGATGTTTGTTTATTGGTGCTGGATGCAACCCGTGGGTTTGATGGTCAGGTTCAGAATATCTTCTGGCTCGCTCAGAGAAACTCCAAGGGAATCGTGATCCTGGTGAATAAGTGGGATCTTCTGGATAAGGAGACCAATACGCTTAAGGATTACGAAACCATGATTCGTCGTGAGATCGAGCCGTTTACAGATGTGCCGATCGTATTTATTTCTGTTCTAACTAAACAGCGGGTTTTTAAAGCAATTGAAACTGCTGTAAAAGTTTTTGAAAACAGAAGCAAGAAGATCAAGACCCGTTTGCTTAATGATATTATGCTGGCGATCATTGAGAAGAATCCGCCACCGGCATATAAAGGGAAATACGTAAAGATCAAGTTTTGTACACAATTACCAACACCACATCCACAGTTTGCATTTTTCTGTAACCTGCCACAGTATGTTCGTGACCCATATAAACGTTTCTTAGAGAATAAGTTACGTCAGGAATTCGATTTTCAAGGGGTGCCTATCAGTATCTTTTTTAGAAAAAAGTAAACGAAACCTTAAACTTTTAACGTTGTAGGTAGTCTAAATCTCAAACAAATGTTCAGTAGTGAGCATTGGTTCAATTTTTTACACTATCTATATGCGAAATTATTTCAGCTTGCTGCTACTTTTAGTGAGTGCACTAAGCTTTGCCCAGGAATTCGAAGTATCAGGAAAGATCGTTGATACTGAATCCAATCCTCTTGAATCTGCCACGGTTTATGTCGAAAAGATTGCTGATAGCAGTCTGGTCACTTACACTATTTCTGAAAAGGACGGGAGTTTTCTGCTTAAGGGAAATACCGAAAATAAAGCTGTAAATCTTTACGTAAGCTACGCTGGTTTTAAACCTTACCGTAAGCAAATAGAAATTACCAAAAAGCAGGATCTAGGTGCTATTTCTTTGGAAATCCTGGATAACGCGCTGGATGAGGTTACTTTAACCGCTACAAGAGCACCTATTTCTGTAAAGCAGGATACGCTGGAATTCAATGCCAATTCTTTCAATACCAGGCAGGATGCCAACCTGGAAGAACTCATGAAAAAGCTGCCGGGAGTAGAAGTGGATAGCGATGGTAATATCACCGTGAACGGGAAGCCTGTTTCGAGAATCCTGGTAAACGGTAAGGAATTCTTCGGAAATGATCCCAAGATCGCTACGAAAAACCTTCCGAAGGAAATCATAGATAAGATACAGGTAGTGGATACCAAAACAAGAAGTGAAGAATTTACCGGAAAGGCGGGAGATTCAGAAAATAAGACCATCAATATTGAACTGAAGGAAGACAAGAACAAAGGCTGGTTTTCACGGGCAACTGCCGGTGGTGGTACAGATGACCGATATGAACTTAGTGGTATCGCCAATTATTTTAAAGATGACCTCAGGGTAAGTGTACTTGCTAGTTCCAATAATATCAATAGTTCCGGATTTAGTTTTGATGAGGTGTTCGACATGATGGGTGGACATGCCCGTAGTGTAAGGTTCAATGGGAATGGAAGTTTCAGTATCAATGGAACCGGTTTTGGATCTAATAATGGGATTACGAAATCTGAAACCGGCGGATTCAACTTTGTAAATGAATGGGACAATGGTATGGAACTTACTGCCGATTACTTCTATGGAGGGTCAGATACAGAAACCAGAACCAGGATCGAACGGGAGAATATTCTTCCAGATTCCAGGTACTTCACTAATTCCACCAGCTCCAGTAATTTACTGAATGATAGTCACAGAGCGACACTTCGATACGAAGTAGAATTTGATACTCTTACGAGGCTTTCTATCGCTCCACGATTCAATGCTAACATTGGAACGTCCTATCGAGATAGATTTGAAGAAAATCTTGATGAGGACATGCAGCTTCAGAATACCACACTTATAGATGAAACTGAAGATCTTACAAGTCTGGATTTTAGTAATGATATCAACTTTATAAAACGTTTTGGAAGCAGGGGTTCTTATCTTCAGTTGGATCTGGACCATGCCCACAGCAAACAGGAGAATGAGAATATTTACTTTTCTGAAAGCACATTCGTAAATAACCCTGAAAATAATATCGTTCAGGATCAATTTATAGATCAGGATGAAAATTCCAATTCTTTTAGTGTTGGAGCTTCAAAAAGAAGTGTATTGGCAGATAAATTCTTTCTGGACATCAATTATGAGTTTGATACACAAAAGAGCAGCAATACCAGAAGTGTTTTTGATGCTGTTGATGGTGAGTATACTAATTTAAATGAGCTATTGAGTAATGATTTTGAATTCCGTAGTTTCAAACATACTCCAAACGCCGGACTTAATTATGAAGGTGAGAAATGGCGTGTTAGTTCTGAGGTTGGGTTGCTTAGCACAACTTTAAAGACCGAGAACTTTATGGAAGATATACGCTTCGACAATACTTTTAATAATGTGTATGTGGATGCCGATCTCCGCTATTCTCCGGAAAGATCCAAAAGTATAAGTATTGGTTACAGTACAAATGCCGATGTTCCATCAGTGAGGCAACTGCAGCCAGTGGTGGATAGAACAAACCCTACAAATATCATCATTGGTAACCCTGAGCTTGAACCAACCTTTAATCAGCGAGTGAACTTAAATTATAGAAATTTCGATTTTGCTTCCCGAAGTGGAATCTTTGCTTATGCCTATTTCAATTTCACAGATAATCAGGTGGCAGCAACCAGCAGCGTGGATAATTTTGTTAGAACTACAACCTATACCAATGTAGATGGAGTTATTAACGGAAATCTGGGAGCTTCTTACAGTAAAAGCTACAAGAAGGACGCTACAGAGTTTAGATATAGGATTGGAGCAAATGGAGGCTATAACAGGAATGTAGGCTTTATTAACGCTGTACAGTATGAATCTGATCAATTTACGGTAACTCCTACTTTGAGGCTTACTTACGCGATCGATGAAGTCTTTGAGATTGAACCAGGTTACTCGGCGACCTTCAATGATATTCAGTACGATATCAATAGTGGAAGAGATCAAAATTATGTAAACCATAGTCTGTCTCTTGAAACTACAACCTACTGGCCAAAGAACGTGGTTTTTGGAAATGATATCTCCTATAACAAATTTGGAAATGTTACTCCGGGATTCGACAGTACGAGTCTATTGTGGAATATGAGTCTTGGATACCAGTTCCTGAAAGACAATGCTACTGTAAAAGTGAAAGTATATGATTTACTGGATCAAAATGTGGATACTAGAAGACTTGTAGGAGACGATTATATTCAGGATGTGAATAACCTCGTTCTGCAACGATATGCAATGCTGAGTTTTACTTACAAGCTAAGTAGTTTTGGAGGTGGAAAGGCGCCATCCAGAAGAGGAGGTAGAGTAATACGTATGTAATAGAAAAATAAAGTAGATTTTTGGTACAGATATACGGGAATTTAACCCAATTAGTGCGTTTAACGATTTTCCAATGACCTGACCGAAAAAATTATGATTTAACTACTTAAGTGATTATATTATAGTGAGTTAAGTATAAATCAAAAATAACAGGCGTATGGAAATCTTTACTGAATTTGTGGACAACTACAAGATGAGTATTCATGGCCTGAACATTATCGGAAAGATACTGGTCATGCTAACCCTGCTGTTTATTTTCGCCGCCATTGTAGGTGCGGTAGTAAACCTTGTAATTCACACTGTTTGATAACACTGCATTCTGAGGAATCAGGTTATTGTGCGAAAAGCCGGAATGCTAATTCCGGCTTTTTGTATTTTACATAGTTCAATTATATGCATAAAAAAACCCGATTCAGATGAATCGGGTTTTTAAAGGTGGTGCCTCCAGGAATCGAACCAGGGACACAAGGATTTTCAGTCCTTTGCTCTACCAACTGAGCTAAGGCACCAGTTGCTTTGTTAAGCGGTGGCAAATATAATTTCATTTTTAGGAACTGGCAAAGGAAATTTTAAAAAATTGCTTTTGTATTTTTGAAGTTGAACAAAATCAAGCATGAACTTAGTACTCGATGCCGGGAATACTTCAGTAAAAGCTGCTGTTTATCAAAACGATACACTTCAGAAGAAACTCATATTTCCAAAAGAAATCTTTTTGCAGGAATTAGAAAAAATTTTCAAAGACTATCCGCAAATCACTCATTCGATACTTTCTGAAGTAACAAAAATTGACGAACAGGTCATATTCGAGCTTGAAAAAGCTACAGACTTTCTTCGTTTAAGACAGGATACACACGTACCTTTTCAGAATGAGTATCATACTCCGCATACACTGGGGCTGGATAGAATTGTTTTGGTCGCCGCGGCCGTAGATCAATTTCCGAAGAAGAATGTGTTAATCATCGATGCCGGAACCTGTATCACATTTGACCTGAAAACGGCTAAGGAAAAGTACCTTGGAGGAGCAATTTCTCCGGGATTGCAGATGAGATTTAAAAGTATGCACAAGTTTACAGCAAATTTACCGTTAGTATCTGCGAAGCCGGATGTTGATCTTATTGGCAAAACGACCGAGAGCAGCATACAATCCGGAATTATTAACGGACTCAAAATGGAATTAAAAGGGGTTGTAGAAACCTATGCTTCTGAATTTGAAGATTTAACAGTAATATTTACAGGAGGGGACAGTCAACTTTTGTCTATACCAACTAAAAATAGCATATTTGCCAACTCAAATTTTTTGTTAGAAGGACTTAATTTCATTCTAGAATTTAACAAGACTCAATGATTAAACGATTTATAGTAATCGTAGCTTTATTTACAGGATTTATCGCTGAAGCTCAGGAAAATGTTTCTTCGCCTTATTCATATTACGGTATTGGTTTAACCAATTTTCAGGGAACTGTGGAAAACAGGTCTATGGGGGGTTTAAGTGTATTTATGGATAGTATCCACGTGAATTTGCAGAACCCTGCAAGTTATGGTAGACTAAAGCTTACAGATTTCACTATTGGTGCAAGTCACGATAGAGTAAAACTCGAAACTGATGAAGCATCAGATAATTCAAAGATCTCATCTCTGGATTATTTAGCACTGGCATTTCCAATTAGCGACAAGATCGGGATTGGTCTTGGAGTGATGCCGTATACCTCTGTGGGATACAGGATTTTGGATGTAGAAGATGATGCTTCCAGCTTGCTTACAGGTAGAGGTGGTATGAACAGAGTTTTCCTTTCTGCCGGATATGCCGTGAATGAGCACTTAAGTCTGGGTGTTGATGCTGACTATAACTTCGGAAATTTCCAGAATACGCAGAGTATCAATACTGAAGGTTTGCAATATGGAACCAGCGATGTGAACAGATCAGACATCAAAGGTTTCACTTTCAACTTTGGAGCCAATTACCAGCGCCCAATTTCAGAAAAGTTGAATCTTCATGTCTCCACTACCTACGCGCCAGAAATGGATCTTGATTCTGAAAATTTCAGAACAATTTCCACTATAGATTTTGCGAGTGGTACGGGTAGAACGATAGATCAGCGAGAATTGGACCTTAGTGAAACCCAATTTACATTTCCTTCTAAATACAGTCTAGGAGCTGGAATTGGTCAAACGAACAAATGGTTTGTTGGAGCTGAGTATTCTAATGTAGGATCAAGCTCTTACCAGGATAGCTTTAGCTTCAGAAATGATGGAGGAGAGTATGAGGATGCGTCCCAATTTAGTCTGGGAGGTTTTTATGTGCCAGATTATAATTCATTCACAAGTTACCTGGAGAGAGTGGTTTATCGTGCTGGATTCAGGTATGATGAGACCGGTCTTATAGTCAACGGTGAATCTATTAATGAGTTTGGCATGTCTTTTGGATTAGGATTACCGATTGGACAATTGTTCTCCAATGCAAACTTCGGAATCGAGCTTGGACAGAGAGGTACAAGAGATGCCGGACTAGTTCAGGAGAAGTTTTTAAGACTGTCTGTAGGACTTTCTTTAAACGACAAATGGTTCACGAAAAGAAAATTTGATTAACCACAATAAACTACAACGATGAAAAAGAATTTCTTAGCACTATTGACGGTTGCCATGGTAGGAACTGGAGCTGTTAGTGCACAGGATTGTACAACTACCGCAGCTTTAGCTTATGATGCTGCTAAAGCAAAAAATTACGAAGCAGCTTATCCTAAACTTATGGAAGTGATGGAAGACTGTCCAAAATATAGTCTTGCAACTTACCAGTACCTGGAAAGAGCTATCGAATCTAAAATCGATAAAGCTGAAGAAGGAGATAAAGGTGAATTAGTTAAGGAATTAATTAAAGTATGGGAAACCAGACTTGAATTATATCCTGAAAAAACGAAAGCTGGTAAAGTATATTCAGATATCGCTCAGTTAAAGTATGACAACAAACTGGGAGATAAAGAAGAACTTTACATGGCTTATGATAAAGCATGGGAAGAAGATGTAGAGAACTTCACCAGTCCTAAAGCATTATATGCATATTTTGATCTTGTAGTGGATATGCAGGATGCAGGAGATAAAAATCTTCAGGATGTATTCGATCAATACGACCGAGTTTACGCTAAGATCGAGAAAGAAGAAAACGATGCTGCAGAGGCATTAGCTCCACTTCTTAAAAAACAGGAAGATGGTGAAGAGCTTACTTCTAAGGAAGAAAAGAAGATCAAGAATGCAGAGATCAACCTGAAGAACTACAGTATGGTTAGAAATGCATTGAATGGAAAGTTAGGTGCAAGAGCAGATTGTAGTAACCTTATTCCATTGTACAAGAAAGATTTCGAAGAAAAGCAGGGAGATGTGAAGTGGTTGCAGAATGCGAATGCTAGACTTTCTGCTAAAGATTGTACTGAAGATCCATTGTTCATCCAGGTTTCTGAAGCATTACACAAGTTAGAGCCTTCTGCTAAGTCTGCTTACTCTTTAGGTCAGTTAGCTGAATCTGAAGGTAACGCTTCTAAAGCTTTACAATATTACAACCAGGCGGCAGAGCTTGAAACTAACAAGTCTGATCAAGCGAAGATCTACTACAGAATTGCTGGTAACTACAAGGATAAAGGTCAGTATGGGCAGGCTAGAAACTTCTACAACAAAGCGGTAGCTGCAAAACCATCTTTAGGTAGTGCTTACTTACAGATCGCAAACATGTATGCGAAAAGTGCAAACAGTTGTGGTACAGATACGTTCACTAAAAGAGCAGTATACTGGTTAGCAGCAGACTATGCTTCGAGAGCAGCGAGGGTTGATCCATCGATAGCATCTAACGCAAATCAGGCAGCAGCTTCTTATAAAGGTCTTGCTCCACAGAAGTCTGATATCTTCCAGTCTAAATACAAGCCTGGACAATCAATCACTTTTGGATGTTGGATTGGTGCATCGGTAAAAGTGCCGAATCTATAAGATGAAGCTAACATATAGCAATATAATTTCAGGCATTGTCACGCTCTTAGGCGTGACAATGCTTTTTTCATGTGAAGGTAATCTTCGCGAGGTACGTGCATTTAGCATGGAAGAAGATGCGCCGCAGGCTACAGCCGAGGGTATCAACTTAAAGTTCACAGATTCCGGTAGACTGGTTGCGACTTTAAAAAGTCCGCGTATGCTGGATTTCACGAACAAAAGCTTTCCTTACCGTGAATTTCCTGATGGGGTGGAAGTAGAGTTCTTTGATGAGAAGGACGAAAAAAATACGGTGGTGGCAGATTACGGGATCGTTTATGAGGATACCAAACTTATCGATCTTCAGGGAAATGTGGTCATAATCACTGCCGATAGTACCAAGCTGGAAGCAAGTCAGCTATTCTGGGATCAGGACAGGAGCTGGGTATTTACAGACAAACCAAATAAGATAAGATTCCCTGATGGATCCTATACTGAAGATCTCGGTTTTGATTCTAATCAGGATTTCAGTAATTTTCGTTCTAGAACCAATACGGGAATTCAAATCGTAGAAGAAGAAAAAGAAGATGAGTAAGTTTTTCAAATATTTTGAATATGCATATTTGCTGTTCGCAGCATTCTTTCTTTTTGAAGCAGTGCGCATCTGGAATGATCAGCGTCAAAGGGCATATGTTTTCCTGTTCTTTGTGGCAATTGCAATATTCATGTTCTTCTTCAAACGGCGATTTAGGCGTCGCTACGAAGAGCGTAATAAATAGCCTGAATGGAGGTTGAAATACTAATCATAGTTTGCTCTTTAATACTTTCTGCGTTTTTCTCAGGAATGGAAATCGCTTATGTTTCCTCTAATAAGATCTTCATAGAGATAGAAAAGCGTCAGAATGATTTTCTGGCGACCGTTTTAAAACGTCTTACCAAGAAACCTTCTAAATTCATAGCAACCATGCTTGTTGGAAACAATATAGCTTTGGTGGTTTATGGTTTCTTTATGGGTGACCTTTTAATGTACTGGCTTAGCGGACTCGATCCACAAAACAGCATCATTAATTATATCGTAGTAGATCTTAGTCTGCTTACTCAAACTGTAATATCTACACTGATAATTTTGCTGACTGCGGAATTCCTTCCGAAGGTATTTTTTCAGATCTATGCGAACAGCATGTTGAAATTATTTGCAGTACCTGCTTATATTTTCTACTTGCTATTCAGTTTCGTGTCCTCTTTTGTTATCTGGATCTCAGATATTATTCTGAAGAGATTTTTCAAAACCGATGGAGATGAAGTTCAATTAGCCTTCAGTAAAGTAGAATTAGGCAACTTCATTAGCGAGCAAATGGAAACAGTTGAAGAGCATGAAGACGTAGATAGTGAAATACAGATCTTTCAGAATGCCCTTTCATTTTCAGATATTAAGGCCAGGGAAGTAATGATCCCAAGAACCGAGATCATAGCAGTAGATCAAAATCAGGCGCCGAGTGATCTTGTGCAAACCTTTACTGAAACCGGACTCTCGAAATTGCTGGTTTATAATGATACCATTGATGATATCATTGGATATGTGCATTCCTTCGAATTGTTCAAAAGACCTCGTTCTATAAAGTCCATATTACTTCCGGTGATCTTTGTTCCCGAAACCATGTGGATCAAGGATGTTCTGAATATTCTTATCAAAAAGAGAAAGAGTATCGCGGTGGTTATCGATGAATATGGTGGAACCAGTGGGATGATGACCGTGGAGGATATTGTAGAGGAGCTTTTCGGTGAAATCGAAGATGAGCATGATTCAGCAGTCCTGATTGAGGAGAAACTGGGTGACGATCATTACAAATTTTCAGCAAGGCTGGAAGTGGATTATTTAAATGAGAATTACAGGACCGAAATTCCAGAAGGTGAAAATTACGAGACCTTAAGCGGATTTATAGTAAATCATACCGAAGAAATTCCGCAGCAGGGAGAGGTTATTAAGATCGAGGATTTCGAGATTAAAATCCTGGAAACTTCCAACACTAAAATCGAATTGGTTGAGCTGAAAATCAATCCGGAAGACTAAATATCGAAAGTTAAGAATTTGCTAATTTTAAATTTTATTATTAGCCTAAAAACCTTATTTTCGCCCCCTATATTTTGACAAATTTTATATTCAAATGGCAGTATTAAACAAAATCAGACAGCGGTCTGTTTTCTTGATTATTATCATTGCATTGGCTCTTTTCTCTTTTGTATTGGCCGATGTGATTAGAAATGGAGGCTTTAGTGGCCAGGATTCTCAAAATGTTATCGCTACCGTGAATGGGAATGAAGTAGATAGAGAGGAATTCGCCCGTGAAGTTGAGGCTTTCGAAAGAAATATGGGTAATAATATTAGTACTACTCAGGCTGTAAACCGTATCTGGGATCAGAAATTACGCCAGGTAATTCTTGAAGAAGAAGTTGAAAAGCTTGGACTAAGAGCTGGAGAAGATCAGGTTACGGAACTTGTGCGTACTCAAATGGCTGGAAATCCAAACTTCTCTAACGAAGCTGGAATGTTTGATGAAAACAGGTTGAGAGAATATGTTGCTAATTTGAAAGAAACTTCCCCGGAAGCTTATGCTCAATGGCAGCAGTTTACTTCCAATCTTGCACAAACTGCCAAGATGAATGCTTATTACAATATGGTAAGTGCTGGTGTTGGAGCTACTTTACTGGAAGGTGAGCAGGCATACAAGATGCAGAACGATAATATCAATATGAAATTCGTTCAGATCCCATATTCTTCAATTCCAGATAGCGAAGTTGAAGTTTCTAAATCTGATATCAAGAAATATATCGAAAATCATGCTTCTAAGTTCGAATCTGATGCTTCCAGAAGCATGCAGTATGTGATCTTTGAAGAAGCTGCTTCTAAAGGTGATGAATCTGAAGCTAAAGAAGCACTATCTAAACTAAGAAGTCAGAGAGTTGAATATAATGCTGCGGTTGGTGCTAATGACACACTTCCTGGATTCGACAATACAGATAATTATGCAGATTTTATAGCCAACAATTCAGATCTTCCTTACCAGAACATCTTTAGATTCAGAAATGATCTAAAAGGTGAAAATGCTGAGCAGATCTTCAATCTTAACGAAGGAGAGTCTTTTGGTCCTTATAAAGAAAATGGATACTGGAAACTTAGTAAAGTTGTTGAGACTAAGAATATTCCAGATTCAGTAAAAGCAAGTCATATTCTTATTAGCTACACTGGATCTCAATTGGGAGCTGCTGGTAATAGAACTAAAGCTGAAGCTGAAGCGTTAGCTGATAGTCTTGCTGGAGTTGTAAGATCAGATTCAGATAAATTCGCGGCCCTTGCTTCTGAATTTTCTGCTGATACATCAAATAAAAAACAGGCTGGAGATCTTGGATATTTTGTTCCTGGAATGATGATCCCTGCTTTCGAAAACTATGTATTTGATAATAAAACCGGAGATGTAGGTGTTGTTGAAACACCACTTGGATACCACGTGATCTCTATAGATGATCAAACTGAAGCTGCTAAAGCAGTAAAAGTTGCTACGATCGCAAGAGAGATCCAGGCTTCAGAAAAAACAATGAACGAACAGTTCAACGAAGTAACTAAGTTTGAGATCGCTGCTGCTGAAGGTGACTTTAGCAAGGTGGCAAAAGAAAGTGACTACGAAGTGCGTACAGTAAAAGATGTAAAAGCACTTGATGAGAATATTCCTGGTGCAGGTGCTCAAAGAAGAGTGATCCAGTGGGCATTTGAAGATGATGCTAAAGTTGGGGACGTAAGAAGATTTGACACTAACAGTGGATACGTAGTTGCGCAGCTAACAGCTAAGCAGGATAAAGGCTTAATGAGTGTTGAAGAAGCTTCAGCTGAAGTTACTCCAATCCTGGTTAAACAAAAGAAAGCGGAACTTATTAAGGAAAGACTTAAAGGAAACTCTCTACAGGAGATCGCCGGAAATCAAGGTGTAAGTGTTCAAACTGCAGATGCGGTGAACCTTAACAATCCTACACTAGCAGGTGCAGGTGAAGAGCCGGAAGTGGTTGGAACTGTTTTCTCTCTTGAAAAAGGAGAGATGAGCGAACCTATCGCTGGAGAAAAAGGTGTTTATATTGCTGAACTTGTAAGTAAGTTCGAAGCTCCAAAAATGGAATCTTATAAAGCTTTTGCTAATCAGGAAAGTGCTTCCCGAAGAGCTCAGGCAACTACAAGAGTATTTGAAGCTTTGAAGGAAAAAGCAGATATTCAGGATAACAGAGCTAAGTTCTACTAAGACCTAGCGATTGTACTTATAAAAAAATCCTCATCGTTTGATGAGGATTTTTTTTATTTAATCAATTCAGAATAGCTAAGAATATCATGATAGCCTTTATTTCTGAAGTAATCCTTTGAAGATTCATTCCCGGTGGCAAGCACGAAATCACCTCCCCAGCCGCCAAGACTTTTTATGAGTCCGTTATAATCTGGAAATAATTGATCCTGGATTCTGGGACTGTTTATCGCTTTAGATATAAGAATCTCGTGAGCTTTCAGAAGCATTTTAAACTCCATCAAATGCTCACACTGCAATATTTGTTCAGTAATACCAGAGATCTTCTCAATAAGCTGTGATCTGTTCGTATGGCTTTGTTTACGATAATGTGCAATGGCCTCGCGACTGTTCTGCTTGCGATTAAGGTAAACGAAGAATAGTTCTTCCTTAAACGGAGGATCAAAATCCACTGTAAAAACTGAAGCTTCCCCGTTGTTACGTTGAAAGCTGATAGGATGGTCGTGACTTGCTGCAGCAATATCGTAACCACTGCCACCAAAGGTTTCAGCTAGAAGTTGATAAGCATTGATTTCAAGCCAGTTCGCGATATTGTTAATAAGCGTGGAGGAAGTTCCAAGTCCCCATTTTCTATTGAAATCCTGATAAGTATTTATACTAAATCCAGATTTGAATTTCTCTGGTTTTAAAGAATAACAGTGTTTCAGGATTTGCTGTAAACGCCTGGCGATCTCCTGTTGTTCAGGACTTTCCAGAGAGGATGCCTGCGTTAAGAACTCACCTTCATTGATCTGAAAATCGGCTTTGAACCAGGTTTTATTATTTTCATCAAAACTTTCCCAGGAAATGACTGTAGATTCATTTGCTTCAACCTCTAACGACTGACCCTTCTTTGTGGGTAGGGCTAAAGATTTTGCGCCATCCAAAATAGCATATTCTCCGGTTAGCAATAATTTGCCGTTGCTGTGATACTTCTGCATTAGCTTCTTATTCTCTCAAGTTGTTCGATCACTCCGCTATGTGTAATAGTGTTTTTGGTGAAGTAAGTGATCATTTGTTGTTTTTCGTCCTCGGTAGCCTTTTGCTGGTTAAGGATATTCATAAGGTGCATTTTCATGTGTCCTTGCTGAATTCCTGTAGTAGTCAGTGATTTTACCGCGGCAAAATTCTGAGCTAATCCCGCAACCGCTGTAATTTTCATTAGCTCTTCCGCAGATGGATCCTGCAACATATTAAGTGCTAGTTTCACCAATGGATGCAGTGAAGTAAGACCACCTACGGTTCCTAAGGCAAGTGGAATTTCCATCCAGAAATGGAATATATCATTTTTGATCTTTGCATGAGTCAGGCTTGTATATTGCCCATTTCGAGAAGCATATGCATGAATTCCTGCTTCAACAGCTCGAAAATCATTTCCGGTAGCCAGTACAACTGCATCAATCCCGTTCATAATCCCTTTGTTGTGGGTAACGGCGCGATAAGGTTCGATTTCGGCAATTTTAATAGCCTGAATAAACTTTTCAGCGAAATCTTTACCCTTTATCTCAGGATTGTCTGATAATTGATTTACCGGACAGGACACTTCGGCCCGTACGATACATTCAGGCACATAATTCGAAAGAATGCTCATGACAATTTCCAGTTGTTTTTCTTCTTCTGAAAAATAATCGGTTGTTCTGGCCTGGTTGCGCAACACTTCTGCAAATTTCTCCAGGCAGGAATTAATGAAATTCGCACCCATGGAATCACGCGTATCGAATTTTACGAATAGCTGGTGATAATTGTCAAGATCTGAAGTTCTATCTATTAACTCAAGATCCAGAATACCACCGCCACGTTTTTCCATATTCCTGGTAATTGGAGCTACTGCATCATTCAATTTTTGACGGTTTTCTTCAAAAAACCGATGCAGATTTTCCTTACTGCCCTTGAACATGAAATGAACCTGGCCAATTTTGGTCATATTGAGAACTTCAGCTTTAAAGCCTCCGCGTTCACCCCAGAATTTAGCCGCTTTGCTCGCTGCTGCAACTACCGAGCTTTCTTCGATGGCCATTGGTATGGCGTATAGCCGGTCATTGATCTTAAAATTCGGCGCAATCCCAAATGGGAGATAATAGTTCGAGATCGTATTTTCTATAAATTCGTCGTGTAGCTTTTGAAGACTTTCATCTGTATTCCAGTAGTTCTGGAGAACAGTTACAGCTTCAGGAGTATTTGAAAGATAGTTTTCAGCTAGCCAATCTATTTTTTGTTGCTTACTGAGCTTGGAAAATCCGTTAACGGGTTTGATCATCTTAGTAGTTTTCAGGAGCACAAAGATACGAAGCTATATTAAGACCTGCACAAGGCGGTTTTTGATCTTTATGAAGGCTGGTCTCTTTAACACTTACTTAGTAATTTACAAGAATCGATAGTCATTTTTTGGTTAAATTTTAGTAAACTTGGCCTGCATTAAATATTCTACAAATTTTATGAAATTCCCCTATACTTTTGTTGCCTTTCTACTCATGGCGACTTCAGTGCTATCTGCACAAAAAAAGGAAGTTAGTCTTGAAGAGATCTGGAGTGGCAGCTTCCGTCAGGAAAGACTTCAGTCCCTGCAATCTTTGAATAATGGCGAAGAATATGTGGTGATGAACCGTGATCGCGAATCCGGTTCGGTGAGCATCGATATTTACAGTTACAAAACTGGTAAAAAAACCCGTACACTTCTCGACAGTAAAGATCTTAGCGAGATCGAAAGTTTTCAGAGTTTCAAATTCAGCGACGACGAGAATAAAATTTTACTTTCTACTGAAATTGAACCTATTTACAGGCGTTCTTCCAGAGAAGTTGTTCATATCTACGATGTAGCTTCTAAAAAACTCACGAAAGTTAGCGATGACAAAATTCAGGAAGCTTCTTTTTCTCCAGATAATTCCAAGCTTGCCTATGTTTTCGAAAACAACATTTATATTCTGGACCTTAAGTCTATGGAACGCACGCAGGTGAGCATGGATGGGGAGATCAATAGTATCATTAACGGGATTACAGACTGGGTTTATGAAGAGGAATTTTCTTTTGTAAAAGCTTTTGCATGGAACCCAACCGGTGAAAAGATCGCTTTCTTAAGGTTTGATGAATCGGCAGTTCCTGAATTCTCTATGGATCTCTTCGGAAAAGACCTTTACCCAACACAACAGGTTTTTAAATATCCAAAGGCGGGTGAGTCTAATTCAGAAGTTAGTCTGCATATGTACGATGTAGAAGCGAACTCTTCCGAAGAAATCAAACTGGGAGATTATACCGACTTCTATATCCCACGAATTAAATGGTCTTCAAAAGATATGCTGCTTAGCGTTCAGGTTTTGAACAGGCACCAGAATAATCTTGACCTTATTTTTGTAAATGCTGAAAATAATGAAGCCAGTGTTGTCTTGAACGAAACCGACAAGGCTTATGTTGATATTACAGATAATCTAACATTTCTTGAAGACAATAGTTTTATCTGGACCAGCGAAAAAGATGGCTGGAATCATATTTACCATTATGCTGAAGATGGGAAGCTTAAGAACCAGATTACTTCAGGGCAATGGGAAGTGACCAACTATTACGGCTATGATAAAAAAGCTAAACGCATCTATTTTCAAAGCACTGAAAATGGAAGTGTGAATCGTGATGTATATGCTATTAAGCCGAATGGTAAATCTAAAACCAGACTTACAGAGAAAGACGGTACGAATTCTGCCGACTTCAGTACAGATTACACCTATTTCATCAACACATTTACGAATGTAAATACTCCGCCAGTTTATACCTTGCACAAGACAAAGGATGGTAAGCAGGTGCGTGAGATCCTAAATAACAACGAGGTTCTAAAAAATAATGAAGCTTACCAATTTTCTCCAAAAGAACTTTCCAGTATTGAAGTAAACGGCAATGAACTGAATATGTGGACTATTAAACCGTCAAACTTTGATGAAAACAAGGAGTATCCGGTATTGATGTTTCAGTATTCAGGTCCCGGATCACAGTCGGTTTCCAATTCATATTTTGGAAGTAATGATTACTGGTATCAGTTACTGGCGAACAAAGGTTATATGATCGTTTGTATTGATGGTAGAGGAACCGGATTTAAAGGAGCCGACTTCAAAAAAGTGACTTACCAGGAACTTGGAAAATTTGAAGTAGAAGATCAAATCGCAGCAGCTAAACAATTAGCTGAAAAAAGTTATGTGGATGCAGATCGTATTGGAATCTGGGGTTGGTCTTATGGCGGCTTCATGTCTACCAACGCAATCTTAAAAGGAAATGATGTTTTCTCTATGGCGATTGCTGTGGCTCCGGTTACAAGCTGGAGATTCTACGATACTGTTTATACGGAAAGATATATGCGTACCCCGCAGGAAAATGCATCTGGATATGATGAGAATTCCCCGCTAAGTCATGTAGATAAGCTCGAAGGTGACTACCTGCTTATTCACGGTGGCGGAGATGATAATGTACATGTGCAAAATACGATGCGAATGGTAGAAGAACTGGTGCAGGCAAATAAACAATTTGACTGGGCCATCTACCCGGATAGAAATCATGGAATTTACGGGGGAAACACCAGGCTTCATCTTTACCAGATGATGACAGACTTTATACTCGAAAAACTTTAATCTAATACTCTCATATTAATGGCAACTCAAGACGTACGCGCTAATCAAAAAGAATTATTTGGCCACCCGGTTGGTCTCTATATTTTATTTTTCACTGAAATGTGGGAGCGTTTTTCCTATTATGGAATGCGTGCAATTCTGGTACTTTATCTTGTAAGTGCCACTACAGGAGGAAATGCAGGTTTAGGCTGGACAGGTGGAGAAGCGATCGCGCTTTATGGCTGGTATACCATGCTGGTATATGTGGCATCCATTCCCGGAGGTATCATTGCAGATAAGCTATTAGGACAGAAGAAGACCGTACTGGTTGGAGGTATTGTGCTGGTAGTAGGACACGGTATTCTCGCCGTGGAAGAAATGTGGGCTTTTTATTCAGGCCTGGCTTTGATCATCGCCGGAGTTGGAATGCTAAAACCGAATATCTCCACCATGGTTGGTGGACTTTATAAGGAAGGCGATATTAGAAGAGATAAAGGTTTTACCATATTTTATATCGGGATCAATCTTGGGGCTTTTCTTTCCAGTTTGATCGTAGGATATGTGGGTGAAGAAATAGGATGGCACTGGGGATTTGGTCTTGCGGGAATCGCGATGGCTTTAGGTCTTCTTGTTTATCTATGGGGACAGAAATACCTTGTAAATGTTGGTAACCTTCTTTCAAAAGCAGAACGTAGTGAAGGAGCTTCTCTTGGTAACATGTTCAGTAAATTGCTGAAATCACCACTACAGCTGGGTATTACAGCCGTATTAATGGCAGGATCTGTATACTACCTGATCTTTGAATCCCTACCTTACGGTTTACTTTATATCTTCCTTACCCTGGTAACAGCCTTAATGCTGATGGTTTATAAAGACCTTACTACCCAAATAATGAAAGACCGTTACGTTGTAATGATCTTATCATTTCTATTGGTAGTTGTATTCTGGGGTGCTTTCGAGCAGGCCGGTGGATTAATGAATATTTATGCATTGGATAAAACTGATAGATCGATTCCATTCGATTTACCTTTAATTGGTAATGAAGTTCCTGCGACATGGTTCCAGTCATTAAACGCCATGTTCATCATCATATTTGGTGTGGTCATCGCAAACTTCTGGGCTAAGAGAAAACTTAAGAATAAAGAGGCTTCGTCTATTTTTAAAATGGCGACAGGTGTAATTATTATGGGTCTTGGATTCATCTTTATGGCGATGGCTGCAAAAAGCTATACTCCTTACGATGAAAAGGCTGCAATGTACTGGTTGGTTCTTGCCTATTTACTGCATACTATCGGGGAGCTTTGTTCTTCACCAGTAGCGCTTTCATTCATTACTAAACTTGCTCCGGTCAAATATGCTTCCCTTATGATGGGTGTTTATTTTGCAGCGACAGGTCTGGGGAACAAAGTTGCCGGTGTGATTGGAGAATTTTCCCAGGGAGAGCCAATGGTAGTGAATCTTAATGCTACCGGTTCACAGATGACCCAAAATCTTCAAATCAACGATTCTGTAGTGGATAAACAACAGGATTTCAGACTTGCAGGAAATGTTTATGAAGAAAATGGGGAATTGAAACTTACCACGCTGGAAGGCAATGAACCAATGCTTGATTTCATTCAGTTTAAGGATAGTGAAAGAAGTAACGAAGTAGTTGAAACTTTACAGGAGGATAATGTTACTGCTGAAGATCCCTATCATGTATTGATAGATTTCAAACAGGGTGATGAGAAAAAAGGATGGAGTGGAAACTTCATAGTGGAAGAAATTCAAACTGATATGGAATACAAGACCTTCTGGGGAATTACCATATTTACGGCAATTTTCGGTTTACTTGTAATTTTATTGTTAAAGCCTTTAAAGAGACTTACTCATGGAGTTGAGGATAATGAATCTGAATTACCACAACAGGAGAATTTTGAACTTGGTGATACGCAGTCTTAATATCATTTAAATATGACAGCCAACGGAGAAGTTAATGTAGAAAATGACTTTTTTAAAAGTAAAGTTTTAGGCCATCCTGCAGGACTTTTTGTCCTCTTCTTTACCGAAATGTGGGAACGCTTTTCGTTCTACGGAATGCGGGTGCTTTTGGTGAATTTCCTAACGATGGCTATCGTAGGAGTAGATAACCCAGGTTGGGGATGGACTGCAGAAAATGCCGGAGCTCTCTTCGGGACTTATGCAGGACTGCTATATTTAACTCCAATTCTTGGCGGACTCATTGCAGATAAATTTACTGGCTACCGATGGGCAGTGATCATAGGTGCTGCGATAATGACTCTGGGTCATGCATCCATGGCGCTGGAAACCGAAACTTCCCTTTATCTGGGACTTGGTTTACTGGTTATTGGAACTGGTTTCTTTAAACCGAATATCACCTCCATCATTTCTGAGATGTATGAAGGCAAAACTGATAAAAAAGATGGGGCATACACTATCTTTTATATGGGTGTAAATGCCGGAGCATTTTTTGGAATGATGCTTTGCGGATATCTAGCTGAAAAAATTGGCTGGAGCTGGGGATTTGGCCTTGCCGGAATCTTCATGCTTCTAGGAACTCTACAATTCTGGCTGGCTAAACCTTTATTTGGAAAAATAGGAGGAGTGCCAGACAAAGAGTTGGAAGCAAAGCACCTAAGGGAGGAAGAGAGTAAAGGCGTTAGTCATAAGCCTAATCCTTTTACATTACTCGATAAAATTCTTGTATTCGCATCTGCCACCATTGGATTGCTCTATCTCATTAACGATCCGGTCTCCAGGATCGGTGATCTGAACTTACTCCCAGTTGTGATGCCTTTTGATCTTGGAGGTGAGCCATTTTCAGGACCAATTGGAATGGCATTGATCGGTCTCGCATTATTTCTGGTGCTGGTTATTTCCAGAATCTCTCGCTATGCGCCTATAGTTAGAGACAGATTAATCGCAGTGATTATTTTTGCTGTGTTTACAGTGTTTTTCTTCCTGGCATTTGAACAGGGAGCTTCATCACTTATCATTTTTGCAAGAGATAATGTGGACAGGGTACTTACGGGAAATTCAGCGATGATCTTCAATGTCATGAATGCACTGCTTACGGTAGTTCCGCTGGCAATCATTACCTGGGTACTTTATCTTTTATGGAAACAGACTTTTTCAAAAATACCTGGTTCTAATATAATCCTGGGAATATGCTTTGCGGGGATCTGGGCCCTGGTGATCTGGATGTTGGTGCGTGAATTTTCAGCAGCAACGACCGAGATCACCGTATCATGGTTTAGCATTTTGAACTCCTTCTTTATTATAGTATTTGCCTCTTTCTTCTCGAAATGGTGGGAGAGTAAATACAATCCCTCTGCTGCTTACAAATACTGCTTCGGGCTTGTGCTTCTTGGACTCGGATTTGGACTACTGGCTCTTGGGTCAAGCGGACTAGCAGAAGGAGCAAAAGTGAGCATGATCTGGCTTATTCTGGCTTATTTATTACATACGCTGGGTGAATTATGTTTATCACCACTTGGATTATCTTATGTTAGTAAGCTAGTGCCAGCAAGAATGATCGCCTTTATGTTTGGGATGTGGTACTTGGCGATCGCCATTGGAAACAAACTTGCCGGTTCACTTGGAGGTATGATCGAATCTGTTACAGAACAGTATGACCTTTCTACCTTTTTCCTCATATTCACCATAGTTCCTATCGCCGGTGGATTGCTGGTAGCATTACTAAATCCATTGCTGAAGAGATTAATGCACGGAATCAAATAATGAAAGCTTTATCAAAGCGTTTCTATTAGCTTAGGAACGCTTTTTGCTTTTAGCTAAATTCATTAATTTTAGCTTATGAAAAAACTAATATTCTTTCTAACATTTATATCGGCTGTTTCAGCGGTACAGGCGCAGGAGATTAACTGGATGAGCATGAACGAAGCTTTGGAAGCTCAAAAGAAGGAGCCAAGAAAGATCTTTGTAGATGCTTATACTACCTGGTGTGGTCCATGTAAACTTCTTGATAAAAATACCTTTGGTAATAAGGATGTAGCCAACTATATTAATAAACACTATTATGCCGTAAAGTTTAATGCTGAAGGTAATGAGGTGGTAAAATACAACGACAAGGTATTCAAGAATCCAAATTACCAGGCTAACAAAAAAGGAAGAAATTCTGTACATGAATTTGCGTTGGCAATGGGAGTGAATGCTTACCCAACGATGGTATTCTTTGATGAAAAAGGCAAGTTTCTTTCTCCCCTTAAAGGGTATCTTACTCCCCAAAAACTAGAGATCTTTTTGAAGGTTTTCGCTTCCAATGATTACAAAAATGTAACTACAGAGGAAGACTGGAAAGCTTACCAGGAGAACTTCGAAAGTAAATTCTCTGGTTAGAAAATCATTACCTCATCATATAGGCTCCCTTTTCAGCAGTGGCATGGAAAGGGATTTTTTTATTACTGGCAGTCGCTTTCCATTTCTTGATCAAATAAGGATAATTACTACCATCGGCTATGATCTGCTTCGGTTGAGCATTTATTAATAACCTATCAAAATTTACCTTTGGAGAATTCCGAAGTAAAAGAATGTCAGGATGGATTTCCAGTTCTGGCAGATTGATACTATCGCTTTGTATATAAAGCAGACCTTCCGGAGTCATATAAAAATCCTCTAAACTGGTTTTTTCCAGCTCTTCTATTTTCCTTTCCCGTATATAATCAATTGGTTCGGCTGCTTCCGAAGTGCTTGTAGCCACTATTAAATTCTTGTTTTCCTTAAAAGTGATCATACTTTCCTTGTAGCGATGCATAACCACAATTTCAGCTGAAGGATTCGAAAACTTATTAGCAATAAAACTAAGCTGAAGTATAATTAATCCTATAGCAAAGGCTATCAGGTTTCTATAGTTTAACTTCTGCCAAAGCATCATAATCACAGCTAGAAGTAAATAAAAGGCGATTGTTTGGAAAATGCTCAAATCAATATTGGTAAAAACGAATGGTTTGATAGACGCAATTTCGGTTACTACCCAATTCATGATAGACAGCAGTTTGTTGAAAAGCCACACCAACAAATCTGGTAAGCAGCCAACATATGCCAGTATCAATACGAGAATTCCTGAAAAAAGCAGAACGCCCAGAAAAGGTAAAATAAATAGGTTGGTGAGCAGGAATAGCCCGGGAAACTGATGAAAATAATAGATACTAAGCGGCAATACGCCTATTTGTGCAGCAATGCTAACCGAACTTAGTTTCCAGAAATAATCGAGGAACTTATGATCGATACTTATGAGTCCATAAAGTTTTGGTTGGATCAATAAAATACTGAATACCGCGAGATAACTCAGCTGAAAGCCTACCTGCAGAACATAATATGGGTCGATAAGTAACAGGAAAAAGAATGATAAAGCAAGGCTGTTAAAAGCTCCTGTTTTCCTCTTCAAGTTAAGACCAATTGCAAGGTAGCTAAACATGGTTACTGCTCTTACAACCGATGGTTGCAGGCCTGTGAGCATCGCGAAACTCCATAGTAAAACAATGCAAAGCAATAAACTTAACCATTTTCCCGCTTTAAATCTTTTTAGAGGTTTTAATAGCCAGTTAAGCATGATTAGAAGGATACCAATATGAAGTCCGCTAATTGCGAGAATATGCACAGCGCCCGCAGCAGCGTAATCCTTGTAAAGTTTGTCATTCAAATCGCTGCGTTGACCAAGAATTAATGCTTGAAAAACCGCAAGTTCGTTTCTCGAAAAATCATATTCTCGAGCACTGTCGATCAGCTTAGTTCGCAATGACCTGGAATAACTGTGTAAACCCTTATTAAAAGAAAGAACTTCAACTTCTGAAGGAGTCAATTGCAATTGCCGATGGATCTTCAATCCCTCCAGGTAGTTGCGGTAACTAAACATAAATGGATTGGCTGGTGCTTTAACAAGCTCCGGTGTAAAAGGGAGTAATAAGATGTCACCAGGCTTTAAACTCTTAGGCTCATCTAGGTTCTTCTTGATGCTGAGAAGAATTTTTCCGGAAATTTGTTGAGATTCATCTTTATTCTGAAGTGACCTGGCTTCAATAATATATCTGGAATTATACTGGTTCGGTTTCAATTCTTCGGAAACTTCAGCTTTAAGAATTTGCCCTGCTTCATTATCAAAATTGGTATAATGTGAATTTATATTTTCCGGTTGCCTAAGCTGAACAGCGGTAAATCCAACACTTGCGACTAATAGAAAAGTGACTATTCCGAAGATGCTATCTGGAAAGATTAATCTCGAGCTTCTGTAATACGCAATCAAAAAGAATAGGAGACAACTTATAGTTATTACTAAGCTCAAACGCAAATTTAATGTAAAAGAGAAGCCTAGCAGTATGCCTGCTAACAGATACAGGCTAAGCCTGATAAACACGAATCCGGAACTTTTCAAGCAATAGAATTAATCGCCTGAAAGTAAGTAATTTTTTAAATCACGCGACGTGCCATCACAAAATTATCTTTCCAGTAAGTTTCTGATAATGAAGAGATAATAACGCCCCTGGAAGTAGATGAATGGATGAAGTAAATGTTGTCTCGGTCGGCTTGCACAACCAAACCAACATGGTTGATGACCTTTTTGTTCTTATTTGTTTCAAAAAACAACAGATCGCCCGTACTAACTTCCTTTAAATACAATCTTCTTCCCTGTAGGGACATTGCCCGTGATGTTCTTGGTAGCGACAATCCTTCTTCCAGAAAGCTTACATAAACCAACCCTGAACAGTCCATACCTTTTTTGGTCGTGCCACCAAACTTGTACCTGGTTCCTTCAAAACCTTTGGCATGTTTTACGATCTTCTCAGCCACTCTAACATTAGCTTCCGGCTCAACAGCATCCTCCAGCCTTTCCAGTTTCTTTTCGCTTCTTGAAACCCTGGATTGTGCTTCTTTAGTGGTGATCACCCTTGATCTGCTTCCGCAGGAGCTAAGGGTAGCGATCAACATAGTGGCAATTATTAACTTTAGAAGTATCGCTGTCTTCATAAATTATATATTTTCCATGATAAGTTTCGCTGTATTTTTACTGGCACCAGCTCCGCCAAGCTTCAATTCAAGTTCATGGTACTCACTAAAAATCTCTTCACGTTTATCATCCTGAAGTATCTTGGTAAGTTCTTTTTTCAAATTTTCAGTATTGAGCTCACTTTGAATTAATTCCTTCACTACCTCGCGATCCATGATCAAATTGACTAATGAGATATAATCAAGGTTAATGATACGTTTGGCTATGTGATATGAGATATAACTTCCTTTGTAGCATACTACTTCAGGTACTTTGAAAAGTGCGGTTTCCAGGGTTGCAGTTCCAGAAGTCACTAACGCTGCATGTGCAAGGCTCAGTACATCATAAGTTTTATTCATGATAAGACTTACATTCTTTCTGCTGGTAAATTCCTGGTAAAATTCACTATCCTGGCTGGGTGCTCCAGCAATCACGAATTGATAATCTTTAAAATGATCTGTAACGCTAAGCATGATGCTCAGCATTTTTTCAATTTCCTGTTTTCGGCTTCCGGGTAATAGCGCAATTATTGGCTTATTACCTAAATTGTGTTCTTTTCTAAATTCTTCAGATTGAGGAGGTTGCCTATCCTGTATAGCATCTAACAGTGGGTGACCTACAAATTCTACCGGGAAGTTGTGTTTCTCCTCATAAAATTGTTTCTCAAAAGGCAGAATCACGTACATATGATCAACGTCTCTTTTGATCTTTTTAATTCGGTTTTCTTTCCAGGCCCAGATTTGTGGTGATATATAATAGTGGTTCTGGTACCCTTGTTTCTTAGCCCATTCAGCAATACGCATGTTAAATCCCGGGTAATCGATATAAATGATCACATCGGGGTTATAACTTTTAATGTCCTCTTTACATAATTTAATATTACTGAAGATGGTACGCAGGTTCATAATAACTTCAGCAAAACCCATAAAGGCCAGTTCGCGATAATGTTTTACCATTGTGCCACCCTGAGCCTGCATGAGATCACCACCCCAGAATCTGAAGTCTGCCTCAGGATCCTTTTCCTTGAGAGCTTTCATTAAATTCGATGCGTGTAGGTCTCCGGAAGCTTCGCCGGCTATTATATAATACTTCATAACACGAATTTGTAAATCGCTACAGCGACTGCTACAGTAATAGTTGCTAACAGTACTCCACGTGCATGGTAATTCTGCTTCTTCCGAAGAAAAATATAAAATGGAAGGAAGTTGAGAATAGCACCTAAAGCGACGACCTTTCCAAGGTAGTCGTTTGCAACAGCATCGGCTAACGTAGCATCGATCCCGGCATTAGAGAATAATCCTGTATATACCAGGACACCGGCGATGTTGGCAGCCAGCCCGGTGATTAAGCCTGTTAGAATATTCTGTTTAATCATTAAACTCCCAGTTATTCAGTTCTTTTAGAAAATGGTGAGCAGTAAGATCGAACTGTACAGGAACTATGGAAACATACCCATCTGCCAGCGCTTGTTCATCTGTATCCTTACCTTCATCTTTATTTACAAAGGTTCCGGTTAGCCAGTAATAATCGCGGCCCTGCGGACTCCTTCTTTTATCGAACTCCTCTTCCCAGTGTGCGTTTGCCTGTCTGCATACTTTCATACCTTTGATATCTCCAGAAGCAAGTTTGGGAATATTCACATTAAGAACAACCCCTTCTGGAAGACCATTCTTCAGTGTATTTCTAACGATCGCTTTTACATATTTCCTGGCAGGCTCAAAGTCGGCGTTTAGCGAATAATCCAGAAGTGAAAAGCCAATGGCCGGGATTCCTTCAATTCCAGCTTCTACCGCAGCACTCATCGTGCCGGAGTAAATAACATTGATAGAGCTGTTGGAACCATGATTGATACCGCTTACGCAAAGATCTGGTTTGCGGTCAAGGATCTCCTGGGTAGCGATTTTCACGCAGTCTGCCGGAGTTCCCGAGCAGCTGTATTCTTTATGTTTATAAGATTCCTTGATAGTGACCTGTTCGCAAAATAAGGTATCGCTAATTGTAATGGCGTGACCCATTCCACTTTGAGGGCTATCTGGAGCGACCACCACCACGTCACCAATTTCCTTCATTACTTCGATAAGAGTTCGAATTCCGGGAGCGGTGATTCCATCGTCATTAGTAACCAGAATTAGTGGTTTCTTCTTGTTCATGCAGTTTTATTTGGTTTAGCTAAAATAAGAATTTAAATAAGGAAACGTTATATTAGTGGTTTGACAAATTAGTCGGTTTCTAAGTGTCTGTTGGCATAGTTTTTACTGTACTAGATGTAACCACGCGATGACGAAATTAAAGAGAGTTATGAAAAGGAATTTTAAATTACTGGCGGTCATGGTCTTCATGGCAGCTGCGTCCTGTAGTTTTACAACTAAGACTTTTGACGACCCAGATAAAGATAAATTGTTGATAGACCTTATCACCTATGTTCTTAACCAGGGACACTATGATGCCAAGGAGATCAATGATGAGTTTTCAGCGAATGTATATGAGGATTATCTTGAAGGAATGGATCCTTCAAAAAGATTTTTTTACAAAGAGGATATTGAAGATTTCAGTTCTTTTAAGGATCAGATCGACGATCAAATCAAGGGTAAAAATATTGAGTTTTTCAATCTTACCTATGGAAGGCTTCAGCAGAGAATGGAAGAGGCGAGATCTATCTACAACGAAATACTTGCGGAGCCATTTGACTTTTCTGAAAATGAAAAGATCGATACAGATTATGATAACCTGAAATATGTTTCTTCAAAAGCTGAATTAACCAAAAGGTGGAAAGAGCAGCTGAAGTTTAATACGTTAATAACTTATCATGATCTAAAGGAGGATGAAGAGAGCAAGAAGGAAGCAGATGATTCATACGAAGTAAAATCTGATACTGTACTGGAAAAAGAAGCAAGGGAATCTACGCTCTCTAACATGGAACGATATTATGATTTTACTGATGATCTTGAAAGAGAGGATTATTTTTCAGTATACATCAACGCTATCGTGGAAGAATTTGATCCACATACCTTCTATTTCGCACCACAGGAAAAGGACAGGTTCGATATAGCTATGTCTGGTAAGCTGGAAGGAATTGGAGCAAGATTAGTAAAAGACAGCGACAATATTACGATTACTGAAGTGATCTCTGGAGGTCCGGCCTGGAGAAGTGATGAAATTACTGAAGGTGATGTGATCCTGAAAGTAAAGCAGGAAGATGAGGAAGATGCCGTGAGTATCGTGGGAATGAGACTCGATGACGCAGTAGATCTTATCAAGGGCCCTAAAGACACTAAAGTAACGCTTACAGTGCGTAAAAAAGTGATGGGAAATATCGAAGATGTAGTTTTGGTTAGAGATGTGATCGAGATCGAAGAAACGTATGCGAAGACTTCGATGGTAAAGAAAGACGGGAAGAACTTCGGAATCATTAACCTTCCGAAATTCTATTTCGATATGGAAGATTACAATAGCAGGAATGCTGCTTCAGATATTAAAGAAGATATTATTAGACTGAAACAGGAGGGAATGGAAGGTTTGGTTCTTGACCTTAGAAATAATGGTGGTGGTTCACTTAAAACCGTAGTGGATATTGCCGGGATGTTTATCGAGGAAGGTCCAATCGTTCAGGTAAAATCTAACGGACAAAGAAAAGAAGTACTAAAGGATGAAGATCCTCAGGTTTTATGGGATGGTCCTTTGGTAATCCTGGTAAACGAACTTTCAGCTTCAGCTTCAGAAATTCTGGCTGCTGCGATGCAGGATTATAAAAGAGCTATCATTATTGGAAGTAAGCAAACTTATGGAAAAGGAACAGTGCAAAATGTGATCGACCTGAATAGATGGTTACGAAATAATGAAATGGGCGATATGGGAGCCCTAAAGATCACTACCCAGAAGTTTTACCGCGTGAATGGTGGTTCTACCCAACTGGAAGGTGTGAAGAGTGATGTCGTGGTTCCAGATCGTTACAGTTTTGTAGACATTGGTGAAAAAGATCAGGAAAACCCATTACCATGGGATAAGATTGATGCGGCAGATTATGATATCTGGGATGGTTATGTTGGTTATGATGAAGCAATCGCTGCCAGTAAGGAACGAATGAGTTCTAACAGTCAGTTGAAGATGATCGAGGAAAATGCAAAATGGGTGAAGACTCAAAGTGATGAAAGTAGTTACCCATTAAATTATGCGGAATATGCTGCGCAAGCTGCGGAAGATAAAGAAATGGCGAAGCAGTTTGAAGCTATCAGAGATTATAAAACGAATCTGACTTATAACTCATTACCTTTTGAAGAGCAACTTTTTGCTACAGATACTATTCTGAAGGAAAAGAGGCTGAGATGGCATGAGAGCCTTAGTAAAGATGTTTATATTGAGGAAGCTGTAAATGTACTTTCAGATATGAAGATGAACAACATTACCAGAAATAAAATGGCAGGTGTAGACAAATCTCAAAAAGTGAAAAGCTGAAACATAGAATTAAATATGACCCGGGAGAAATTCCGGGTTTTTTTATGCGCAATACTGAAATTATGAAACGTAAATATATCTATCCTTTTATCATCCTTCTAATAGCTGCGATACTACTTATGACAGAGCAGTGCTCTTAATAAGACAGCCTGTCGCTATCGAGTTTGATAAATATAAACAGCAGAATAGTGAAACCCCATAGACCTGAGCCACCATAACTAAAAAAAGGCAATGGGATACCAACTGTTGGAAAAATACCTATCACCATCCCTATATTCACCAGAAAGTGAATGAATAGAATACCAATGACTGAGTAACCGTAAATCCGGTAGAATTGATCTCTTTGTCTTTCGGCCAGAACGATTAGTCTTAACAACAGGCCTACAAACAGGAATACAACCATTGCGCTACCTAAGAAGCCCCATTCTTCTCCAACTGTACTGAATATATAATCTGTATGTTGCTCTGGCACAAAATGACCTTTTGTTTGAGTTCCTTCGGTCCAGCCTTTGCCAAACCATCCTCCGCTACCAATCGCAATCTCACTCTGGTTGGTGTTGTATCCAATACCTCTGGAATCTACCTCTTTTCCCAAAACAATGTTGAAACGATCCCGGTGACGCTGTTCAAAGACATTCTCAAAAATATAATTTACTGAAAAGCTTAACGCAATGGATATGATCGAAAATACGCTGATCAGGACTTTGCCTGGTCCTTTGCGTGACTTCATAAAGAACATCACTAAGGCAATTACAGCAACTACTACACTAACCCAGATGGGGCCAATAATAAGGGTTAAAATAAATACGGCGACGGCCGATAGTCCGGTTATAAGATAAAAGCCAGAAAGACCTTCACGATATAAGGGGAAAAAGAAAGCAGCGTAAACCAGGGCACTTCCTGGATCTGGCTGAGGTACAATTAGAATTGCAGGAATTGCGATAATGATAAAAGCCTTGACCTGGTGATCAAGTCTTCGAATGTTGGTTTGAATATCACTAAGATATTTCGCCAGGGCTAACGCGGTGGCAAATTTGGCAAATTCAGATGGTTGAAGCCCAAAGCTTCCAAAGGAATACCAGGATGTTGCTCCTGAAATTGTTTTTCCGAAGACAAAGAGTCCGGCTAGGGAGAGAAGCGATACTAAATATATAATACTCGAAAAGCGCTGGTAAAATTTTGCTTCTATAGATAAAATGATAATAACAAGAAATATGCTAAGACCTACGAACAGAGCCTGTTTACCATAAGGCTGTTCAAGGTCAAAAAAAGAACCGCTGGTTGATCCCAATGAAGCAGAGTAGATATTGGCCCAACCAAAAAGTATAAGTGCTAAATAGATTAAGATACTTATCCAGTCAAAACTGGCTCCATTGCTTCTCCCCATTTATCTATTAATTATGAAGGGTTCGCCGCTTAATGGCTTGGCATATTCGTCTTCCAGGCTGTGTGACAGGATCCAGTCTTCCATATCTGTTCTGGTAATAGTTCCTTTCAGATATTTTTCGATCATTAAACTGGCAATTCTTCCGGCATAGCGACCACCCCAGTATCCATTTTCCACGAACACTGCAATCGCGATCTTAGGGTTATCTACAGGAGCAAAGGCTACAAAGATCGAGTGATCTGTTAGCTGAACCCTTTTTCCATCAATTTTAGTAAAATTTTCCGCAGTACCCGTTTTACCTGCTATTTCTATTCCCGGAATTCTTAAAGCAGAAGCTGTTCCGCTCTTATAAACTTCGTGCATTCCTTCCACTACAGGTTCAAAATGTCTTTTTTCAATGGTGGTAACATTCTTTGTAGTGTACTTTTCTTCTTTAATTGGTTGCCCATTTACCTCTTTTAGAATATGCGGAGTGTAGAACCAGCCTTTATTTCCAATAGTAGCCGCCATGTTCGCCAGTTGAATTGGCGTCATTAGAACCTCTCCCTGTCCAATCGCGTTGGAAAGAGTTGCTGTAGCATACCATTTGTAAGTTGGATAATCGTAGATCTTATTATAATACTCAGAATCCGGAATTTTACCGGATCTTCCTGTACTCAGGTCAGATCCCAGGTAATCTCCAAGTCCAAAACTCTTTAAATGTGCATTCCAGGCGTCCATTCCTTCCTGCGGACTAGGATATTTCTCAATAATTCTTCGGTAGACATTGGCGAAATAGGCGTTACAAGATTGCGCGATGCCAGGAATCATGCTCAGCGGACTACTATGCGCATGGCAGCCCAGTTTTCTACCGCGGCCATAAGGATAACCATGATTACAGGAAAATGCATCATCTGTATCCACAACATCTTCCTGGAGTCCAATTAATGCATTTAGAGTTTTAAAAGGAGATCCTGGAGGATATTCGGCTAAAAGACCACGGTCATAAAGTGGTTTTGCGTCTTCATCCAGATATAGTTTGGTAAAATTTGGAGAGCGTTTTCTTCCCACCAGATCTGCTGGATTATAAGTTGGAGCCGTGATCAGGGTTAGGATCTCCCCGGTGTTAGGTTCCAGCGCAACAATACCACCGCGCTTATTTTCCATTAATTTTGTGCCGTAATCCTGCAGAATAGCGTCGATCGTTAAGGTGATATCCTTGCCTTTTTCCGGCAAAGAGTCAAAAACACCTTCTTTGTAAGGTCCAATATCTCTATTGAATCTATCCTTCTGAATATATTTTACGCCTTTCTCACCTCTTAAAAGTTCTTCATAATAGCTCTCAACACCAGCCCGGCCAATAAGATCACCGGATATATAGTAAGGATTATCATTTACGATCTTCTGGTTTACTTCGGCAATATAACCCAGTACATTGGCGCTGTGGTCTACCTGGTAATCCCTTAATGATCTCTTCTGAATATAGAACCCCTGGTAATTCCTCATTTTCTCCTGAAGTATCGCGTACTCACTTTTTGTAAGCTGCGGTATAACTACTGAAGGTAACATGGGAGAATAGATCTTTGCCTTATCCAGTTTCTTTTCCAGGTCTTCCCGGGATAGATTCAGAATATTACAAAATTCGGTCGTATCGAAAGGTTTAAGGTTCCTTGGGATAACCATGACATCATAAGAAGGCTGGTTGCTAACCATCAATTCTCCGTTGCGATCGTAGATGTAACCTCGCTGCGGGTAATCGTAGATCACTTTGATGGCATTATCCTGTGAGCGTATGGCCATAGAAGTATCGATCACCTGTAAATAGAACAATCTCCCCAGGAATATGATGCCTGTGGTAAGGATCGTGATATACAGCAATAATTTTCTCATCGATGTTTTCTACTGAAAAGTGTTAACGACAGCAATATTAGAATTACTGAAAAGATACTTGAAAAAAGAGTTTTCTTGAGTATTAGAAGTATATGATTTACACTGAACATTTCCAAGGAAAAAAACACGAAATGATGGATAAGTACGATCAGTGATACATAACTAAATTTGGCTCCAAAAGGCGTAAAGGCCAGTCTGATATTCTGGTGATCATAACTAATTCCGAAGGAGAACCGTAGCAGGTTAGGTCGGGCAAAAGCGGCAACCAGACATGCAGCTGCATTGATCCCGCCACTATCCTCAAAAATATCGATGCTTAATCCCAGCAAAAAGGATAAAAGGAGGAACAGACTTTGGTTTCCGGCAAAGGGATAAAGTAGAATGAATAACACGTATAGATACGGATTGATATATCCCAGAAAATTGATGTTATTCAGAATTAGAACCTGTAAAAATATCAGGATCACGAAGCGTGCAATATTTGATAGTAGTTTACTGTTCATCTGGCTCCTGCAATTCCTTGATTTCGTCTTTATTGATGTTCTCTATTACATAAACATAACCAATATTAGTCATGTCATTAAATAGCTTAATGTTGATCGTGTAATAACTTTGGGTTTGATCCAATGTAAAATCTTCGATACTACCAATTGGTAATCCTTCAGGAAAAATTAGCGACCGGCCACCCGTAATGATCGTATCTCCTTTTTGAACCGGAGCCTGTCTGGGAACATCGATTAACTGTACGATATTTGGATCTTGACCATTCCACACGAGACTACCAAAATGATTGGTGCTGCTTAATTGTGCATTGATCCTGGATCTGCTGTTTAGAATTGAAATAACCCGGGAATACTTATTATTAACTCTATCTACGATGCCAACAATTCCCTGGCTGGTGATTACTCCAAACTCTTTTTGAATTCCTGAATTTTCGCCCCGGTTAAGAGTCAGATAATTATCAACTTTAGCAAAGTTATTATTGATAACGCGAGACGGTCTGAAAATGTAATCTCCTTCAAATGATGTACTGTCCAGCTGTTTTGAAATTGAAATACTATCATTCATATTAGAAATGATATTTCGAAGCTGGTTGTTTTCAGCGATCAGTCGTTCATTGTACTCTTCCAGGTTCAAGTAGGTGTTGATGCCATTGGACCACGAGTATACACCACCGGTCACCCAGTTTGCAGAACTTATAAACCTGCTCTTATGGAAGGAGTGATTTTGAACTGTGAGAAAAATAGAGACAGCAAAAAGGAACAGGAATAGAATTGAATTCTTATTCCTAATAAGAAAATTGAAAATCTGCTGCATAAATTAAGCTTCTCCTACTTGATCAAAATTCCTTTGTATCGGTTCAGTGTTTTAAGGCAAATTCCTGTTCCACGAACAACGGCTCTTAACGGATCTTCAGCTATATAAACCGGAAGATCTGTTTTTTGAGAAAGACGTTTGTCCAGTCCTCTAAGCATAGAACCACCACCGGCGAGATAAATACCTGTATTATAAATATCGGCAGCCAGTTCTGGTGGTGTTTGGGAAAGAGTTTCCATTACGGCATCCTCGATCCTAAGAATAGATTTGTCCAGCGCTTTGGCAATTTCGCGATAAGAAATGTTCACCTGCTTAGGTTTTCCGGTAAGCAAGTCACGTCCCTGTACGCTCATTTCGTCTGGCGGGACTTCAAGATCTTCAGTCGCAGCACCAATCTGGATTTTAATTTTTTCCGCAGTACGCTCACCAACATAAAGGTTATGCTGCGTACGCATGTAGTACACGATGTCATTGGTGAATACGTCTCCTGCGATCTTTACAGATTTATCACATACGATCCCTCCAAGAGCGATTACAGCAATTTCAGTAGTACCACCTCCTATATCAACGATCATGTTTCCTTTTGGTTGCATGATATCTACTCCAATACCAATGGCCGCAGCCATTGGTTCATGGATCAAGTATACTTCTTTTCCATTTACCCGCTCTGCACTTTCCTTTACAGCTCGCATTTCAACCTCTGTAATTCCAGATGGAATACAGATTACCATTCGAAGTGCAGGAGTAAAAAGTTTCTTTTTAAGCGCCGGGATCTCCTTTATGAACATCGTGAGCATTTTCTCACTAGCATCAAAGTCGGCAATCACCCCATCTTTTAACGGCCTGATGGTTTTGATATTCTCATGAGTTTTTCCCTGCATCATCGCAGCTTCTTTACCTACTGCGGTAATTTTACCAGAAGTTCTGTCCCTGGCAACTATCGAAGGGCTATCCACAACTACCTTGTCATTATGTATGATCAAAGTGTTGGCGGTTCCTAAATCGATTGCAATTTCTTCAATGAGAAAGTCAAAAAATCCCATAGTGTTTATTAGGTGTTGAGGTTTGGGTAAATGTAATGAATTTAATGTTTAAAATGGCGTGTCCCGGTCATCACCATTGCGATATTATTTTCGTTGCAATAGTTGATGCTCAGTTCATCCTTGATGCTTCCCCCTGGCTGGATAACAGCCGTAATTCCGGCGTTTCCCGCGATTTCCACGCAATCTGGAAATGGAAAGAATGCATCACTGGCCATCACGGCACCATTCAGGTCAAAATCAAATGATTTCGCTTTGGCAATACTATGTGTTAGAGCGTCTACTCGGGACGTTTGCCCTGTACCACTTGCACATAATTGTTTGTTTTTTGCCAGAACAATCGTATTTGACTTTGTATGCTTGCAGATCTTGGAAGCAAATATCATGTCAGATAACTCAGAATCTGTTGCTTTATTGCTGGTTACCAGCTTAAGATCTTCGATAGCATCGGTTTTTAGATCTTTATCCTGAACTAGAACTCCGTTAAGACATGTTCTTACCTGATTCTTCGGAAGTTCAACTTCTTTCTGAATAAGCAGGATTCTGTTCTTTTTGCCTTTTAATATTTCTTCAGCTTCCGAAGAGAATGAAGGGGCAATGACCACCTCGCAGAATAGTTTGTGGATTTCTTCAGCAGTATCGGCGTCTATTTCCACATTGCTAATTAGAATTCCTCCAAAAGCTGAAACAGGATCACCGGCAAGGGCATCTGCATAAGCCTGGTGGATCGAGTCTCTTTGTGCAAGACCACAGGCATTGTTATGCTTTAAAATCGCGAAAGTTGGAGCTTCACCTTTAAACTCGTTCATGAGGTTCACGGCAGCATCTACATCCAGCAGGTTGTTATAGCTCAATTCTTTCCCATGTAGCTGATCGAATATTGCATCGAAATCACCGAAAAATGTTCCTTTTTGATGAGGGTTTTCTCCATAACGAAGTTCTTTACCTTTCAGTTCACTTTGTTTGAAAGAATTGATGTCACCTTCAGCATTGAAATAATTAAAAATTGCTGAATCGTAGTGAGAGGAAATATTAAATGCATTGGCAGCGAATTTTTTACGATCAGCTATTTCAGTATTACCAGATTTTTCATTCAGTAATTCTAAAAATTCAGCATAATCATCTACGGAAGAAACGCAAGTTACGTCCTTGAAATTCTTAGCCGCAGCTCTAATCAAAGAAATACCTCCAATATCGATCTTTTCTATAATATCCTGTTCCGCAGCGCCTGAAGCAACTGTTTTCTCAAAAGGATATAGATCCACAATCACAATGTCTATCTGAGGAATTTCATATTGTTCCAGTTCTTTTACATCACCTTCATGATCCTGACGATTAAGAATTCCTCCAAAAACTTTTGGATGAAGAGTTTTTACCCGGCCACCCAGTATAGAAGGGTAGGAAGTAACATCCTCAACAGGAACCACCTCTATTCCAAGATCCTTGATAAATTTCTCGGTTCCACCAGTGGAATAAATGGTAATGCCCAGCTCATCCAGCTTTCTCACGATAGGTTCAAGACCATCTTTACTGAAGACTGAAATTAAAGCAGACTTTGCTTGTTTTAATTCGCTCATTGTGTTGTGTTTGTTAAAGCTGCAAAAGTAACTAATAAAGCGAAAAATTTAAAAGTGCAACTAATGAATTATCGATAAATTTTGTAACGAAAATTTGGATCCTGCGTCCTATCTTAAATTCATGAGTTAATAGCAGATTTTAAATTATGCTGATCTATTTACGGGTACTTAAAGAGAGCTTCAATTTTGCGATTAGCGCTCTTACTAATAATAAGCTTAGAACCTTTCTTTCCCTACTTGGGGTGACCATTGGTATCTTCTCCATTATCGCTGTTCTTGCAGCGGTAGATTCATTAAAAAAGGATATTACCGGAAGTTTGAGTTCACTTGACAATAGTACGGTGATCGTGATGAGGTTTAAATTTGGACCTAGCGATATACCCAGATGGAAGAGTCAGCAGTTTCCCGATGTAACTTATGAGGAATACCAGAATCTAAAGAAGAGCTTACCCGATCTTGATAATATTAGTTTTGTTTTGGGAATTCCTGGAGGAGCTGCGATCAAATATCAGGATGTTACCAGTAGTGGTGTGGATATAGGAGCAGTTACTCATGAATATTACGACATTGAAGCACTGGAACTCGCAGAAGGACGGTTTTTTAACGAATCTGAATCTGTAAGCGGATCTGGGGTTGTTGTTCTGGGGCATGAAGTAGCGCAAACGCTGTTTGGTGGTTCGAATGGAATTGGTGAAGAAATACGAATTTTTGGACGTAGAGCAACAGTCATTGGAGTCTTGAAGAAACAGGGGCAATCCTTGTTTACTGGTTCCAGGGATGGACAGGCTTTTGTGCCAGCGAACTTTGCCCGACTGGTTTACGGAACTACGAAGGGAACGGTCTTTCCACAATTGGTGATGAAGCCTGAAAGTGGAGCAGATAGCGATGAATTTATCGCCTTACTGGAACAAAACCTTCGGAATATGCGCGGAATCAAGCCCGGAGAGATCAACAACTTCTTCGTTAATGAACTAAAGGGTCTAACAGAATTTGTAGACAATATTACAGGCCAGCTGAATATCATTGGTTTGGTGATTAGCGGATTTTCATTACTGGTTGGAGGCTTCGGAATTGCGAATATTATGTTTGTTAGTGTTAAAGAAAGAACCAACCTTATTGGTATTCAGAAATCTCTGGGAGCTAAAAACAAATTTATTCTTTCTCAGTTCTTATTTGAAGCTGTCATACTCTCCGTGATTGGAGGATTGGTAGGATTGTTCTTTGTGTGGCTGGTTTCAATCGTTGCCTCACAGTTTACCGGTGATTTTGAATTCGTCCTTTCACCGTATAATATGTTTATTGGAACACTGGTTTCGGCAATTATAGGATTGGTTTCGGGAATTATCCCGGCAATGTCCGCCTCAAAACTTGATCCTGTGGAAGCAATTCGCACCGGGATGTAAATATTATCTTAACGGAAAGCGATTTTCAGAACATATTTCACATAAATTATTCTAAAAAAACTAAAGTTAGTTAAAGGTCTGATATCGAAGACATAGCTTATGTAATTTTAAAACAAAAAGCTATGGAAATGGGAAATGAGATCGAAAAGAATTACCTGCTATCTATACTACAATTAGTAGGATTTTTTGCATTTCTTTTCTTTATTATCGCACTTCAGATGTAATTTTGAACACGATATAATAACAAAAAAACTCCTGAGAGATCAGGAGTTTTTTTGTTTTGAACTTTAATAGTAACCTATAGGATCTCTGCTACTTTCTCGTTCACCCAAACCAGGAATTCTTCATCTTCCGCAGTAAAAGGATCGGCTGTGTGGCTATCAATATCGATCTGCCCAACATTTTCACTATTTACAAATAATGGAATTACAATTTCTGCCTTTACATTAATGCTACAGGCTATATAATTATCCTGTGCTTTTACATCGGGTACAACAAAATTTTGATTGCTTACCGCTACCTGTCCGCAGATACCCTTCCCGAATGGGATGATCTCATGATCTGTTGGCTCCCCGGCAAATGCCTTCAATTTTAATTCTTCTTTATTTCCATTCTTGAAGTAGAATCCAACCCAGTCATAATAACTTATATTTTGCTCCAATAGTTCGCAAACCTGGGTCATTCGCTGTTTGACATCAATATTCGAGTCCTGTAGAATCTGTTCTACTTGTGGTTTTAATTCCTGAAAATTCATATTAACAATCTTTGGTGCAAAAGTATTCAATTTGCTGTGTAAAGCATGGAGCCTAAATCTATAAATTTGTTAAAAACCAAGTCGCTACTTTGCTGAAACTCATCAAGAAATACAGAACGGTATTGCGTTTTATATTTGTATTCCTGGGAAGCTATTTCCTTTTTTCCAGCGCTTACAATGCATTTCTTTTGTTTTATGAGCAAACTCAGCCTGTACCCGATGCACTCACAAGACTGGTGGCCTACCAGAGTGGAGATGTAATGCACGCTCTTGGTTACGACAACGTAAAGGTGGTGATGCATTATACAGGATTATCCATGAAACTAATGGTGGAAGGTTATTTTCTAGCCGGTATAGTTGAGGGTTGCAATTCAGCAAGTATCATTATACTATTCACCTCCTTTATTCTAGCGTTCTTTGGAAAAACCTCCACGACATTGATCTATATTTTAGCCGGCTCGGCACTTATTTATGCAACGAATATTTTACGAATCGTAATACTCTCTGTGAGTATACTTGAGTACCCGCAATATTCTGGTTTTATGCACACCGTATTTTTTCCATTAGCGATCTACGGAATGGTTTTCCTCCTCTGGCTGGTATGGATACGAATCTTCACTAAATACAAAAAAGCATGAAGAAAAGATATAAGATAATTCTTATTAGCTTCATGGTTTTGCTACTTGCAGCAATACGTTTTTTTGAAGATAGTCTATTCTACGATCCATTAATAGCGTTTTTCAGGTCAGATTATCTATTGGGTATTATTCCGCCTATGAACATGGCAGAACTCATGATTCACCTCAGTATACGCTATGCGCTTAATAGTGCAATCTCACTGGGAATCATCTATATCGCTTTTCAGAACAGGAGCATGCTCAAATTCTCGGTTATACTCTACGCCCTGCTATATCTGGGAGCTGTAAGCGCTTTTATATTTCTTGTCCTCAACATCGAAAGAGAACATTATCTCGCCTTATTCTATGTAAGAAGATTTCTTATTCATCCATTATTTCTGCTCATTCTGCTTCCTGCGTTCTATTATTACCGGATCAGTAAAAAAGAAATTTGAAAGTTTCATCCTGAATTTTGCAATCCAGTCTGGAATTTAGATTTTACATTCGCTGTTTATATTTGAAGATCAGGTAGTAAACCGTAGATGTTCAGAATTTTGTACTTTTGTAATCTGTGAAAAAACTTTTACGACATATGATTTCTTTGAGCATGGCCTTTATAGTCATGTTATCGACGATGTCTTTTACTGTAGATAAACATTTCTGCGGAAGTCACCTGGTTGATCAGGCTGTTTTTTCAAAAGCAGAAACCTGCGGAATGTCGATGAAAGCCGAGGATGAAACTCATTGTTGCACAAATAAAAAGGTTGAAGTTGAAGGTCAGGATGAATTGAAGATTTCATTCGATTCTTTCGATTTTCATCAGCAACTATTCATTACCACATTTACGTATTCCTACATCAATCTGTTTGAAAGCTTACCAAAACAGATCATTCCTTTTAAAGATTATTCTCCTCCCTTGCTGGTTGCCAACATACAGTTGGAAGACCAGGTCTTTCTTATTTGATAGTTAAGTTATAGAATTTCTACCACTCAGTTTCTTGCAGTGGCTCTTTGCGTTGTATGCGCTATTTCTAATTTAACTATTGAATAATGCTGAATAAAAGCATCAAATACCTGATCGAAAATAAACTCGTCGCCTTTATATTCCTGGTGATGTTTATTGGTTGGGGTATTGTCAATTCACCTTTTAACTGGGATACCGGTTTGCTGCCAAATGATCCCGTGGCGGTAGATGCCATACCCGATATAGGTGAAAATCAACAGATCATTTTTACTGAATGGAAAGGACGATCTCCCCAGGATATTGAGGACCAGATCACCTATCCGCTTACTACCAGTTTACTTGGGATTCCAGGAGTGAAGACCATTCGTAGTTCTTCTATGTTCGGTTTTTCCAGCATCTATATCATTTTTGAAGAAGACGTAGAATTTTACTGGAGCAGAAGCAGAATTCTTGAAAAACTTAATTCACTCCCGGAAAATTTACTGCCGGCAGATGTGAACCCAAGCTTAGGTCCCGATGCTACAGGATTAGGTCAGATATTCTGGTACACTCTTGAAGGCCGTGATAAGGATGGAAATGTTACCGGAGGCTGGGATCTTCAGGAATTGAGAAGTATTCAGGATTATTATGTGAAATATGCGCTTTCAGGAGCCAGCGGAGTTTCAGAAGTAGCCAGTATTGGTGGATATGTCCAGGAGTACCAGGTTGACGTAAAACCTGAGCTCATGCGACAGTATAATATTGGTCTTGATGAGGTTGTAAAAGCGGTCAAGGCAAGTAATCGCGAAATAGGAGCGCAAACTCTGGAAATCAACCGGGCAGAATACCTGGTTCGTGGCCTTGGTTACGTAAAATCTGTAGAAGACATTGAAAATGCTGTGGTGACTTCCAAAGATTTCACCTCTATAGAGATTAGTGATATTGCTAATGTATCTATGGGACCAGCTTCCCGTCGCGGAATTCTGGATAAAGAAGGTGCTGAAGTTGTTGGAGGAGTCGTGGTAGCGCGTTATGGCGCCAATCCATTGGAGGTGATCAATAATGTCAAGGCTGAAATTAACGAAATTAGTTCAGGTCTTCCTTCTAAAACCTTGCAGGACGGCACCGAATCCCAACTAACTATCGTTCCCTTCTATGATAGAACAGAATTGATCCAGGAGACTCTTGGAACCCTGAATGAAGCTCTAACTATGGAGATCCTTATTACCATCCTGGTGGTCATCATCATGGTTTTTAACCTAAGAGCTTCGATCCTGATCTCAGGATTATTACCGGTTGCGGTCCTGATGGTCTTTATCTCTATGAAACTTTTTGGCGTAGCAGCTAATATTGTGGCTTTATCCGGGATCGCTATTGCAATAGGGACAATGGTGGATATGGGAATCATTCTTTCTGAAAATATTATCAGGCATCTGGATATGAAGGATGACCGGCCTATAAATCAACTGGTTTACGAAGCCACTGCTGAAGTTTCAGGAGCTATTTTAACAGCTGTACTTACCACGATCATAAGTTTTCTACCGGTTTTCACGATGGTAGGAGCAGAAGGTAAATTATTCCGTCCACTAGCTTTTACAAAGACGATGGCATTAATTTCTTCTATTTTGGTTGCGCTATTCCTGATTCCGCCAGTTGCTGCCGTACTTTTCAAGAAGAGGAAAATTCGGAAAGAATTAAATTTCGTAGTATCCGGATTATTGATCCTGGCAGGTATCGTAGCGATTGCTCTAGGATACTGGATAGGCCTGGCAATAATAGCATTTGGATTAGTAGACTTTATTCTGAAATTAGATAAGATCGACGAAAAGCAAAGCAGGTTCTTGAAGATTGCGATTTCAGTACTAACAATCATTCTTCTGTTATCCGTTTACTGGAGACCACTCGGACTTCAGAATAACATTTTGCTGAACCTGTTTTTCGTTTCTGTTATTTGTTTCGGCTTACTGGCGGTATTCTATTACTTCAGAAAGTATTATGTAAGCATTCTAACCTGGACGCTGGAAAACAAAGCTTTATTTCTAAGTATTCCAATCGCAATTATTGTCCTTGGATTCTTTAATATGAAGAATACCGGTAAGGAATTCATGCCTTCTCTAAATGAAGGTTCATTTCTATTAATGCCTACATCCTTACCGCACTCTGGAGTTGAAGAAAATAAAAGAGTTTTGCAACAACTGGACATGGCGGTAGCAAGTCTTCCTGAAATTGAAACTGTGGTTGGAAAAGCCGGAAGAACCGAATCTGCCCTGGATCCTGCACCGCTCTCGATGTATGAAAATATTATTCAGTATAAATCTGAATATATGGAGGACGCTGCGGGAGAGAAACAAAAATTTCGAGTTAATGATGCTGGAATCTTTATGCTGAAAAACGGAAAACTGGCAGCTAATCCTAATTCAGAATTAGAAAGTCCAGAAAATTATACTGACTCACTGGTAAGCGAACCTCTGAAGGTTGGACCTGAACAGTTAATTGCCGATGATGACGGAGAGTATTTCAGAAACTGGAGACCAGAGATTAAAAGGCCTGAGGATATCTGGAATGAGATTGCGCGAGTAACAAAATTACCCGGAGTCACCTCAGCTCCAAAATTACAACCAATCGAAACCCGTTTGATCATGCTCCAAACGGGAATGCGCGCGCCAATGGGGATTAAAGTGCAGGGCCAGGATCTAAAACAAATTCAGGATTTCGGGATGAAACTTGAAGAATTATTAAAGCAGGTCGAAGGAGTGAAAAACGAAGCGGTATATGCCGATAGAATAGTAGGGAAACCATATTTACTCATCGATATCAAAAGGGCAAACCTGGCCAGGTACGGTATTTCAATTGATGATGTACAGCAGGTTTTGCAGGTTGCCGTAGGTGGAATGAATCTAAGCCAGACGGTAGAGGGGCGTGAGCGATATGGGATTCGGGTTCGCTACCCAAGAGAATTGCGAGCTAGTCCAGAAGATATCAAGGATATTTATGTTCCAGTGGAAGGTGGATCGCCCGTACCGCTTGGAGAATTGGTGGAAATTAAGTACGAGCAGGGCCCGCAGGTCATTAAAAGTGAAAATACATTCCTTACTGGCTATGTTCTGTTCGATAAACTGGACGGTTTTGCTGAAACCAATGTTGTAGAGAACGCCACCGCCTTCCTTAAGCAGAAAATTGATTCTGGAGAACTCAATGTTCCAGCCGGGATCAAATATCGTTTTACCGGGAATTATGAGAATCAGGTGAGAGCCGAAAAAACGCTTTCTATGGTGGTTCCCTTATCCTTATTGATCATCTTTCTTATTCTCTATTTCCAGTTTAAATCTGTTTCTACATCATTGATGGTTTTCGTGGGAATTGCAGTTGCCTTTGGTGGTGGTTTCCTGATGATCTGGTTATACGGGCAGGAATGGTTTATGGATTTTAGTCTTTTTGGAGAAAATTTCCGACAGTTATTTCAGATCAAAACGATCAATTTAAGTGTTGCCGTTTGGGTTGGCTTTATTGCGCTCTTTGGCATTGCTACAGATGATGGCGTAGTGATGGCTACTTATCTTACTCAGACCTTCGAAGCCAATTCTCCAGATAATAAAAAGGAAATTCGGCAATCTGTTATTGAAGCCGGGGAGAAGCGAATTCGACCTTGTTTAATGACCACAGCCACTACAATCCTGGCTTTACTTCCTATTTTAACTTCGACTGGGCGTGGGAGTGATATCATGATCCCAATGGCAATTCCTGCTTTTGGCGGAATGTTGATTGCCTTAATCACTCTGTTTGTAGTGCCAGTGCTCTTTAGCTGGAGGCAGGAAGCTAAAATTAAAAGACTCAAAAGTTGATCATGGCAGGTAGTATTTTTAAAAATAAGGAAATGAATGCAATCCTCGTTAGCTCCATTAAAACTAGCAGGTCTAATATTATTTAAGATGAAAGCAGAAAGAATTCATAATAATTTGATCATGTGTAAGAACATTATACTGGTAACGATTTTCATCGTTTCACTTTTTACTTTCCACTCATTGCAGTCCCAGCAACTACAGGATTATCAAAATCTGGCTCTAGGGAACAATCCTGCGATCCAGTCGATGAATTCATCTGTGGAGATTGCTTCAGAAAAAATCAATGAAGCGAATACGCTGTCTGATACTGAATTTGGAGTTGGATATTATGTGAGTGAACCAGAAACAAGGACTGGAGCTCAAAAATTGAGACTTTCTGTACGACAAATGATGCCCTGGTTTGGAACTATTAACTCCAGGCGTAATTATGCGGGCTCTATGGTAGGTATCGAGGAAGCGGAACTGGAGATCGCAAGGAGAAAGCTGAAGCTAAATGTTGCCCAGGTTTATTTTGAACTATATGAAGTAAAGCGGAAGATGGAAGTACTTGAGAAAAATGTCGAATTACTGGAGGTTTACAGGACCATGGCCTTAAATTCTGTTGAAGTTGGTAAAGCTTCTGCCGTAGAAGTCCTTCGGCTTAAAATGAGACAAAATGATCTGTTGGAAAAGTTGAGGAACCTTGAGCTAACTTCTGAAACACTAGAAAACGAGTTTACGAACCTTTTAAATTCCGAAGATAAAATGGTCTTAGAATGGAAAGATTCGATCTCTATACCACCACAGCGAGAAGATAATAGAAGTTTGCAATTACATCCCGAGCTACAACGCTATGATCGATTTGCAGAAAGCGTAAAAACTTCAGAAGAACTGAATCAACTGGAATCTGCCCCAAAATTGGGATTTGGAATTGATTATATAAGCGTTCAGGAGCGAAAAGATATGATGGTTCCAGATAATGGGAAGGATATTATTATGCCGATGCTTTCTTTCTCTGTTCCTGTTTTCAATAAAAAATACAAATCTGTTAGCAGGCAAAACGACCTCAAACTGGAACAGATAGATTTGCAACGTGCCAATACACTGAATGATCTGAATACTAGATTACAAACTGCTTTGAACGAACGTGCAGCTGCGAGGATAAAGTATGAAACTCAGCTAGATAATCTTTCCCAGGCAAAGAATGCAGAGGAGTTATTGCTGAAGCAGTATGAAACCGGTACGATCGATTTTGACGACGTGCTGGACATTCAGGAAATACAGTTACAACTACAAATGAGTCTTATAGAAGCCGTGAGCAACTGGTATAAAAAGGATGCTGTCGTGCAATATCTCACTACAAACAATTAAGCTGATGAAAAAAATACTGGTATATATTGGAATCCTGGTCATCGGACTAATCCTTGGCTATTTGTTCTTCGGAAGTGATTCTGGAGGAAAAACAGGCGATCATGATCATGAAACTTCTAAGGCGGAGTCCATGTGGACCTGCTCTATGCATCCACAGATCATGCAACCTGAACCCGGAGATTGTCCTATTTGCGGGATGGATCTTATTCCCGCTGAAAATTCTTCGGAAGGTCTGGCAGCAAATCAATTTAGTCTCACAGATAATGCGATGAAGCTGGCGAACATTCAAACAAGTATTGTGGGCGAGGGAAGCGGGTTGGAAGGGAAGATTTCTCTTTCTGGTAAGATCGAGATCAATGAAGATAAGAAAGCGGTAATGCCTGCTCATTTCAATGGCAGAATAGAAAAGCTCTACGTTAAAACAGTTGGAGAAATGGTGAAGCGTGGGCAAATTGTTGCCAGTGTCTATTCTCCTGAACTTGTGGCTGCCCAGCAGGAATTAATTACAGCTGCGAAATTAAAAAACTCCCAGCCACAGCTATATAATGCGGTACGTAAGAAATTTAATAACTGGATGATAAGTGATGCGATGCTGGATGAGATTGTCCAAACCGGGAATGTAAGAACCAACTGGCCCGTGCATTCTAACGTTACCGGAACCATTACTGAGATCATGGTGGAGGAAGGCTCGCATATCCAGGATGCGATGCCAATATTAAAGGTTTCCAACCTTGGCACTGTCTGGGCGGTTTTTGATGCCTACGAATCCCAGATTAGTAACCTGGAAGAAGGACAGACTCTGGATATTAGAGTGAATGCCCTGCAAAATAAAAAACTAAGCGGTAAAATATCTTTTATCGATCCTATTCTGGATACAGATTCCCGAACTGTAGAAGTTCGGGTGATTTTAAATAATGATTCCAATAAACTCAAACCAGGAATGTTCGTGGAGGCTGAGGTTGATGTGGAGCAAGCTGTAAAGACTGAAACTCTCGAAGTGCCCAAAACGGCAGTAATGTGGACTGGAGAACGCTCACTGGTATATCTAAAAACTTCTTCTACCGAGCCGGTTTTCGAAATGCGGGAAGTTGTACTGGGAAATTCATCAGGAAAAACTTACCAGGTTTTAAGCGGACTCGAAAGTGGAACTGAGATTGTGACCAATGGAACTTTTACCGTAGACGCTGCAGCTCAGCTTCAGGGAAAGAATAGTATGATGAACGGTGGATCCAAAGCGAATTCAGTTCCTGGAATGAAAACGGAACTTTCAGCTAAGTTTGAATCCCAATTTGAGAAAAGTCTTGATACATATTTTGAATTAAAAAATGCGCTGGTAGCTTCAGATGGAAGTAAAGCTGCCTCTTTAGCTTCAGAATTAAAAGCAGAACTTGAGAATCTAGAATTAGGAACTTCAGTTAAAATGCTCGCTGCTCATTTAGAAAAAATACTTGAAATGCTCACGGCAATTTCAAAAAGTACAGACCTTGAAAATCAGCGGGATCATTTCAGAATACTTTCGGCACAGATCATTGGGATCACGAGGAATATGACAAATATCAAAAATGAATTATATGTTCAACACTGTCCTATGGCTAACTCTAACCAGGGTGCAGACTGGCTAAGCCGGGAAAATGTTGTGAGAAACCCTTATTACGGGGACGCTATGTTAAGCTGTGGAGAGGTAACCGAAATATTGAAATAAACCATCAAAAACCAACAATTATGAATGACAAATCAACATCGAATCACGAAATGAAAGGAAGCAATTACGGTAGATTCTTTGGAATGCTTGGACTATCCTTTATAGCCATGTATATCACCATGTACCTGAATACCTATGAAATTGACCACGTTTATTTCAGTCTAACTAGATTTTATATGACCTGCCTGGGAATTTCAGCAATGGCTGTAATCATGCTGTCTATGATGCTAAAAATGTATAAAAACCGGAAGAAAAATATTGCAATTTATGCGGGAAGTCTTGTTTTATTTTTAGGTGCGCTTGGTTTTGTTCGAGCCCAAAGTCCTGTGGTTGGGGATGTGTTGTATATGAAAGCGATGATCCCACATCATTCTATCGCGATCTTAACTAGTAAAAGGGCCGATATTGATGACCCGGAAGTAAGAAAACTAGCTGATGACATCATAAAGGCACAAGTGGAAGAGATTGCCGAAATGAAAAAAATGATCGAAAGACTGGAAAACAAGTAAAATGAAACGCAATTGTATTTTGTGGTTTCGATTCTATAAATTTAAATTTTAAAAAATAATCGAAAATGAAAAAGAGATTAAGAAGTATACTAATGTTGAGCCTGGTAGCCGGAAGTTTAGTATTTCAATCTTGTGGAGAAACCAAGAAGGAACAGGAAGAAACCACTGTAGAAGAACAGCAGGAAATCAATAACACTTCAAAAGACATAACTGAAGCGGAGTTTAATAATGCTACAATCGATGAAGCTTTTAAGAAGTATATCTTGGTAAAAGATGCCCTTGTACAAACAGATGCTGAAGCTACCGCGGAGGCTGCGAATGAGCTAGAAGCTACTTTAACCGAAGAAAATTCAGAGATCGCGAAGATCGCAGCAAGACTTTCTGAAGAGCAGGACGTTAATGTACAAAGAGAGATCTTTTCAGAATTAACTGCAGCAATGGATCCGGTATTGAAAGGTGCTATTTCTTCAGGGAAGATCTATAAGCAATACTGCCCGATGGCTTTTGAAGGAAAAGGAGATTACTGGTATGCGACTTCAGAAGAGATTAGGAATCCATATTACGGTGATAAGATGCTAAAATGTGGAAGAGTAGATGAAACTATTCAGTAGAACTGAGAGAATCCCGGTAATTCCAGGTACCGGGATCCTTTTAACTTAAAGAAAAAACCTTGCAAGATCTTAGAATCCATATTAAAAATATAGTATGCCAGCGATGTATTATGACCGTGAGCGAGATACTTGAGAGACTCGATATTCCTTTCGATGAGGTTCTGCTTGGAGAAGTCATTCTGAAAAAGCCCTTGAAAATTGATAAACTTAAAATTCTGGAAAAGGAGTTTGATAAAGTTGGTTTTGAAATTATCATGGATCGCGATCAAAGACTGGTGAACAGTATCAAATCTACGATCATTGAGGAGGTTTATTCGGATAAATTATCCAATACGAAGCTATCGACTTTACTGGCTTCTAAACTCAATTTTGATTATAGTCATATAACCCATCAATTTTCAGAAAGTGAAGGTCAGAGTATTCAGAAATACTACAATGCCGTTCGTATAGAACGCGCTAAGGAATTACTGGATTATGATGAGCTTGGAATTGCTGAAATTGCTGATTTACTTGGATATTCTACTCCGGCTTATCTATCTACTTCATTTAAAAACGCAACTGGTCTTACGCCTTCTGAATATCGCCAAATGGAAGGGAAGAACAGGAAGAACCTGGATTCGGTTTAGCATTGTATTTCAAATTCTAATATTGCGAGAATGTATTAGGATGAAGAATTTTCTAATTTTCTTTCCAATCGATAAAATTTTATGGAAATCTTTATCATCATAGGCGTTCTGCTTTGTGTCTTTATCGCTATAGTTATTTTATAAACTACAACTTCTATGCAGGGTGGAGGCTGGATCACCGGCAAGGCTTAGCATTTATTTTAGAAAGTATTTTGTTTAATATCAGTGAGCTACGGTAGAAGATTCAACTTAAGTCACGCGGAAAATTTATTGCTGACATGCATAGTTTTTTCATGGCTCATTGTCATTGGGCGAGTTTAATTTGTAGATTTTACGGAATTGCACGGACCATTGTGGAAAGCACCACTAAAATCCCAGCAGATTTTTAATAGTTTCTCTTGCTCATCGGTTAGATTTGGGAAAAGGTAGATCCTAAAAGTTCTTAATCTATGGCTGCGGAAGTTAAAAAGCTTTAAAACTGAAAGAACTTAGCAAAATTTTAAAAGTCGTCTCGCTACTTCATTGCTAAATTGAGTTTCAACCTTAAAAATCAATTGATTATGAGAAATGAGAAACTTATTAGCGCACTAGGGAATTGTATTAACCACTGTAACTATTGTGCAGATGCCTGTCTGGACGAGGAGAATGTCAAAATGATGAAAGATTGCATCAGGACAGATCGAGTTTGTGCAGAGGTGTGCTCTACATTAAATCAGGTACTTGCGACCAGTTACCAGGATGTACAGGGATTAGTAGATTATTGTAAGAAAGTCTGCCAGGCCTGTGCAGATGAGTGTGGAAAGCACGAACACAAGCATTGTCAGGATTGTGCGAAAGCCTGCCGGGAATGCGTAAAAGCCTGTGAAGCTTACGCAGCATAAATTTTAAAGCTCTGTATAACGCAGAGCTTTTTTTAATTTCTGAAAGTTATTCGCATAGGATTAAAACTTACTTGTGACAACTAGCCTTATTTTTGCAAATTAATGATGCCTTATGAAAAGAACTTATAGAATTACGGGGATGAGCTGTAATGGTTGTCGCCAGCATGTGGAAGAAACTCTGGCAGCGATCGAAGCTGTGGATCATGTGGAAGTGAATTTGCATAATGAGACTGCGACTGTATCGGCAGAACAGGATCTCAATATTTCGGTACTTAGAAATAAACTGGAGTCCGAAGGCGGGAATTATGGTATTGAAGAATTCCAAACGAATATTAATGGGAAGATCGTTGAAAAGTATGATGTTCATGGAATGACCTGTAATGGTTGTAAGATGCATGTTCAAAAAGCACTTGGGAATCTTGATAAAATTGATGCTGCGGAAGTGGATCTTCATCATGAAGAAGCAATTCTTGAAATGAAAGAACCAGTTTCGCTGAAGGAATTACAAAATGCACTGGAAGAAGCAGGAGGGAACTATACGATCCATATACCTGGCACAGAAAGACCAGTTAAAAAAATATCAGAAGTTAAAAAATCTGCTGGAAACGGGAAGGGTGTCTGGTATTGTCCTATGCATTGTGAAGGTGATAAAACCTACGAAAAACCTGGTGATTGCCCGGTTTGCGGGATGGACCTTGTAGAGGAGGTCAATACCAATCAAAAGTCGGTTGAATTTACCTGCCCTATGCATCCCGAAGTAAGCAAGGATGAACCCGGAGATTGTCCAATTTGCGGAATGGATCTTGTGCCGAAGCAACCGGAACCTTCAGCCGAAGAAAAAGGCTATAAAAAATTACTTCGCAAGTTCTGGATCGCCATAGGATTTACACTCCCAATTTTCATTATTGCCATGTCAGACATGGTTCCAAATAATCCATTAAAAGGATGGTTTAATGCGACAACGTGGAACTGGATCCAATTTGGACTATCTCTTCCTGTAGTATTTTACGCCTGCTGGATGTTTTTTCAGCGTGCCTGGAGGTCTATCGTAACGTGGAATCTCAATATGTTTACACTCATTGGAATTGGAGCAGGAGTAGCCTGGATCTTCAGTGTTTTTGGAATGCTGGTGCCAGATTTCTTTCCGGTGCAATTCAGAACAGAATCGGGTACGGTACATGTTTATTTTGAAGCCGCTACCGTCATCCTTACTTTGGTGTTAATGGGACAGGTGCTGGAAGCCAGAGCACACAGCAAAACCAATTCGGCTATTAAGGAATTGTTGAAGTTACAACCAAATACTGCGCTTAGAATCAAGGACGGTAAAGAAGAGAAAATCTCCACCAGCAAAATTGAAAAAGGTGATCTTTTAAGGATCAAGCCAGGAGATAAGATCCCTGTGGATGGTAAGATTTCAGAAGGAAAAAGTAGTATAGACGAATCGATGATCTCCGGAGAACCAGTGCCGGTGGATAAAATGAAGGGAGATGAAGTTCGTTCCGGGACGATCAATGGAAATCAATCTTTCATCATGCAGGCTGAAAAAGTGGGGGATGATACCTTACTTGCCCAGATCATCAAAATGGTAAATGAAGCCAGTAGATCCCAGGCGCCTATTCAGAAATTAGCTGATAAAATTTCAGGATATTTTGTGCCTGTAGTGGTGATTATTTCGGTGATCACTTTTATAGTCTGGTCGATATTTGGTCCAGAACCTCAACTGGTTTATGCGCTTGTAAATGCAATTGCTGTTTTGATCATCGCCTGTCCATGTGCCCTTGGTCTGGCAACTCCAATGTCTGTGATGGTTGGAATTGGTCGCGGTGCCGGTAATGGAATATTAATAAAAAATGCAAAATCCTTAGAACGGCTAAATAAGGTCGATACGCTCATAATCGACAAAACCGGAACCCTAACAGAAGGTAAGCCGAGTGTGGATAAAGTAGTTTCGGTCTCTTCGGAATATACTTCAGGAAGGTTAACAGCAATTATTGCCAGTCTGAACACGAACAGTGAACATCCTTTGGCACAAGCGACTGTAGACTATGCGGAAAAGCACGAAATAGAACTTATAGAAACTTCAGATTTTAAGTCGGAAACAGGTAAGGGAGTGACAGGGACTTTTAAAGAAAGCAAAGTTTTGATAGGTAACAAAGCTCTGATGGATTCTAATAATATTCAAATTCCCTCAGATGTTGCTGCAAGTGTTTCCGAAGAACAACAGAGAGGAAATACAGTAAGTTACGTAGCTATAAATGCTGCCACAAAAGGTTATGTGGTGATTACCGATAAGATTAAGGAAGGAACAAAAAAAGTGATCTCAGATCTGCAAAATCATGGCATCGATGTGATCATGATCTCAGGGGATCATAAAAATACCGCGGCTGCAGTGGCCAGTGAAATTGGAATAAAAAATTATAAAGCTGGAATGTTACCTCATCATAAACTGGAGGAGGTCGAAAAACTGCAGAAAAGTGGGAAAATTGTGGCAGTAGCAGGAGACGGGATTAATGATGCACCGGCACTTGCCAGGGCAGATGTGGGAATTGCCATGGGAACCGGGACAGATGTGGCTATAGAAAGCGCTGCTCTTACGTTGGTTAATGGTGATCTAAGAAGTATAAGAAGGGCGATTTTACTTAGCCAGAAAGTGATGAGGAACATTAAGGAAAATCTCTTTTTCGCACTTATTTACAATACAGTAGGTGTTCCTATCGCAGCGGGTGTACTTTATCCATTATTCGGAATTTTACTTTCACCAATGATTGCTGCTCTTGCGATGAGCTTTAGTAGTTTTTCAGTAATTGCGAATGCGCTGAGGTTGAAATCCGCAGATCTGAAGGATTGAAAATCAAAAACGGGATCTATTCAGATCCCGTTTTTTCAACTAACTAACACTTAACTTAACACCTAAATTTTTAGTTTCGAATTCTGCCATTTCCAGATCTTCTACCTTTACGTCTTTTTTCCTGTAGTTGTTCCCATTTCTGGAATTGCTCAGCAGTAAGAATTTTTTGAAGCTCTGTTTTCATTTCTTCAGATTCGTTCTCTCGTTTTTCACGCATTTCTTCACGCTACTCTTTCATCTCCTCACGCTTTTCCATCATTTCAGCGCGTTTTTCAGCATTTTCTGCACGGCCTTCTTCTTTCGCATCCATTCTGGTCATATAAAGTGTTTTAAGCTTCATTTCCTGGTCTTCGTTGAGATCTAGCTGCATCGCCAGTCTTTTTGCACTAAGCGTAGCCATTTCTTCATTACTAAGATCTTTACGGCCTTCTCCTCTTTCCTGCGCGAAAGTACTCAAGCCAAGCGCAAGAAATAATATGGTGATCATCTTTTTCATCTTCCAACATTTTAAGTTATACAAATAAGACCCCCTTTTTTTAAAAAGGTTTAAATAAAAAAAGGCAGGATTCAAATATCCTGCCTTTTCTGTATCATTTAAATAAAAATCTATTTCATCGGGTTAAGGATGAGGTCAATTCTTTTCAATAGATCCTGCTTATGATAGCGCGTTAGTGTATCTCCAGAATTTGCTGTATTTCTAAGCTGTCTCTGTAGCGTAGTAAGTTCACCTCGTACAACTGGTCGAATATCACTTTGTGCCACATTTACGTTACTTCTGGTAACCCAGCTTCTGTAACGCGCCGGGATCTCATCCTGCTCTTCAGTCATTAGTTCACCCATTTTTTCTACGTAAGCACGTTGCAGATTTCTACGATAACGATCTATAGATCTTCCATTGTAGATCTCGCTCCATAGGCCTTTTCTAAGATCGGTCATCATATCCAGTAAAGAATAAGCATCTTTTCCATTGATCTCCTCGTTTTCCATCAATCTCGCCATTCTTCCGAAGTCAAGAAGGTTATTTAGAGTTCTTTCCTGCATTCCACGAATTCGTTCAATATTACCGTCAAATTCGATCTTATTGAAAATATCCTGGTTGATCATCCATTCCGGAGTTGTGAATAATTGCTCTTGTAGGAATTCCATAGCTCTTTCCTGCTTTTCATCATCTACATGAGTATATACTGCACCTTCCTGATCGTAGGTTTTGTAATATTCATACACACCACCAATATTAGCGGTCACGTGACCCATATAACGATTGTACTGTGAAAGTACCTGACCATAAAGATCATCAAGATCATCGTAATCCTTACCATCTTCAGCAGTCCACTCGATCAATTTTGGAACGATTCTCTTAAGGTTTTTGATACCGTATTCGCTGGCAAGCATTGCGTCATCACCAAGATCTTCAGTTTGAGAACTTGGATCTATCACACCACTTTGCTGTCTTCCGAAGCGATACTTAGCATCTCCTGCATGCTTAAGGATCCACTGGTCAAGAATTTCTTTTTCTTCCTTTCCTTCTTTGTCAAGAATTGGTCTGTAGCCCCACTCGATTGCGTACTTATCGTACGGCCCGATCTCTGGCATCAGCGCTACATCACCATCTTCTGGTTGTGCTATATAGTTGAAACGAGCATAATCCATAATAGATGGAGCTGTTCCAAATTCTTTCGTGAATTCCGGATCTCTAAGGTCTTCCACAGCGTAAGCAACACTACTTCCCATGTTATGCGGTAAACCTAAAGTATGTCCAACTTCGTGGGAAGAAACAAAGCGAATAAGTCTTCCCATAACTTCATCCTTGAAGGCAACTCCCTGCGCATCTTCATTTATAGCCGCGGTTTGTACGAAGAACCAGTTTCTAAGAAGAGTCATTACATTGTGATACCAGTTAATATCAGATTCAAGAATTTCTCCCGAACGTGGATCACTTACGTGAGGTCCGTTTGCGTTTGGAATTGGAGAAGCAAGGTATCTAACTGTAGAATATCTTACATCTTCAGGACTCCAGTCCGGATCTTCTTCTACAGTAGGAGCATCCTTGGCGATAATGGCATTTTTAAAACCTGCTGCTTCAAAAGCAACCTGCCAGTCTTCGATTCCCTGCTTGATGAATGGAACCCATTGCTCTGGTGTTGCACGGTCGATATAGTATACGATCTGTTCTTTTGGTTCAACCAGTTCTCCATTTTTGAATTTCTCGATATCCTCATCCTTAACTTCAAGTCTCCAGCGGTCAAGATATTCCACCGTTTCACTTTTTTGAGCCGCAAGGCCATAATCTGTTTGTTCAGTAGTAAACCAACCAACACGTTCATCAAAATACCTTCTTTCCATAGGAACTTTTGGAAGAAGAATCATCGAATTGCTGAATTCCAGTGAAATGGAACCAAGACTCTCATTGGATGGTGGATCACCAGCATTATAGGTCTTTACGTGCCTAATTTCGATATTTTCAGGGTAAGATCTAATCGTATCTATATAAGATCTGTTATCATCTAACCTGGAAACTTTGTACTGTTTTCTGGTTCTGTCGGGCAATCCAAGTGCCTGTACATCTTTGGTATAAAGATCTGTAACATCAATCACAGTAGATTTAGAGATACTGTCTTTTCCTACTGTTTTGATATCGAATGATTCAACAATAGGCTCAAAGTTTGAGTTTACTACCGCCTCATGTACTGGAAGAGAATCTGCAGCATAGATATCGTAAGAAACTACTCTTAGTAGCACCTTATTACCTTTTTTCTGCCATCTGTGAACCTGAGTATTTTGTTTTCCACCACCAAAACCAATTCCGCTGGCAGTTTTAGCGATTCTTGTAACGGTAAGCATTTCCCGGTTAAAAAGGCTGTCTGGAATTTCGTAGAAATACTTTTCATCAACCTTATGAACGGTGAACAGACCTTCGTCTGATTTCGCATCTTTGGTGATCACCTTTGCGTAAGGCTTCATTCCATCTTTATCCTTTTTGGATTCTTCAGATGAAGCAGTTTTAGCATCCTTTTTATCCTGTTTCTGAAAAACAGCACAACTGGAAACCGATAACGAAAGGGCGATAAGCAGAAGCTTAAAGCTCTGATTCTTAATCATAAATAGTTTGTTTTTAGTTAATAAGTTGAGCAGAAAGTAAAGATTTCATATTCCCGACTATGGTGAACCTTTAGCCCCCGGCAGTTTTAGGACTAGCAAATTGCTGAAAGGTTTAAAATTAAGTTAAAAGAATTTATAATTCTGAAGGAATAAAATTTAAGAGTCGTTTTGTTATATTTGGTTGATTTTAGAACTAAAACAACTCAAATTATGGAAGAAATAGTAAAAATGGTTTCAGAAAAAGCTGGAATCTCTGAATCTCAGGCAAAAATTGCAGTACAGGTGGTCTCTGGAATATTAAAGGATAGAATGCCTGAAACAATGTCGAAACATCTTGATTCTTATCTAAAAGGCGACGGAGATGCTGGAAATCTTGGTGATTTGGCGGGGAAGCTTGGTGGAATGTTTGGGAAATAGAAACTCGGGAATATCCAAACCAAAAAAAAGAGGCTGAAAAGCCTCTTTTTTTTCAAATATGATTCCCAGAACTAAGCGATCTTGATGCTAAGAACTTCACCTTCCTTATACACTTCGATCATTTTATGCTTCCGAAGAGATTTTAAGGCTTTATCCCATTTCTTATTACTCAAGCCACTTTTCTCTTTTACTAAATTCATGTCATGAACCTGGTCATCCTTCAATAAAGTATACACCGACTTTTCCTCTTCCGATAGTTCTACCTGTTTCTTTTCGGGTTTCATTTGAGGGAAAAATAAAACTTCCTGTATCGACTGGTTGTTGGTTAAGAACATGATCAGCCTGTCCATCCCGATTCCAAGTCCGGATGTTGGAGGCATTCCGTATTCCAGTGCACGAAGAAAATCGTTATCGATAAACATCGCCTCATCATCTCCTTTTTCTGATAGTTTCAATTGCTCTTCGAATCTTTCTCTCTGGTCGATTGGATCGTTTAACTCGGAGTATGCATTCGCGATCTCCTTACCACAAACCATCAATTCAAAACGTTCTGTAAGCTCGGGGTTGTCGCGGTGAGTCTTACAAAGCGGACTCATCTCCTTAGGATAATCTGTGATGAAAGTTGGCTGTATAAAGTTTCCTTCACACTTCTCTCCAAAGATCTCATCGATCAGTTTTCCTTTACCCATGGTTTCGTCTACATCGATGCCCATTTTAGTAGCAGCCTCATATAGCTCTTTTTCCGATTTCCCGGTAATATCAAAGTCAGTAAACTGCTTGATGGCATCGGTCATCGTAATCCGCTTGTACGGAGCTTTGAAATCTACGGTATGCTTTCCGAAGGTAGCTTCAGTTTTACCATTCACTGCCATGGCGCAATGCTCGAGCAGGTTTTCGGTAAACTCCATCATCCAGTTATAATCCTTATAAGCCACGTAAATTTCCATCGCTGTGAATTCAGGATTGTGAGTTCTGTCCATTCCTTCATTTCTGAAGTTTTTTGAGAATTCATATACACCATCGAATCCACCAACGATCAATCTTTTAAGATATAGCTCGTTCGCAATTCTTAGGTATAGTGGTATATCCAGGGCGTTGTGATGCGATACAAAAGGTTTTGCAGCTGCTCCACCTGGAATTGGCTGAAGTATTGGCGTTTCAACTTCAAAATATCCTTTATCATTGAAGAAGTTACGCATGGCGTTGAAAAGTTTCGTACGCTTTACAAAAACCTCTTTCACCTTAGGGTTTACTGCAAGATCTGCGTAACGCTGTCTATAGCGATGTTCAGGATCTGTAAAACCATCGTAGGTATTCCCGTCCTTATCTGTTTTTGGAAGTGGAAGTGGTCGCAATGACTTACTCAACAGGTGAAAATCTTTTACCATGACGGTCATTTCTCCTACCTGAGTTTTAAATAACTCTCCCTCAATTCCTATAAAATCGCCAATATCAAGCCATTTTTTATAGAAATCATTGTATTTCGCTTTATCATCACCAGTACAAATTTCGTCACGGTTAAAATACACCTGTATCCTACCATTAGAGTCCTGAAGTTCAGCGAAAGATGCTTTTCCCTGGATCCTTCTTGACATAAGTCTTCCTGCGATCACCACCTTTTTACCTTCAGCAAATTCTTCCTTGATTTTCGTAGTAGTATGATCTACCGGAAAAAGATCGGCTGGATATGGATTAATTCCGGCTTTGCGTATCGCCGATAATTTCTCACGTCTAATTTGTTCCTGTTCTGATAACTGCTGCATATAATTTTTTTTATGCATTCAACAAAAATGCGGATGCAAATATAGTGACTATCAGCCTGCCATACAATGCAATTAAAAGCCGAAATAATAATTCTATCTTTGCCTCTATAATTAGTGAATATGAGTATTTGGAGAGTAATTCTATCGGTATTATTTCCCCCGCTGGCAGTTTATGATCGCGGTTGTGGTTCAATTTTAATCGTACTAATACTTACGCTGCTGGGATGGGTTCCCGGAGTGATTGCTGCGCTCATTATATTAAATAATCCCAAGTCTTAAAGTATGAATAAAGAAGTTGAAGTTAGAAACCTGGGCAGCAAGGATTATAAGGAAACCTGGGATTACCAGGAGCAACTGTTTAAGGATACTCTGGATCAAAAGATCAGGAACCGGAGACAGAACGAAAATATCGCTACCCATAATTATTTGCTGTTTGTGGAGCATCCTCATGTTTACACTTTAGGAAAAAGCGGGGATCATACAAATCTTCTTTTGTCTGAAGAGCAATTGGAGCAAAAAAATGCCAGTTTTTACAAGATCAATAGAGGAGGGGATATTACCTATCATGGGCCGGGACAGATAGTTGGCTACCCTATTCTGGACCTCGATAATTTCTTTACTGATATTCATAAATACCTGAGATTACTTGAAGAGATGGTGATTCTGACTCTTGCTGAGTATGGAATAAAAACTGAAAGAAGCCCTGGAGAAACCGGTGTCTGGCTGGATGTGGGAACTCCATTCGCCAGGAAAATATGTGCCATGGGTGTTAGAGCTAGCAGATGGGTAACCATGCATGGTTTTGCTCTGAACGTCAATGCAGATCTCGGCTATTTTGATCATATTATTCCCTGCGGAATTAAGGACAAAGCCGTAACTTCCTTGAATGTAGAGCTAGGTCAGAAAGAAGTCGATATGGCTGAAGTTCAGCAAAAATTGATGAAACATTTCAGTCAGTTATTCGAAGCGGAGTTGGTTTAAGATTATAGCTTATACAGCAGAATCTCATTATCTCCACCTCTAACAATCATTTCCAGGCGTTTATCCAGATCTGCATTTGCAAGATCAACTTCGGAAGTTCCATATACTGGAAAGCCGGGAAGTAATTCCGCTTTTTCATTAAATACATAGACCTTCTTCGCCTGGGTGTCGGTAATACTTACATAGGTCTTGCGTCCGATTTCAAATAGTTGTGGATCTGTGTAGAGTCCGAAATCAAGATTGACACTGAAATCATCGATCACAAGTTCGTTTTCATTCAGGTAAACAAGATGATTTGCATTTGCTACTAAACGATTGTTTTCTGCAAGATCGAGGCTTTTCAGATCCACTTTTCCATTTTGATCGACTTCAATAAGGTTGCCTTCAGGTTGAGTAATGATAAAATCAGACTTATAGCCATACCATTCATTTTCAGAAGTATTAAAATTATTCGAGGTAGGAACACGAATGCTACCCTGCCGACTCAGGATCTGTAATCTGCCCGATTCTTCCTGAACCAGAATATAATCTTTGTTTCCAAGGCGAATATGTTTTGGCGCTTTGATTATGGTGCTTTTTGTTCCGTCGAAATCAAAACCTTTAATACTGTTACCTTTTGGCCCAAGCATGTAAACTTTATTATTCTGAGTCAGAACAAACCTGTATTTCCTGTTGTTATCGTAATCAAATACTGCCAGAGGCTGCGTGAGCGCATCATTAAACTTTTTAGGAAAGGGTTCTACATCGCGGCCTTTGCGGTCCAGCACTTCAAGTTGAAAGCTAGTGGAAAAAGCAAGTTGTTTATTGCCATTTTTAAAGAGATCTACTTCGTGCACTTTTCCTGAAATTTGGCTGTCCAGTTTTTTGGTCCAGAACATGCTGCCTTTGTTGGAAAACAGGCTGAGGTGATTTCCTGAATCTTCCACCAGAATATCCATCTGGTCTGTTTCATGATTCCGGAAGAACTGAAGAATTCCTGCGATAGGTTGGTTGGTGGTAATTGTTGCAATCTGTTCAGCGCCTTTAGAAAGTCGGTCGGCCTCCGTTGGTTCTGCGATAATACCGTGTAGATGATCGTACGTTTCTTCTGAAATCACCTGAAACGCAGCCAGGCTACCTTTTTTAAAGTCAGATGCTTCAAGGGTGCCCAATTCTTTCGCTGCGGAAATATTCGTTATCGCAAGCATGCTTGATTCAGATGACAGCGAATTCAACATTCTTGCATATTGTGGGTTTTCTGATAACGTCTTGCCATTTTGAAAATTAACGATTAAGTTTTCGAGGACGGAGATCTCTTCAGAAGCTATTATAAAATGATCAATGACAATAAAGTATCCGGAGCTTAGGTTAATTTCAGGATCTAGCAACAATTCCGGTACAGCAAAATCTCCCTTAAAAATATCAATTTCCCTAAATCGTTCATTAAGCTCATATTCGTGGAAAAGTCGGTTTTTGACCAGTTCGGTATCAATTGCATTCCAAATATGGATATTTCCGGGTTTCACCTTGATACTTGAGATGTCACTTATTTTATCCAGAAAGTCCAGATTAGCGGCTGTATCCTTGTTTTGAAGTTTCAGCCCTGAACTTATAGAAACTATAGTGATAAAGTCTTCCGGGCAAAACCTTGCGACCTCATGTTTAAAGTCGGCTATAGAGGTAAAGTTTTTAGAGGCTTCGGAATTAGGATGTATTGAAATCCCGTTATAAATAAGTTCAGACTCATTCGCATGCAGGTCCAGTACATTCCAGTTTCCTTTTTTCTTCGGAAGATCTGCCTCGGAGAACATTTCAGAAAAGAACATTACATTCATACTATCTTCATAGATTAATGAGGTCTTGTTTGGATCTGAAGCATCCAAGGCTTTCTCGAATTCCTTCGGATTCGATTTATTACTTCGCTTCGCCTGAACGATGGCATACTTACTTTTACTGAAGATGCTCAGGTTGGCGATATCACGCTGGTAAAATTCAGATTTCTCCAGTTTCACCTTCTTAAACTGAATATCTTCTTCTTTAAAAGTTTCCACCTGTTTGTTTTGAATACTATCCAGCGCCAAGGAAGTAGAATCTTTGTGAATGATTAAAACCGAAAATATAGAACCTATACTGTCGCTATCTATATAAAGAGTGGTTTCTTTTGCAGAATTGATATACTTCAAAAGATCTTTGGCTTCATTGTTTAAATCTTTCAGGTCTCCACTGTTAAAAATAGCTTCGTGTTGCATCAGATCTTTTTCAAGTTGCTCGCTGGAAGGAGAAACGAAGATCACTTCCGCAGAATCAGGTATAAGATCTGTGTTATTCAGAATACTATCAGAATCTTCCGCACAGGAAATAAGGAGCAGGCAGAAAATAAGACTTAGAAACTTGTTCATATATAATAGGTAGGCTTACAAAAATATAAACTTAGAATTCAATCTTCAATTGATCGGGCAGGAGTTTAAAACTTTTCCGGTGGTATTTGGTTATACCATACTTTTCGATCGCAGCTCGATGCTCCCTGGTAGGATACCCCTTATTCTTTATCCAGTTGTACATAGGGAATTCTTCATGAATCTTTTCCATATACTCATCGCGGTGGGTTTTTGCCAGAACAGAAGCCGCTGCGATACTAAGAAACTTACCGTCACCTTTAATAATGCACTCGTGAGGTATGGAGTCCAGAGGTTTGAATCTGTTGCCATCAACAATGATACAATCTGGTTTGGTCTTCAATTTTATGATAGACCTCTGCATCGCCGTAATTGACGCATTTAGTATATTCATATTATCAATCTCTTCCATAAAAACATGAGTCACTGCAAAATCGAAGGAATTTTCATGTATTAGATTTCTTAAAAGGTTCCTATTTTTTAGACTCATGACTTTGGAATCATTGAAAATCTTGTTTTTAAAGTTCTTAGGTAAAATGATAGCAGCAGCAGTAACAGGCCCTGCGAGGCAGCCCCGACCGGCTTCATCGGTTCCCGCCACAAGTTTTGATTTATCATAAGATTTTAGCATATGCATTTAAGATTGTAATCTTTTAACAATTAAAGGGGTTAAGGATGCAGTGAATTACAACGTTTTCATTGAGCCTGTTAAAATTTTAATAAGTTAAAGTGTAAGTTTTTTTGGTATGTTAAGGATTTATTAGCATTTTTGACGCAGGCTAATTCAAATTTAACGAAATAATGAAAAAAAGATTACATGGATTCCTAACGCTGTTACTGGTGTTAGTCGTGCAAATTGGTTTTGCACAAGACAAAACCGTTTCAGGAACGGTTGTTGACGAAGAGGGTTTGCCTCTACCTGGGGTGACTGTTCTTGAAAAAGGTACAGGTAATGGAACTCAGACTAACTTCGATGGTGTATATACACTGGAGGTTGGAAATGGTTCTGTATTGAGTTTTAGTTACGTTGGGTTTGCACCTCAGGACATTAAAGTTGGAGCTGCAGATTCTTACGATGTAACTATGCAAACAGATGCTGATGCTCTTGCTGAGGTTGTTGTATTAGGTTATAGCACCAAAGGTGTAGAAGAAGTAACAGGATCATCTGTGCAAATTGGTGGTGATGAGATTGCTGAATCTCCAACTGTATCTGTAGAGCAAGCTTTACAGGGTAAAGTTGCTGGTGTTCAGATCTCTCAATCTTCTGGAACGCCTGGTGCGATTCAGGATATTCGTATTAGAGGTATTAGCTCTATTAATGCTGATAATGATCCTCTTTACGTTATTGATGGAGTGCCAGTTTCTAACGCCAACATTTCTGGTAGTGTGGATCAAACGTCTTTAAATCCATTGGCTTCTATCAACAGTCAGGATATCGCAAGTATTACTGTTTTAAAAGATGCATCTGCTACAGCAGCTTACGGTGCTCGTGGGTCTAACGGTGTAATCGTTGTGACAACTAAAAATGGTAAAAAAGGTGAAACTTCATTTACTTTTAGCAGTCAGGTAGGTTTCCAGAATGATGCTTTCAACAAGCGTGAATCTCTAACTGGAGCTCAACGTGAAGAACTGTTAAGAGAAGCTTTAGTGAATTCATATGGTGCTAATGGTACCATCGATGATTTTGGTTTCACTATCGATAACGCTATCGATACGGCAATTGGGTTCAATCTTTTGGCACCAGCTACAGCTGATTTCGATGGAACAGATTACGATTGGGATGGTAGAATTAGAAATGATGATGCCTTAACTCAAAACTATACGTTGTCTGCTTCTGGTGGTGATGATCTTTCTAACTTTTATGCTTCTGTAGGTTATAACAACACTGAAGCTACAGTTATTGGAGGTGATTTTGAAAGGATAAATGGATCTTTCTCTTACGATAGACAGTTACGTGACAATATTCAGTTAGCGACTTCTGTGAATGTGTCTAATACTAAGCAGAACCCAGTTTTAGAAAACGGTACTTTCTTTTCAAACCCGTTTATCACAAGATACTTAATGAACCCTTTCAATAATCCTGATAATGCAGATGGATCTTTGAATATTAACCTTCCTTTTGGTTCTCTTCCAAACATCTTTTATGTACAGGATAATAATATTACAAGAAACGCATTAACTCGAGCATTAGTAAATACTAAACTTGACTGGGAGATTTTTACAGATTTTACTTTTTCTAACAGATTAAGTATGGATTACCAGTTAAACGAGTATACTAATTACAGAAACAGATACGAAGGCGATGCAGATGATTTTAATGGTGATGTTGCCGTAAGTGATGAGAAGAATTACAACTGGGTTTACCAAGGATCCTTCAACTATGGTTTCACATTGGCTGATGATCATAATTTTGATTTAACTACTCTATTTGAATATCAAAAGAATCAGAATAACTATTTATATGGATATGGACAGAACTTTCCGGTTGATGGTCTAATTCAGATCAACACGGCAAGTGCTGCCTTTGATGCTGATTCCCAGTACTCAGATTGGATCAATGTATCTTACCTAGGGCTATTAAATTATAACTATGCTGGTAAGTATGTTGTTGATGGTACGATTAGACGTGAAGGTTCATCTAGATTTCCATCTGGAGAGCGTTTTGGTACTTTTGGTTCTGTAGGTGCAGCCTGGAATGTTCATAGAGAAGATTTCATGAATACTGACTTGTTTAATACTCTTAGACTAAGAGGTTCTTACGGTATCACTGGTAACAATAACATTGATATAAATTCTTACCAGGCTTTACTTACCTATAGCGCTAACTATGCCGGTAACGGTGCAGGTTTTCCTTCTCAATTTGGAAACAATGACCTTACCTGGGAAAAAGGTGAAACTTATGACTTAGGTTTAAGTTTCGGAATGTTTGATAGTAGATTGACTGGTTCATTCTCTTATTACAACAGAAGGACATATGATCTATTATTAGATGTGCCACTTTCATTAACTACTGGTTTTGCTGAACAAACTCGTAATATTGGAGAAATGAAAAACTCTGGTATTGAAGCTGAGTTAGGTTTCGATATCATTAGTACTAAAGACTTCAACTGGAATATCTCTGCTAACTACGCGACAGTAGAAAATGAGGTTGTGGAATTAGCAACAGGTGCAGATGGTCAGGAACTTGATCCTAATGCTGGTAGTGTTTATACTACAACACGTAGTGGTCTTCCTGTAAATACCTGGTTCATGAGAACATGGGCAGGTGTAGATACTGAAACTGGACTTCCAACTTGGTTTGTAAATGGTGTAGACGGTGAAGTTACTTCTAACTACAACGCTGCTCAAAGAGTTGATCAGGGAGCGAATGCTCTTCCAACTTACTCAGGTGGTTTAGGTATGCGTGTTGATTATAAAGGTTTCTTTGCTGAAGCTAATGCATACTTCCAGGGAGGTCACAAGATCTATGAGCAATATGCTCAGTTCTACTTGAGAACTAATAGTTTTACTTTAGGTACTTACAACGGGGTTCAGGAATTAATGGACAGATGGCAGCAGCCTGGTGACGTGACAGACGTTCCAGCTGTCAACTGGGCACAGAATAATAACTTCCATGCAACGAGTTCTAGACACCTTTATGATGGTGATTATGTACGATTGAAAAATGTATCCTTCGGTTACAATCTTCCATCTGCATGGGCTAATGAAATTGGTCTTGATGGTTTGACCTTAACACTAAGAGGTACAAACATATATACCTGGGTAAAAGAGGATGGTCTTAAACTAGATCCAGAAACAAGAGCTGATGGATTTACTAGATTGACTACTCCACCAGTTGAATCATATACCTTAGGTATTAACGTTAAATTTTAAGAAAAATGAAAAAGAGCTTTAAATATTTATTTATGTTAATGATTGGATGCGGCGTGTTTATAGGCTGCTCAGATGAGGATCTTGATCCTACTCTTCAACAATCAAAAGACATCGACATTAGCGTTAACACGCAAAATGATCTCAACGCAATTATTAACGGTGCCTATAATAGAATGTCCTTGACAGATTATTATGGTAGAGATTATATAATTCTTGGAGAAGTTTTCTCTGATAATACTGCCTCTAATGCAAACTCTAACAGGTTCGTTGCAGAAGCTAGAATGGATTTACTTCCAACTTCCGGTGTTGTTGAAACGTTGTGGTCAAGACTTTATTCTGTAATTGGTTCTGCCAATATTGTTATCAATTCTGAAGGAATAACTGGAGATCAGGCAGCGATTGATCAAATTAAAGGAGAAGCATATGTTATACGTGCATTAGCGCACTTCAACCTTGTGCAATTCTATGGTCAGCAAAATGTGAATAACGGTGGTTTATCTGCTGCTGGTGTTCCTTACGTTACAGCTTTTAGAGATGAGACAGCACTATTTCCAGGTAGAAATACTGTACAGGAAGTAAGAGACATGGCTTACGCAGATCTTGATATGGCTAAAAGTCTTATGGGTGCTAGTGCACCAGTTGAGTACTTCAGTACTTATGCTGCTAGTGCAATCGAAGCTAGAATCGCGAATTACTTCGGTGACTGGCAGAGATCTCTTGATGCAGCTAAAACTGTGATAGATTCAGGGCAATTTTCAGTAGTATCTGAAGAGGCATTCCTTAGCACATTCTCTTCTGATGGTGGCACGAATTCAATTTTTGAAATTGCTGCATCAGATATTGACAATGAGGGTATTAATGGTCTAGCTAATATCTATCAGCAAGGAGCTTACGGTGATGTTGTAGTTCTTCCTAATCTCGCTGCTATCTATGATGAGGGTGATGTAAGAGGTGTAAGTGAATATGATCCTTCTACAGATTACGAAGCTGAGACTGTTATAGGTGTTGACGCTAACGGAACTCTTAGAAATATTGGAAAGTATCCTTCTACTGCTCCTTATGATGACAACATTCCGGTTATTAGATATGAGGAAGTTGTATTGATTTACGCAGAGGCATTATTAGAAACTTCAGGAGATGATTCTGGTGATGCTTTAGATTGGCTAAATATGATTCCTGAGAATCGTGGTGCTATGTCATATGATTCTGCTTCTAAGGATAATGTCTTGCTTGAAAGAAGAAAAGAACTTGCTTTTGAAGGATTTAGATTTCATGACCTTGCGAGAACTATGATGGATATTCCTAACCCAGATCCAGTTCTTCAAACACATGAAGGTCCTGCATATGGAAGTTTTAACTTTGCATTGCCGATCCCGGCTGCAGAAGTTGACGCTAACTCAAATATTCCTCAGAATGCTGGTTATGGAGAATAATTAAATTCTTTATATCTTATAGAAAGCCGCTCATTTAGAGCGGCTTTTTTTATTCCCTAATTTCACAGAGTTTCTTACATTATAAATTATAAATTTGCGTTACCATTATATTTACATGTATAGAGCCTTAACTTTTTTCTTTTTATTAATTTCATTTTCTGCTGCTAGTCAGGAAGATTTTGGGCAGAATTCCGAACCACAGAAAAAACAAGATAGCATACCACCGGTAGATTTGTATAAGATCATTTCGGTGAAGAATGATACTACTCACCTGGATACCACGCTTACTATATTAAAAGATTACAAGTTCAACTATCTGAGAAAGGATAATTTTGAGCTACTACCATTTTCAAATACCGGACAAACCTACAATGCTCTTAGTTACACTGAGAATAATAGCAAAGCATTCCCCGGATTTGGAGCAGAAGCAAGGCATTATAATTTTATGGAAGTGGATGATATCAACTATTATCAGGTTCCAACGCCATGGACTCAGCTTTATTTCAAGACTGTACCGGAGCAGGGGCAGCAGCTCGATGCTTTATTTACTATCAATACTTCTAGAAACTTAAATATGTTTATTGCATATAAGGGAACTAGGGCATTAGGTAAATACCAGAATATTTTGACCAGCACCGGAAATCTTAGAATGGGGTTCTCCTATAATACCACTAATGATAGGTATCGTATAAAAGCACATTTCGTTTCTCAGGATCTAATGAATGAGGAAAACGGAGGACTTGATAGCCTTGCGGTACTTCAATATATTACCGAGGAAGAAGAGTTCGATGATAGATCTGTACTCGATGTCAAATACGAGGATGCTGAGAGTACTCTCTTTGGGAAAAGGTTTTTTATTGATCATGAATATCAAATTACAGATCCCAGGGATTCTACCAACAATCTGAGTATTTCTCACATCTTTGATCATAGTTACAAAAAGTTTGTCTTTAATCAAGAAACTGCTGAGAATGCTCTTTATGGTGATTCTTTTGAGGCTACTAATTTGCAAACATCTACGCGACTATACACAACCTTTAATGAAGCCGCAGTGAATTTTGAAAATGATGTACTTGGAAAACTCTCCGTAAAAGCCGGGCATACGAATTATGATTATGGTTATAACGCCGTGTATATTACAGAGGAGTCTGTAGTAGGCAATAAAATCTTTGGAAATTTATTGCATCTGGGCGCTACTTACCACGAGCGTATTGGTGATTTTGATCTTAAGGCTGCCGGACGACTCAATCTTGATGATGATTTTTCCGGTAATTACCTGAATATTTCCGCTGGTTATGCATTTGATGATAAAAATAGTATCCGTTTTGGTTTCGATCAAAATAGCAGTTTGCCTAATTTCAACTTTCTGCTCTATCAGAATGATTACATCAACTATAACTGGCAGAACGATTTTGATAACGTTAGCTCGCAGAGATTATACGCCAGTCTTTCTTCTGAAAAGTATGCGAACATAAATTTTTCACTATCACAAATTGATAACTATACATTCTTTACTGAAAATGAAAATGGGTCAGTAAAACCGTTTCAATATGATCAGCCGGTAAGGCATTTAAAGCTGAAGGCTGAAAAAGAATTTGATTTTGGTCTCTTCGGAAGCTACAATACTATAATGTATCAGAATGTACTCGAAGGAGCAGCCGTTCTTAATGTTCCAGATCTGGTTACCAGGAATTCTATATACTATAAAGATTTCTGGTTCGATAAGGCACTGTATCTTCAAACAGGTTTCACTTTTAAGTATTTCACGAAGTATGAAGCGAATGCGTACGATCCCATCCTTGCAGAATTCTATGTTCAGAATGAAGAAGAAATTGGTGGATTTCCTGTAGTGGACTATTTCTTTAATGCAAAAGTGGACAAAGCAAGAATCTTCTTTAAGTTGGAGCATTTAAATTCTTTGGTTACAGGGAACAACAATTTCTCTGCTCCAGACTATCCATATACCGACTTTCTAGTAAGATTTGGCCTGGTTTGGGATCTTTTCCTGTAGTATTCTTTATGCTGAATTTATCATATCAGGAGTTTGTTTGATTTTTACTTGCTGAATTGATATAAAAATGCCGTTATCTGTTCTATTTTAAGCAGCTTTTCTCTGAAGTCTTTACGGTTAGCATAAATCGAATAATTTCTTCAGAAAGCTATTGTGTAATTAAGAATGGGGTGTATATTTGCAGCCGCTTTGGGAGCAAGGCGTATGTTCGTTGAAAGTAGTAATGGTGGGTGATGTGAAAGGCTCTGGCTTTAAAAAATTAAACTAAAATTTATTAAATTTTAGTTTGGTAGAAAGGAAAAAGTTAGTGTATATTTGCAGCCGCTTTGAGAGCAGGGTGAGAGTTCACTGAAAGGTATGTAAAGGGTAGGCTATTATTGGTCTAAGGCAAAAAAATAAAAATTAAATTTCTTTAAATTTTATTTGGCTGGAGAGCAAAACTAGTTTTATATTTGCACCCGCTTTGAAAACGAAGCGACGTTCATAAGAAGGTTTGCGGAGTTTAAAGGTAGGAAAGCTTTAGAAAAAGAAATTAAAAATTTTATTAAAAAAGTTTTGGTTGGTAAAGAAAAGGCGTTGTATATTTGCACCCGCTTTGAGAGCAAGCAAACGTTCAGAAATTACAGACTAAAATTACTGAAAACCACCGGATGGGGTGAGAGAATAAGGTTCGATTCCTTAGGTTTTAACAAGACAGATTGGGAGACCAATTAAGTTCATTGATATATTGAATTGACAAAGGGTTTTATCTTTTAGGAGATAGAATCAAGTGTATAAGAATTAAGACTAGAAAAGTCATACTGAGCAATTTCTTTAGTAGTTGTTGAATATATTTAAGATTTAACGATGAAGAGTTTGATCCTGGCTCAGGATGAACGCTAGCGGCAGGCCTAACACATGCAAGTCGAACGGTAACAGGGATTAGCCTAGCTAATTTGCTGACGAGTGGCGCACGGGTGCGTAACGCGTATACAATCTGCCTTTAAGCGGGGAATAGCCCATGGAAACGTGGATTAATACCCCATAGTATGGAGACTTCACCTGGAGACTTCATTAAACATTTATGGCTTAAAGATGAGTATGCGTCCTATTAGTTAGTTGGTAAGGTAACGGCTTACCAAGACCGCGATA